>CACENJ010000006.1 GCA_902560855.1 uncultured Pelagibacteraceae bacterium
GGAAAAGTTCCAAATCCTAACAGCGAAAAGGATCCAGATAAAAAAAATTCAATTGAAAGATCTTTAAAATATATGGGTTTGAAGCCGGACACATATATAAAAGATATAAAAATTGACAAAGTATTCATTGGCAGTTGTACCAATGGTAGAATTGAAGATCTTAGGGATGCTGCAAGAGTATTAAAAGATAAAAAAATATCAAATCATGTCGAAGCATTTGTTGTTCCAGGATCAGGATTAGTTAAAGAACAGGCTGAACAAGAGGGTTTAGACAAAATATTTAAAAAATCAGGTTTTGAATGGAGAGAACCTGGCTGTTCAATGTGTCTTGCAATGAATGCAGATAAGCTAAAACCAAAGGAAAGATGCGCGTCAACATCAAACAGAAATTTCGAAGGTCGTCAAGGACGAGGAGGAAGAACTCACTTGGTAAGTCCAGCGATGGCTGCGGCTGCTGCGATTTCTGGAAATTTAGATGATGTTAGAAAGTATCAAGATTAAATGAATAAGTTTAGCACATTAAAAAGTATACCTGCATATTTGCCTATAGTTAATATAGATACGGATATGATTATTCCTAAACAGTTTTTAAAAACAATAAAAAGAACAGGATTAGGAAAAAATCTTTTTTATGAAATGAGATATGATAATAGTGGAAAAGAAATAAAAGATTTTATTCTTAATCAGAGTCCATTTAACAAATCTAAAATTTTAATTGCAGGAAAAAATTTTGGCTGTGGTTCATCAAGAGAACATGCTCCTTGGGCTTTATTAGATTTTGGTATTACATGCGTTATAAGTTCTAGTTATGCAGATATTTTTTACAATAATTGTTTTAAAAATGGAATATTGCCCATAGAAATTACAGAAGAAGAAATTAAAGAAATATCGGATTATTCAAAGAGAAAAGAAGAAATATCTATAAACTTGCTAGATCAAAAAATTATTTTTGGAAATAAAGAAATTAAATTTAAAATTGATCCATTTAAAAAAATATGTTTATTAGAAGGTTTAGATGATATTGCTTTGTCTTTAGAAAAATCAGAAAAAATTTCTTTATACGAAAATAATTTGAAAAAAAATAAACCATGGATTTTTAATGATTAAAGTAAAAAAAAGAAAAATTTTATTATTACCAGGTGATGGAATTGGACCAGAAGTAATTTCAGAGGTAAAAAAAATAATTAAATGGTTTAATAAAAATAAATCTTTAGATTTTGATATAGATGAAGGCATGGTTGGAGGTGCGGCCTATGATAAACACGGTACCCCAATTACCGATGAAGTGTTTTACAAAGCTCTAGAAAGTGAAGCAGTTATATTAGGAGCAGTAGGTGGACCTAAATGGGATAACTTGGAATTTTCAAAAAAACCTGAAAGAGCTCTTTTAAAATTAAGAAAAGAATTAAAATTATTTGCTAATCTAAGACCTGCAATTTGTTTTAAACAGTTAGTAGAAGCTTCAAGTCTTAAACCAGAAATAGTTTCAGGACTTGATATAATGATAGTTAGAGAGTTGACAGGTGGTATTTATTTTGGCGAACCAAGAGGAATTAAACCAATTGACAATGGCGAACGTAAAGGAATTAATACTCACACTTATACTTCAAGTGAAATCGAAAGAGTTGCTAGGGTAGCTTTTGATTTAGCTAAAAAAAGAAAAAATAAAGTTACATCCTGTGAAAAATCAAATGTGATGGAGGCTGGACAATTATGGAAAGAAGAAGTTCAAGCTCTTCACGAAAAGGAATATAAAGAAATAGAATTAAATCATATGCTAGCAGATAATTGTGCAATGCAATTGTTAAGAAATCCTAAACAGTTTGACGTTATAGTAACTGATAATCTTTTTGGAGATATGCTTTCAGATGAAGCTGCTATGTTAACAGGCTCACTTGGTTTACTACCATCTGCTTCACTTGGTGCAAAAGACAAGAATGGCAATATGAGATCTATGTATGAACCCGTTCATGGCTCAGCACCTGATATTGCAGGCAAAGGAATAGCTAATCCAATTGCAACAGTCCTAAGTTTTTCTATGGCCTTAAGATATTCACTAAATTTAGAAAAAGAAGCAGACGAATTAGATAGTGCTGTACAAAAAGTTTTAGACGATGGCTTGAGAACAAAAGATATTTTTTCTAAAGGTAATAAAGAAGTTTCCACAGAAGCCATGGGAAATGCTATAATTGCGTGTTTGCAAAAATAAATAATTTAACTTATTTTAATCTCTATAATTATGACTACTTATACTGCTCCTGTAAAAGATATGATGTTTCTTTATGAAAAAATGAGAAACAATAAAGATTATAATGAAATTGAAAAATATAATGATGTTACCCCAGACCTTGTAAAAAATATTTTGGAAGAGGCAGCAAAAATTAATCAAAATATAATATTGCCTCTAGCTAAAATTGGGGATGAAAATCCCACAATTCTAGAAAATGGAATTGTTAGAACTCCACCTGGCTATAAAGAAGCCTACAATAAATTTATAGCTGATGGTTGGCAATCTTTATCATGTGATCCAAAATACGGTGGACAAGGTATGCCAAAAACTGTAAGTGCTTTTTTTGATGAAATGCTTTCATCTGCAAGTCTTTCATTCAAACTATATAGTGAATTAAGTATAGGAGCATATAATTGTATTCATCATCATGCTACAGAAGAAATAAAAAATAAATATTTATCTAAAATGGTTGAAGGTAAGTGGAGTGGAACTATGTGTCTAACAGAACCAGTTTGTGGAACAGATTTGGGTTTGTTAAAAACAAAAGCCGTAGAACAATCTGACGGAACTTTTAAATTAAATGGTCAAAAAATATTTATTACTTCAGGCGATCATGATTTAACAGAAAACATTATCCATTTAGTTATAGCAAGAGCAAGCGACTCACCCAAAGGAACTAAAGGGATAAGTTTATTTTTGGTTCCTAAGTTTAAAGTTAACGAAGATGGATCAATAGGATCTAGAAATGGAATTTCCACAGGATCAATCGAAAGTAAAATGGGAATAAAGGGTTCTGCTACATGTGTATTAAACTTTGATGATGCAGTTGGTTATATGATTGGACCAAAAAATAAAGGACTTAATGCCATGTTTACAATGATGAATTTAGAAAGAATTGTTGTTGGAATACAAGGCCTCGGTATATCTGAAATTGCTTATCAAAATTCAGTAAGTTACGCCAAAGAAAGAAAACAAGGAAAAACAAATAATAATAAATCTACTAATGGTGCTGACTATATAATTGATCATGCGGATATCAAAAAATCTTTACTAAATATGAAATCTATAATTGAAGGAGAAAGAGCATTATGTTTTTGGTTATCTCAGCAGACTGAGGTTAGCCTTAATCATAATGATGAAAAAGTTAGACAAGAGGCATCAGACATTGTTTCATTAATGACTCCAGTGGTCAAAACAATGTTTACAGATTTAGGAATGGAAATCACAAGCGATGCAATGCAAGTTTATGGAGGCTATGGTTATACAAAAGACCAAGGTATTGAACAATTGTATAGAGATAACAGAATTACCCCTATATATGAAGGAACAAATTCTATTCAAGCTGCCGATCTAGTGTTTAGAAAGTTAGTCAATAAAAATGGTGATATAATTAATAAATACATAAATATGATTAAAAACGACTGCAATATTGAAGAGGAAAAAATTAAACCTTTTCTTGAAGATCTAAATTTTCATATAGAAATATTAGATAAATTTACATCATGGATTAAAGAAAAAATACAAAACTCAAAAGATGATGCTAGTGCTGCCTGCAATGATTATTTGAAGGCATTAGGATTTGTTTCAATAGCTTATGCGTGGATAAAAGTTTTAGAAGTTAGCTATAAAGATTATGATAACAATAAAGGTTTTTATGAAGATAAAATTCAAACTGCAAAATTTTATTTCAAAAGAGTATTGCCAAGGATGGAAAATCATTTTAAAACTGCCGCTACAGGAAGTGAATATATAATGAACTTTAACTTTAAATAATATGAATCATTACGAAAAAAATCTTGATAAAAATGATGCGAACTTTGTTCCATTAACGCCACTAAGTTTTTTAGAAAGAGCAAAAGATATTTATCCAAACTATGAAGCTTTATTATATGAAAATAGAAGTTATACTTGGGCTGAAGTATATAAAAGATGTACAAAATTTGCTAGTGCTTTAGAAAAAATTGGTATCGGAGAAGGTGATACAGTATCTGTAATGGCGTTCAATACTCCCGAAATTTTTGAAGCTCATTATTCAGTTCCGATGACAGGAGCAGTTTTAAATACAATTAATAGCAGAGTAGATGCAAAAACTGTTGCATATATTTTAGAGCACAGTGAAGCAAAAGTTTTAATTGTAGATAGGCAACTTCATTTAGTTATTGAGAAAGCGTTAAGTCAAATTAAATCAAAACCTATAATTATAGATATCCAAGATGATTTTGCAGACCAATCTTTGTTAAAAAAAATTGGTAATAAGGAGTATGAAGAATTTTTAAATTCTGGAAATGATAACTATATTTGGAAAAGACCAAAAGATGAATGGCAAGCAATCTCTCTAAGCTATACGTCTGGAACTACTGGCAATCCTAAAGGAGTTGTTTATCATCATAGAGGTTCATACTTAATGTCAACTGGTAGTGCAGTTGCATGGAATATGCCAAACAGATTAAATTTTTTAACAGTTGTGCCAATGTTTCATTGTAATGGATGGTGCTATCCATGGACAATTCCAATGTTAAATGGAAAAACAATATGTTTAAGAGCTATAGATATAAAAAAAATATTTGAATTAATAGAAAAACACGAAATTACTCATTTTGGTGGAGCGCCAATTGTTTTAAATATGATAACGGGAGCAGCTGAGTCTGATAGAAAAAAATTAAATCATAAAGTTTATGTTTTGACGGCAGGCGCACCTCCTCCGAGCATAATATTCAAAAAAATGGAAGCTTTAGGATTTGAAGTAATGCATGTTTATGGACTTACAGAAACTTATGGACATATTTTACAATGTGCATGGAATGATGAATGGAATTCTTATGATGAGGATAAAAAAAATGAAATAAAAGCGAGACAAGGAGTAAGGTATCCAAATACTGAAGATGCTATGGTTATGGATCCTGAAACAATGAAACCTGTTCCAATGGATGGAAAAACTATTGGAGAAATAATGATAAGAGGTAACGTTGTAATGAAAGGCTATTTTAAAGACAAAGAAGCAACAGAAAAAGCAATGTCGAATGGTTGGTTTCATTCTGGTGATTTGGCAGTTACAAATCCAGATGGTTACATAAAAATAAAAGATAGATCTAAAGATATAATAATATCTGGTGGTGAAAATATTTCTTCAATTGAAATTGAAAATACTTTAGCTAAGCATCCAGGAGTCTCCATTGCTGCAGTTGTTGCAAAACCAGATGAAAAATGGGGAGAAGTACCATGTGCATTTATTGAAAAAGTCAAAGATAAAAATGTTACTGAAGAAGAACTAATAAGCTTTTGCAAGGAAACTTTAGCAGGTTTCAAAGTCCCTAAAAAAATTGAGTTTTGCGAACTCCCAAAAACTTCAACAGGTAAAATCCAGAAATTTGAGCTAAGAAAAAAGGCTAAAGAATAATAAATTTTAAAAAATATGAAAAATTATTCTATAGCAAGATCTAGAAGACTTAGAAGCACGCCTTATACTTCAAGAATTGAAAAGCAAGGTGTGACTGCTTATACATCTTATAATCATATGCTTTTGCCAGCAGCATTCGGATCTTTAGAAGACTCATACCATCATCTAAAAGAAAGTGTACAAGTCTGGGATGTTGCTGGAGAAAGACAAGTTGAAATTTCCGGGAAAGATTCCGGAAAATTAGTACAACTGATGACCTGCAGAGATCTATCAAAATCTAAAATAGGGAGATGTTATTATTGTCCAATTATAGATGACAAAGCTGGCTTGATAAATGATCCAGTGATTCTAAAACTTGCTGAAGAAAGATGGTGGATTTCAATTGCAGACTCTGATGTAATTTTATTTGCAAAAGGATTGGCAATTGGAAACAAATTTGATGTTAAAATTTTCGAACCAAATGTTGATATATTAGCAGTACAAGGACCAAAATCTTTTAAACTTATGGAAAAAATATTTGGAAAAAAAATTACTGAAATGAAATTTTTTGGTTTTGATTATTTTGAATTTTTTGGAGCAAAACATTTGATTGCTAGATCTGGATGGTCAAAACAAGGTGGTTATGAAATTTATGTTGAAAACACAAAATCTGGCCTGGCTCTATATGATAAATTATTTGAAGTTGGAAAAGAATTTAATGTTAAACCTGGTTGCCCAAATTTAATTGAAAGAATTGAAAGTGGTTTATTATCTTATGGTAATGATATTGATAATGACGATAATCCTCTTGAGTGTGGTTTAGATAAGTACGTGAATTTAGATACAAACATTAATTTCCTTGGAAAAGAAAAATTAAAAGAGGTCAGAGAAAAAGGAATTATAAGAAGATTAAAAGGGGTTAAAATAGAGACTAAAGAAATCATAGTTACGCAATCAATAAAAATTTTTGATCAAAAAAACGTCGAAATTGGAGAATTAAGATCTGGAGTTTATTCCCCTCATTTTGAAAAGGTTATTGGAATAGCAATGATTCGAAAACCTTATTGGGATAACTCACAATCCTTTAAAATTCAGCTAAATGGCAAAAGTTTTGATGGAAAAGTTTGTGACTTACCATTTATCTAGTATAAAATAACAAAATATCATGAATATTACAATTGTAGGAGCAACTGGTAATGTTGGAAGGAAAATCATAGAAGTTCTAGAAAAAAAAAATTTTCCTGTTGATAACTTGTATTTTGTTGCTTCTTCTAAAAGCGCAGGGTCAAAACTAAAATTTAAAGGAAAAGAAATTGAAGTTGAAAATTTAGAAACTTTTGATTTTTCAAAAGCCAAAATTACTTTTTTTTCAGCTGGAGGTAAAATTTCGGAAAAATATATTCCATTAGCTGCTAAATACTCGACAGTTATTGATAATTCAAGTCATTTTAGAATGGATCCTGGTGTTCCATTGATTGTTCCTCAGGTTAATTCAAAAGATCTAAAAAATATAAAAAAAAATATAATAGCAAACCCAAATTGTTCAACTGCTCAACTTGTTATTGTTTTAAAACCTTTACATGATTTATTTAAAATAAAAAGAGTTGTTATTTCAACTTATCAATCTACATCAGGTGCTGGTAAAGCACCTATGGATGAGTTAGTTGAACAAACTAAATTATCTTTAGAAAATAAAAAAATTAATTCAAAAAATTTTACTAAACAGATTGCGTTTAATGCAATTCCTCATATTGATGTATTTGTAGATGAAGGATATACGAAAGAAGAAGTTAAAATGATTGCAGAAACAAAAAAAATTTTAGACAATAAAATAGAAATAACAGCAACTTGCGTTAGGATCCCAGTAATGGTTTCTCATTCTGAATCGCTAAACATTGAATTTGAAAAACCATTTACTTTAGAAAAAATTCGCGATGCTTTAGAAAATGCAGAAGGATGCAAAGTTATAGATGAGAGAAAAGATGGCGGATATATAACTCCGATTGAAGCAGAAGGTAAAAATGAAACTTTCATTTCAAGAATTAGAATAGATAGTAGTAACAAAAATGCCATTAATCTTTGGTGTGTATCTGATAATTTATTGAGAGGCGCGGCTTTAAATGCTGTAGAAATAGCGGAGGCTTTTTGTAATAATAGTTAAATGGATAATAATAAACCTCTTTCTCCGCATATCCAAATTTATAGCTGGAATATTTCCTCATTAATTTCAATTTCTCATAGAATTACGGGTGTAATAAATATTTTTGTATTAACAATAATATGTTTTTGGATAGCTTCATTTTTACTTGGAAGTTCAAATTATGAATTTATTCAAAATATATTAAATTCCTTTTTTGGAAAATTTTTAATTATAGGAATAACTTGGACGTTTAGTTTTCAGATATTGAGCGAAGTAAGGCATTTATTTTGGGACCTTGGTTACGGATTTGAAATTAAGACATCAAATATCAGTGGTTTCATAGTAATTTTGGGTTCATTTATAATTACAATAATAATTTATATATTAGGAAGACAATTAATTTAAATGGTAACTGCAACAAAAAAATGGATTTTTCTCAAAATAAGCTCAGTTATTTTAATTCCATTGATGCTATGGTTTATAGTAAATTTTGTTTCAATCTATGACAAAAACTTTGAGGAAATTTTAGTTTTTTTGACTAAAGAATCTTCTAAATTGTTATTGTCTACTTTAATGATTGTAGCATTTTTTTTTTCAGCATTAAGTATAAGTGAAATATTTGAAGATTATGTGCATGATGAAAAAATAAAAAATATTTCTATAAAGCTGCTTTATTTATCTGCAATAATAATTCCTTTTTTAACTATCATTGTAATTTACAATTTAAATATATGAGAAAATACAAAGTTATAGAACATGAATATGATGTAGTTGTATTAGGAGCTGGCGGAGCGGGTTTAAGAGCCGCAGTTGGTCTTAGTGAAGCCGGATTAAAAACAGCTTGCTTATCAAAGGTTTTTCCTACTAGAAGTCATACTTCTGCAGCTCAAGGAGGTATTTCCGCTGCTCTCGGAAATATGGGAGAAGATGATTGGCGCTGGCACATGTATGATACTGTAAAAGGATCAGATTGGCTAGGTGACCAAGATTGTATTGAATATTTATGCAAAGAAGCTCCAAGAGCTGTTTTAGAACTAGAAAGATATGGAGTTCCATTTAGCAGAACAGAAGATGGTAAAATTTATCAAAGACCTTTTGGAGGAATGACTAAAAATTATGGCAATGAAACTGTTCAAAGAACTTGTGCGGCCGCAGATAGAACTGGTCATGCAATATTACATACTATGTATGGTCAGGCATTAAAGCATAATACGGAATTTTTTATTGAATACTTTGCTTTAGATTTATTAATGAAAGATGGAGAGTGCAAAGGTTTAATTGCTTGGAATTTAAATGATGGAACTATTCATAGATTTAGATCTCATATAACAATTATTGCAACTGGTGGATATGGAAAAACATATTACTCATCTACATCTGCTCATACTTGTACTGGTGATGGGAATGCTATGGTTTTAAGAGCTGGTTTACCTTTGCAAGATATGGAATTTGTTCAATTTCATCCAACAGGAATTTATGGTCATGGTACATTAATATCTGAAGGTGTTAGAGGTGAAGGAGGCTATTTATTAAATTCCAAAGGAGAAAGATTTATGGAGCGATATGCTCCTAAGGCTAAGGATCTTGCATCTAGAGATGTGGTAAGTAGATCAATAGCAATTGAAATAAATGAAGGAAGAGGAGTTGGAAAAGAAAAAGATCATGTCCATCTTCATTTAGATCATTTAGATCCAGAAGTAATTGAGAAAAGACTTCCTGGAATTTCAGAATCTTCAAGATTATTTGCAGATGTTGATGTAACTAAGGAACCGATACCAGTGGTTCCTACTGTACATTATAATATGGGTGGCATTCCAACAAATTACAAAGCCGAAGTTTTAACAGTCAATGGATCTGAGAAAGTTGTACCAGGACTGATGGCAATAGGTGAAGCAGCATGCGTTTCTGTTCATGGAGCAAACAGGTTGGGATCAAATTCATTAATTGATCTTGTAGTTTTTGGAAGAGCTGCAGCAAAAAGAGCTGCAGAACTGGTAAAATCAGGAACTCCACATGAGGAAATTTCAGATTCAGAAACTGACAAATGCCTAGATAGATTTGAAAAGTTAAGAAATGGAAATGGAACTAATAGAACTGCCGATCTAAGATTAGCCATGCAAAGAACTATGCAGTCAAAATGTGCAGTATTTAGAAATGAAAAAACTTTAAAAGAAGGAGTAGACGAAATAAGAAAATCTTATGAAGGAATGGATTCAATATCAGTAAAAGATAAATCTTTAATTTTTAATACTGATTTAGTTGAAACTTTAGAATTTGATAACTTGATAAGACAAGCAATAGTTACAATAGACTCTGCATATGAAAGAAAAGAAAGTAGAGGAGCTCACGCAAGAGAAGATCATCCTAAAAGAGATGATAATAACTTTATGAAACATACATTATCTTGGTGTAATGGTAGTAAAACAAAAATTTCTTATAGAGATGTACATAGATCAACATTAACAAATGATGTACAATATTTTCCACCTCAAGAAAGGGTTTATTAATGGTACAAATAAATTTACCCAAAAACTCAAAAGTACAAAAAGGAGAATATTACAAGGACACAACTGGATCAAAGAATATTAGAAAGGTTAATATTTATAGATGGGATCCTTCAAGCGGTAAAAATCCAAGAATAGATACCTATGAAGTTGATATGGACAATTGTCCTTCAAAAGTACTAGATCTGCTCAATAAAATTAAAAATGAAATAGATTCATCACTTGCTTATAGAAGATCTTGTTCTCACGGAGTTTGTGGTTCTTGCGCAATGAACATGGATGGCAAAAATGGATTAGCCTGTACAAAACCTCATTCAGAAATAAAAGGAGACATTAATATTTATCCTTTGCCTCATTTAAAAGTTGAAAAAGATTTAATTGGAGATTTAAGCACACTCTACAAACAATACCATTCCATTGAACCATGGTTAAAAAATTCTAAAAAAGATGATGGAAAAGAAAATTTACAATCTACTGAGGATAGAGCAAAATTAGATGGCCTTTATGAGTGTATAATGTGTGCTTGTTGTTCTACAGCATGCCCAAGCTATTGGTGGAATGGTGATAAATATCTTGGACCGGCTGTTTTATTGCAAGCTTATAGATGGATTATAGATAGTAGAGATGAAGAAAGAAAAAAAAGATTAAAGAAAGTTGCTGATGAGTTAAAACTTTATAGATGTCATACTATTATGAATTGTACAAATGCTTGTCCAAAAGGCTTGAATCCTGCAAAAGCTATTGCATCTATAAAGAAAATGCTTGCAACAAGTTAATTACTTAATTAAATAATTTTAGGTATGAATTTAATTCAACACTTTGTAAATGGAAAAACAAATCCAGGAAAATCGGATAGAAAAGGAAAAATATTTAATCCTGCAACCGGAGAACAACAATCTGAAGTTAAATTAGGTTCAAAATCAGATTTAGATGATGCTGTAAATATTGCAAAAAAAGCTTTTGATGCATGGTCTTTAAAACCACCAATTCAGAGAGCAAGAATTATGTTTAAATTTAAAGAGTTAATAGAAAAAAACTCTGATGAATTAACTAAAATGATAGTTTCCGAACATGGAAAAGTTTATGAAGATGCCAAAGGTTCACTTATAAGAGGTCTCGAGGTAGTAGAATTTGCATGTGGTATTCCGCAAGTTTTAAAAGGAGAATTTACTGAAAATGTTGGAACTGATATTGATAGTTGGTCAGTAAGACAACCACTAGGAGTTTGTGCAGGCATAACACCATTTAATTTTCCAGCAATGGTTCCTATGTGGATGTTTCCTATGGCTATTGCCTGTGGAAATACTTTTGTATTAAAACCTTCTGAAAAAGATCCATCTTGTTCAATTAGATTAGCTGAATTATTAAAAGAGGCTGGATTACCTGATGGTGTATTCAATGTAGTTAATGGTGATAAAGAAGTTGTAGATGCAATTTTAATTAATAAAGATATTAAAGCTGTAAGCTTTGTTGGATCAACTCCAGTTGCAAAATATATTTATGAGAATGCAGCAAAAAATGAAAAAAGAGTACAGGCCCTAGGTGGAGCAAAAAATCATTGTGTTGTAATGCCAGATTGCGATCTTGATCAAGCTGTTAATGGTTTAATGGGAGCGGCGTATGGATCTGCCGGGGAAAGATGCATGGCGCAGTCGGTTGCTGTTGCAGTTGGTAATATTGGAGATCATTTAGTAAACAAACTAAGTAAAAAAGTTGAAGCATTAAAAGTTGGTCCTGGTATGGATAAATCATCTGAAATGGGACCATTAGTTACAAAAGAACATTTAGAAAAAGTAAAAGGCTATGTCGATCTTGGAGTAAAAGAAGGGGCAAAATTAGTAGTTGATGGAAGAAATTTAAAATTACAAGGATATGAAAATGGTTTTTATATTGGAGGATGTTTATTTGATCATGTTAAAAAAGATATGCGAATTTATAAAGAGGAAATTTTTGGGCCAGTACTTTCAGTGGTAAGAGCAAAAAATTTTGAAGAAGCTACACAATTAATTAATGATCATGAATTTGGCAATGGAACAAGTATCTATACTAGAGATGGAGATGTTGGCAGAACATTTGCTAGCAAAATTAAAGTTGGAATGGTTGGTATAAACATACCTATACCAGTACCCGTAGCCTTTCATAGTTTTGGTGGATGGAAAAGATCATTATTTGGAGATCAACACATGCATGGGATAGAAGGTGTAAGATTTTATACAAAACTTAAAACAATAACTTCAAGGTGGCCATCTGGCATAAGATCAAATCCTGAATTTATTATGCCAACAATGAAATAAGTAAGTATGTCAAAAAAAATATCTTTAATCGGTGCCGGCCAGATCGGTGGAACCTTGGCACATTTAATTAGTTTAAAAGAATTAGTAGATGAAATTGTTTTATTTGATGTTGCAAGTGGCATTGCTAAAGGAAAAGCTTTAGATATAGCTCAATCGTCATCAGTTGACGGCTTTAATGTTAAATTATCAGGAACAGATGATTATGAAGACATTAAAAATTCTGATGTAATTATTGTAACAGCAGGTGTTCCAAGAAAACCAGGAATGAGTAGAGATGATTTATTAGGAATAAATTTAAAAATTATTAAACAGGTAGCAGAAGGTATAAAAAAAAATTCACCAAATGCATTCGCAATATGTATTACCAATCCATTAGATGTAATGGTGATGGCATTTCAAAAATACTCAGGACTTCCAACAAATAAAGTTGTTGGAATGGCAGGAATATTAGATAGTTCGAGATTTAAGTTATTTTTATCACTTGAACTTAAAGTTCCAGTAAAAGAAATAGAAGCAATGGTTATGGGTGGTCACGGAGATACGATGGTTCCATTACCAAGATTTACAAAAGTTTCAGGCAAGCCATTATTAGATTTAGTTAAAGAAGAAAAACTATCATTAAAAAGATTAGAAGAAATCAATCAAAGAACTAGAGATGGGGGAGCTGAAATTGTTAAATATTTAGAAAAAGGTTCAGCATTTTATGCACCGGCAGCATCAGGAGTTCAAATGGCTGAAGCATATTTAAAAGATGAAAAAAAGCTACTTCCTTGTGCTGCACATCTTAATGGAGAATACGGAGTTAAAAATATTTTTGCAGGAGTTCCGGTAATAATTGGAAAGAATGGTGTAGAAAAGATAGAAGAAATAAGCCTAGATGAAAAAGAAAAAAGTCAATTTATGCATTCAATAGATGCAGTTAAAAAATTATGGGATGTAGCTTTGGTAATTGATAAAGATCTTTCTAAATAAAAATGAATATTCACGAGCATCAAGCTAAACAAATTTTAAAGGAATTTGGTATAGAAGTACCAAATGGCGTTTTTGCTTTTTCAGTTGAGGATCTTATAAAAAAAGCTAAACAATTAAATACTGAAAAATACGTACTTAAAGCACAAATCCATGCTGGTGGAAGAGGTAAAGCTGGAGGTGTAAAAATACTCAACAATATTGATGAATTAACCAAAGCTTCCAAAGAATTATTGGGCAAGAAATTGATAACTCCTCAAACAGGCTCAGAAGGTAAAGAAGTAAAAAGATTATATGTGGAAGAATCTTCAAGTATTGAAAAAGAATTTTATCTTTCTTGTTTAGTAGATAGAGAAAGTTCAAAGATTGCTTTTATTTCAAGTGATCAAGGTGGAATGGATATAGAAGAAGTGGCAAAAAATAATCCAGAAAAAATAATTACCACTAAGCTAGATATTGGAGAAGGTATTTCAGAAAGTGATTGCGAAAAAATAATTAAAATTTTTAATCTTAAAGATAATACTAAGATAGCAGCTATTTCTTTGATTAAATCAATTTATAAAATGTTTCTAAGTACCGATGCTAGTCTTGTAGAAATAAATCCACTTATTTTAACCAAGGACAAAAAAATTGTTTGTCTAGATGCAAAAATTAATTTTGATGATAATTCACTATATAGACATCCAGAAATTTTAAAATTAAGAGATTTAAATGAAGAAAATCCTACTGAAATTGAAGCTAGCAAACATAATTTGTCTTATATAAAACTCAACGGAAACATTGGTTGTATGGTTAATGGAGCAGGACTTGCTATGGCTACAATGGATATAATAAAACTTTATGGCAATGAGCCTGCAAATTTTTTAGATGTTGGTGGGGGCGCTTCAAAAGAAAAAGTATCTGCTGCCTTAAAAATAATTCTTTCAGATAAAAATGTAAAAGGTATTTTAATAAATATTTTTGGAGGGATAATGAAGTGCGATGTACTTGCCCATGGTGTTGTTGATGCTGCTAAAGAAATAAAAATAAAAGTACCTTTAGTTGCAAGACTTGCAGGTACAAATTTTAAAGAAGGAAAAAATATTTTGGATAATTCTGGTTTAAAAATTATTTCAGCAGTAAATTTGGACGATGCTGCAAAAAAAATTGTAGAAGCTATAAAATAAATATTTATGTCAATTTTAATTAATAAAAATACAAAAGTTATTTGTCAGGGTTTTACAGGATCTCATGGAACATTTCATTCTGAACAAGCAATTAAATATGGAACAAATTTAGTGGGGGGAGTTACACCAAAAAAAGGTGGCCAAAAGCATTTAGACAAACCCGTTTTCAATACTGTAAAAGAAGCAGTAGAAGAAACTAGAGCTACTGCAACAATGATATATGTACCTGCAAAATTTGCTTCCAATGCTATTATTGAAGCAATAGAAGCATCAATGGAACTTATAGTCTGTATTACTGAGGGCATCCCTGTATTAGATATGCTTAAGGTAAAGAAAAAGTTGAGTGAATCAAAAAGTAGATTAATTGGTCCAAATTGCCCAGGAATAATAACACCGGATGAATGTAAAATAGGAATAATGCCTGGAAATATTCATAAAAAAGGATCTGTTGGGATCGTTTCAAGATCTGGAACTTTAACTTACGAAGCTGTAGCACAAACTACAGAAAATGGACTTGGCCAATCAACATGCATAGGCATTGGAGGAGACCCGATTAATGGAACAAATTTCATTGATTGTTTAGATTTATTTTTAAATGACGATGAGACAAAATCAATATTAATGATAGGAGAAATAGGAGGTAGTGCAGAGGAAGAAGCTTCAGAATTTTTAAAAAATCATAAAATTAAAAAACCTATTGTTGGATTTATTGCGGGAATTACTGCTCCAAAAGGAAGAAGAATGGGACATGCGGGAGCAATCATTTCTGGAGGTAAAGGGGGGGCTAAAGACAAGATAAAAAAGATGGAAGAATGTGGCATAACTATAGCTCGTTCCCCTGCTGAAATAGGAAAAACTTTATTAAATAAATTGTCTAATTGAAAAATACTTTTCAAATACTATACTAATATTATTAATGTCTTCTTCAAAAAATTTAGATACTAAGCAAACATCGTTTCTTAATAAATCTAACAGTGAATTTATTGAGCAAATGTATCTTAAATTTATTAAGAAAGATCCAGAACTGCCCCAAAGTTGGCAGGATTACTTTAAAGATTTAGATGATGAGTCAAACTTGGTTATCAAAGAAATTAATGGTCCTTCTTGGCAACGCAAGAAAAAAATTGATGAAAATGAAATTAAAAATAATTATGAAAAAACTAAAGAAGAATCTTTAATCAGTGAAAAAAGTTATGAATTAAAAAAAGATATTGTAAAATCTAATAGAGATTCTGTAAGAGCTGTTACATTAATAAGAGCTTATAGAACACAAGGAAATTTATTGGCAAAACTTGATCCATTAGACATCAAAAAATCTGAATATATTGATGAACTTCATCCAGATTACCATGGATTTAAAAAAGAAGATTATGATCATAAAATTTTTTTAGATGGAATTATAAACAAAGATTATGCATCTGTAAGGGAAATACTAAGTTTTTTAAGAAAAACTTATTGTGGGCCAATCGGCTATGAGTTTATGCATATTTCAAATCCAAAAGAAAGAAAATGGTTTAGAGATAGAATAGAACAAGATGAAAAATCTTTGCAATTTACAAAAAAAGGAAAACTCTTTATATTAAATAGACTAATTCATGCGGAAGGTTTTGAAAAATATTTACAGACTAAATATATAGGGACAAAAAGATTTGGTTTGGATGGTGGAGAAAGTTTAATTCCAGCATTAGAACAGATTATAAAAATAGGTGGACAAAGCAAAATTAAAGAAGTCAAAATTGGAATGTCTCATAGAGGCAGATTAAATGTTTTAGCTAATTTACTAAAAAAATCATACAAGAGAATTTTTAATGAATTTGGTGGTGAAGTTCATACCACCGCTGAAGATAGCGCAGGAGATGTTAAATATCATTTAGGAGCTTCTTCAAATAGAGAATTTGATGGAAACTCTGTTCATATTAGTTTAACTGATAACCCATCACATTTAGAAGCAGTTAATCCAGTTGTTCTAGGCCAAACAAGAGCAAAACAATATTTTCATAAAGATTATGAAAGAAATAAAGTTATACCAATTTTAATTCATGGTGATGCCGCTTTTGCTGCGCAGGGTATAGTTGCAGAATGTTTAGCAATGTCTGGACTTCCAGGACATAATACAGGAGGAACAATTCATATTATTATAAATAATCAAATTGGATTTACTACCAGTCCGAGATTTGCCAGATCATCTCCCTACCCGTCGGACGTTGCTAAAATGGTTGAAGCACCAATACTACATGTAAATGGCGATGATCCGGAAGCTACAGTTTATGCAGCAAGAATCGCAACAGAATTTAGATTAAAATTTAATAGAGATGTAGTAATAGATATGTTTTGTTATAGAAGATTTGGCCACAATGAAGGTGATGAACCATCTTTTACCCAACCATTAATGTATAAAAAAATTAGATCACACCCCACTACTTTAAAAATATATGGAGAAAAACTTATTAACGAAAGAGTAATAACTGAAGAAGATTTTATTAATCAAAAAAAAGATTTTAAAGAATTGTTGGATGAACAGTACAAAGATTCAAAAGATTATAAGCCAAAATTAGAATGGTTCGAGGGTGCATGGAGTCGATACAAACCAGAAAAAGGAAAAGATAAAAGAGGTAAAAGTGGAATAAAAGAAGAGAAGTTACTTCAAATTTCTGAAAAAATTAATTTAATTCCAGAAAACAAAAATATACATAAAACGATAAAAAAGATTTTTGATAATAGATATAAATCAATTAAAAACAAACAACAGATAGATTGGTCTACTGCCGAAGCCTTAGCATTTGGCTCACTTTTAGAAGAAGGCTTTCCAGTTAGATTAGTAGGGCAAGATTCAGGAAGAGGTACTTTTAGCCAGAGACATTCAGTTTTAAGAAACCAGATCGATAATTCTCGTTATATACCTTTAAACAATATTTCAGAAAAACAAAAACGATTTGAAATAGTGGATAGTTTGCTTTCCGAAGCTGCTGTTTTAGGTTTTGAATATGGTTATAGCCTAGTGGAACCAAATACATTAACAATTTGGGAAGCCCAGTTTGGAGACTTTGCAAATGGTGCACAAATTATAATAGATCAATTTATTGCTTCGGGTGAGAGAAAGTGGTCGAGAGCTTCAGGTTTAGTAATGTTATTACCCCATGGTTATGAGGGTCAAGGACCCGAACATTCATCTGGAAGGTTAGAAAGATTTTTACAATTGTGCGCTAGAGAAAATTTACAAGTTATGAATTGCACTACCCCAGCAAACTATTTTCATGCCTTAAGGCGCCAAATACATAGAGATTTTAGAAAACCTTTAATTATTATGACTCCTAAATCCTTGTTAAGAAATAAGATTTGCGTATCAAATTTAGAAGACTTTGGTAAAAAAAATTCTTTTCATAGAGTTTTATGGGATCATGCCACTGAACATAAAAATGGTTTTATTAAACTTCAAAAAGATAAAAAAATTAAGAAAGTAATTTTATGTTCTGGGAAAGTGTATTTCGACTTATTAGGTGCACGCGAAAAACTTAAGAAAAATGATGTTCTTTTACTTAGAATTGAACAGCTTTATCCATTTCCAGTAAAATCTTTAGTAAAAGAGATTAAAGCATATAAAAATAATGCAAAATTTTATTGGTGTCAGGAAGAACCCAAGAATATGGGTGCATGGTTCTTTGTTCGGGATTATATCCAATGGACTTTAGATTATATTGGAGCTAATAATAATAAGATTTCTTATATAGGAAGAAATGAAGCAGCCACACCTGCTACAGGCTATGCTAAAAGGCATCTTTCTCAACAAAAAGAAATTATTGAAAGAGTTTTTAAATAATGAGCGAAAAAATTTTAGTTCCAACTTTAGGCGAGAGTATTACCGAGGCTACAGTTGTAAAATGGTTAAAAAATAAGGGTGACTCAGTAGAGACCGATGAACCTATTGTTGAATTGGAAACAGATAAGGTAAATTTAGAAGTTCCATCCCCGATAGATGGAATATTGTCAGAAATTAAAGCAAATGATGGACAAGTGGTTGAAGTGGGCACAGTGCTAGGATTAGTTACTAATGGAAAAGCTGAAACAACAAAAAAAGAAGTTCAGCCAAAGCAAACAATAAATAAATCAGTAGAAAATGTTAAAAGTGATCCCGAACTCTTTGATAATAATGTTGTTAAGATAGAAAAAAGCTTGGTTTCTAAACAAGACGAAGAAATGCCTTTAGTTTTAAATAAAGAAGTGCCAACAAAATCTGAAATAACTTTAGAAGAATCAAAAAAAACATTATCACCAGCTGTTAGAAAAATTGTAAAAGAAAAAAGTATTGATACAACAAATATTTCTGGTTCGGGTAAAGAAGGAAGAATACTCAAAGGTGATTTAATTAATTTAATGGGATCAACACCAAAGCCTTCAGATAGAAAAGCAAAATATGGTCAAGAAGAAAGAATTAAAATGAGCCGATTGAGGATAACAATAGCTAAAAGATTAAAACAAGCTCAACAGTCAGCTGCAATTTTAACTACTTTTAACGAAGTAGATATGAGTAGCATCATTGAAATGCGACAAAGCCATCAGGAAGATTTTAAAAATAGATTTGGAATAAAATTAGGTTTTATGTCATTTTTTGTTAAGTCTTGTATAGTTGGTTTAAAAAATTTTCCGGCAATTAATGCAGAAATAGATAATGACGAAATTATATACAAAAATTATTATAATATTAGTTTTGCAGTTGGTACTGAAAAGGGCTTAGTAGTTCCGGTTTTAAAAAATGCTGATGAAATGTCTTTTGCTGATATAGAAAAAAACATTAAATCCATATCTGAAAAAGCTAGAGTTGGAAAATTAACTGTAGAAGATCTTCAAGGTGGAACTTTTACAATTAGCAATGGTGGAGTTTATGGCTCCATGCTTTCAACACCAATTTTAAATATTCCACAATCAGGTATACTTGGAATGCACAATGTAGTTGAAAGACCAGTGGTAATTAATGGAGAAATTAAAGTAAGACCTATGATGTATTTAGCATTGTCTTACGACCATAGAATAATTGATGGAAAAGATTCAGTATCTTTTTTAAAATCTATTAAGGAAAATTTAGAAGATCCACGAAGGCTTTTTTTAGATCTTTAATAAAATATGTCAGAAAAATTTCAAGTAGTTGTTATAGGTGGCGGTCCAGGTGGTTATGTATGTTCAATTAGATTATCTCAACTAGGATATAAAACTGCCTGCATAGATTCAAGAGATAATCCTGGTGGAACTTGTTTAAATATAGGTTGCATACCATCAAAAAGTTTATTGAATCTTTCTGAAAAATTTCACAATGCAAAAAAATTGTCAGAAAAAGGAATTGAAGTTGGGCCTGTTAAATTAAACTTAGAAAAAATGATGAAAAATAAAGAAAAAGCAGTTTCAACACTAACTAAAGGTGTGGATTTTTTATTAAAGAAAAATAAAGTTGTTCATATAAAAGGACATGCAAGTTTTAAATCAAATAATGAAATATTAGTTAGAGACAGCAAAAATAAAGAAAAAATTATTCAGGCTGAAAAAATTGTTATATGCACAGGATCAGAGGCTATATCTTTACCAAAAGTTAATTTTGATGAACAAAAAATTCTTACATCTACTGGGGCACTATCTTTAAAGTCAGTCCCAAAAAAAATGGTAGTAATTGGAGGTGGATATATAGGTTTAGAAATGGGATCTGTTTGGTCTAGACTCGGTAGCGAAGTACACGTGATTGAATTTTTAGATCATATAACTCCTGGTATGGATGCTGAAATTTCTAAAGAATTCTTAAAAATATTACAAAAGCAAGGAATAAAATTTTACTTAGAAAGCAAAGTAGAAAGTATAAAAAAAGTATCTAATGCAGTTGTTATTAAGGCTTTAAATAAAGCAGGTAAAAAAATAGATATTGAATGTGATGTTGTATTAGTTGCTGTAGGTAGAAAACCAAATACAGAAAAATTAAATTTAGAAAAAATTGGAATTGAGACAGATGCCAAAAAAAGAATAAAAGTAGATAAAAAATATCAAACAAATATAAAAAATATTTTTGCAATTGGAGATGTTATAGAAGGTCCTATGCTTGCACACAAAGCCGAAGACGAAGGTATTGCGGTGGCAGAGATAATAGACGGACAGGCAGGACATGTAAATTATGACGTAATTCCAGGCGTGGTTTACACTTCACCTGAAGTTGCAACGGTAGGCAAAACTGAAGAACAATTAAAAAAAGATCAAATAAATTACAAAGTTGGAAAGTTTTCTTTAATGGCTAATTCGAGAGCTAAAACAATTAATGAGACAGATGGTTTTGTTAAGATATTAGCTGATAGCAAAACTGATAAAATATTAGGTGTACATATGATTACTTCTAATGCAGGAGAACTTATAGCTGAAATGGTACTAGCTATGGAATTTGGAGCAAGTTCAGAAGATATTGCTAGAACTTGTCATGCACATCCTACTTTTTCAGAAGCTTTAAAAGAGTCAGCGCTTGCAGTAGATAAAAGAGCAATACACTCTTAATAAGTTCTCATATTATATAAAAATGAAAGTTCCAATTCTATTACCAAATATTTTTGATTATCCTTTTACTTATGAAAGTGGCAATATTAATTTAAAACCAGGAGACTACGTTTTAATTCCATTTGGAAAATCAAAAATAACAGGAGTTGTATGGAATGAGTTTCAGGAAAAAAATAAAAAAAAATTCTTGTTAAAGAAAGTTATTTCAAAATTAAATATTCCTTCATTAAATAGAAGCACAATAAATTTTCTCAATTGGTTTTCGCAATATAATTTAATTCCAAAAGGAATGGCATTAAAACTTTTGTTGCTTAGTAGCGAAGCAATTCAAGATATAGATTTAGAAGGACTTAAGAAATTTGAACTTAAAACTGAGAAAAAATTTTTTTCTTTAACCAGCGAACAAAAAAATGCTTTAAATAATTTAAATTCTGAAATTGATAATTTCAGGGTACATGTATTACAAGGAACAACTGGCTCAGGAAAAACAATAGTTTATTTTGAATCTATAAAAAAAATAATTAATAAAGGTTTCCAAATTTTAATTTTGTTGCCAGAAATTGGATTAACTCGACAATTTGAAAAAAAATTTGAAGAATTTTTTGGTTTTAAAGCTGCAATATGGCACTCAGGCATTACAAAAAAAAATAAAAAAGTAATTTGGAATGGAATTTCAAATGGAAGAATAAAAGTTGTTATAGGTGCGAGGTCTTCTTTATTTTTACCTTTTAAAAATTTAGGTTTAATAATTGTTGATGAGGAACATGATCAGTCTTACAAACAAGATGAAGGAGTTGTCTATAATGCAAGAGATATGGCAATATCTAGAGCTTATTTTCAAAATATTCCTATAAACTTGATAACAGCAGTTCCGTCATTAGAAACTTTTCAAAATATAAAATCGAAAAAATATAAAATTTCAAAAATACTGAATAGGTTTAAAGATGCTTCATTACCTAAATATGAAATTATAGATTTAAATAAATCAAAATTACAATCTAAATCTTGGATTTCTAAAGATGTAATTGAAAAAGTAAAAAAACATTTAGACAAGAAAGATCAAGTGCTTTTTTTTTTAAATAGAAGAGGGTTTGCTCCCTTTGTATTTTGTAAAAAATGCTTAAAGAATTATCTTTGTCCAAATTGTTCGATTAATTTAGTTTACCATAAACATAATAAAAATTTATTATGTCATTATTGTGGATATAAAGGAAATTTAAAAAGAAAATGTAATGAAAAAGAAATTTGTGATTTTATATTCAGCGGTCCAGGTGTCGAGAGAATATCAGAAGAATTAAAAAAAATTTTTCCACAAGAAAAACATATTATTTTTTCAAGCGATACAATGAATAAAAAAGATTCATCAATAATTTTAGATAAAATTGTAAATAACAAAATTTCAATATTAGTAGGAACCCAACTAATATCTAAGGGTTTTCACTTTCCCAATCTAAACTGTATCGTAGTAGTTGACATTGATTTATCATCACAAGGACATGATTTAAGGGGGGCAGAAAAAAATCTTCAGTTATACCATCAGCTTTCTGGAAGAGCGGGAAGGACCGGAAAACCAGCAGTTGTTTATTTTCAAACTTACAATTTAAATAAAAATATGATTGTTGATATTACGAATAAAAACCCTGATATCTTTCTTGAAAAAGAATTAAAAATTAGAAAAAATAATAATTTGCCACCATTTCAGAGATTTATCTCTTTAATTTTGTCATCTAATGATGAACAAAAATTACAAAAAGATTCTATTAAATTTAAAAATTATTTAAATAATAAATTAAATTCTATTGTATTGGGGCCAGTAAATGCACCAATTTATAAAATTAGGAAAAAGTTTAGAGTTAGATTGTTAATTAGAGGAAAAAAATCCTTAAATGTTCAGGACTCTTTATCTCAATCAATAAAAAATTTTCAGTTTGAAAAAGGAATAAAACTGTCAGTTGATGTTGACCCAATAAGCTTCAATTAGTGGGAAAAAAATTGACATTTTTGCTATATGTCTCACTTGAAGACATAAGATTCATATGCTAATTAAATTCAACTTTATATAATTCATCTAATATAACTAGGGGATCAAAATTGAGTAAAAACAAAAATTTTTCTGATACTG
This sequence comes from uncultured Pelagibacteraceae bacterium, assembly GCA_902560855.1. GTDB lineage: Bacteria > Pseudomonadota > Alphaproteobacteria > Pelagibacterales > Pelagibacteraceae > Pelagibacter. The sequence continues at coordinate 23,321 of CACENJ010000006.1, forward strand.
CAGCTAACAGGTATTCTTTAGCACTTTATGAACTTGCAGAAGAAAACAAATATATTCAAGAAATAGAAAATCAATCTTCTGCATTAATTAAACTTTTTGATAAGAGTGAAGATTTTAAATCACTAGTAAAAAATCCTACTAATAAAAAAGAAGAACAAATTAATGTAATAAATAAAATATCTGAAAGTTATAATTTTAATAAGTTGTTAAAAAATTTTTTATGTTTTTTAGCGGAAAAGAGGAGATTGTTTTTCCTACGAAATATTTTAATTAATTTTGTAGATATTTGTTCTCAAAAAAGAGGTGAAGTAAAAGCAAGACTAGTTGCAGCTAAACAATTGAGCGTAGAAGAAGTAAATAAAATTAAAGACGAACTATCAAAAGATTTTACTAGCAAAGTAAAACTGGATTACCAATATGATCCTAGTTTAATAGGCGGGTTAATAATTCAAGTTGGAAGTGTGATGATTGATACATCAATAAAAAGCAAGTTAAAACAATTAGAAAATAAAATGATAGGAGTGTAAATGGAAATTAACCCATCAGAAGTTACAAAAATATTAAAAGAACAGATTAAAAAATATGGAGATAAAGCAGAAGTTACAGAAGTTGGACAAGTTTTGTCTGTAGGAGATGGTATTGCCAGAATTTATGGACTCGACAATGTTCAGGCAGGAGAAATGGTTGAGTTTTCAGATAACTCTAAAGGAATGGCTCTTAACTTAGAAAATGACAATGTTGGGGTTGTAATTTTTGGAGACGATAAAAATATTAAAGAAGGTGACACCGTCAAAAGAACAGGCTCAATTGTTGATGTGCCAACTGGAAAAGAATTATTAGGAAGAGTTGTTGATGCACTAGGAAATCCGATTGATGGAAAAGGAGCATTAGATAAAAATTTAAAAAGAAACAGAGTAGAAGTTAAAGCACCTGGAATTATACCAAGACAATCAGTTTCTGAACCAATGCAAACTGGATTAAAAGCAATTGATAGTCTAATTCCAGTTGGCAGAGGCCAGCGTGAATTAATTATAGGTGATAGACAAACTGGAAAAACAGCAGTTGCAATTGATACAATTATAAATCAAAAAGAAATAAATCAATCAGGAGATGAGAAACAAAAGTTATATTGTATATATGTAGCTGTGGGTCAAAAAAGATCTACTGTAGCTCAAATAGTTAAAACTTTGGAAGATGCTGGAGCAATGGAATATACAACAATAGTTTCTGCTACTGCATCAGACCCTGCTCCTTTGCAATTTCTAGCTCCATACACTGGTTGTACAATGGGAGAATATTTTAGAGATAATGGTATGCATGCTTTAATTATTTATGATGATTTATCAAAACAAGCAGTAGCATACCGACAAATGTCTCTTTTATTAAGAAGACCTCCAGGAAGAGAAGCGTATCCCGGAGATGTTTTTTATTTGCATAGCAGGCTGTTAGAAAGAGCAGCAAAATTAAATGATGAAAATGGAGGTGGATCTTTAACAGCGCTTCCAATTATAGAAACTCAAGCTGGAGATGTATCAGCTTATATTCCAACCAATGTAATTTCCATTACTGACGGTCAAATATTTTTAGAAACAGAGTTATTTAATCAAGGTATAAGACCCGCTGTAAACGTTGGGTTATCTGTTTCAAGAGTTGGTTCTGCAGCACAAACAAAAGCAATGAAAAAAGTTGCTGGATCTATAAAATTAGAGCTCGCTCAATATAGAGAAATGGCAGCTTTTGCTCAATTTGGATCTGATTTAGATGCATCTACTCAAAGATTATTAAATAGAGGTTCGAAATTAACCGAATTATTAAAACAAAAACAATATTCTCCAATGTCGGTAGCTGAACAGGTAATTACGGTATTTTGTGGAGTTAGAGGTTATTTAGATGACATTGAATTAAAAGATATTAGTGAATTTGAAAATAAAATTTTATCTAAATGTAAATCTGAAAATCCAGAAATATTAGAAGCTATAAAAAGCACAGGAAAGCTTGAACAAGAAATAGAAAAATCTTTAATAAAATTAATTGAAGAATTAAAAAAAAACTTAAAAACTTAAATTATGCCAAGTTTAGATGATCTAAAAAAAAGAATTACTAGTGTTAAATCAACACAAAAAATTACAAAAGCAATGAAAATGGTTGCTGCAGCAAAACTTAGAAAAGCACAGGAAAATGCTGAAAAGGGTAGACCATATTCTGAAAAGATGAATAATATAATACTAAATTTATCAAGAAGTATTACTGACAAAGATAATGCTCCTAAACTATTGTCCGGAACTGGAAATGAAAAAATCTACTTATGTGTAGTATTAACTGCCGACAGAGGTTTGTGTGGCGGATTTAACACAAACATAGTAAAGAAAGCAAAATCCTTTTTTGAAACTATTAAATCCGAAGGAAAAAGTTTTAAAATTATTACCGTAGGGTCCAAAGGTTATGATCAATTAAAGCGAATCTATGGAGATCAAATAATAGAAAAAATTTCTTTTAAAGATTCGAAAAAAATAAATTACCCAGATGCTGAAATAGTAGGAAAAAAAATTATTGAACTTTTTGAAAAAAATGAATTTGATGTTTGTACAATTTTTTATAATCAATTCAAAAATGTAATAACTCAAATACCACAAGAACAACAAATAATTCCTTTAAAATCTAGCGAAACTAAAGAAAATTCTGAAATAGATAATTATGAATTTGAACCAGATGAAGATGAAATTTTATCAAATTTGTTGCCAAAAAATATTTCAACACAGATATTTAAAGCGATGTTAGAGAATTCTGCCAGTGAACAAGGTTCAAGAATGACAGCCATGGATAACGCAACTCGCAATGCTGGCGAATTAGTTGATAAATTAACAATAAATTATAATAGAAGCAGACAAGCAGCTATTACAAAAGAATTAATTGAAATAATATCAGGAGCTGAAAGTTTATAATTATGAGCAATAAAGGAAAAGTAACACAAGTAATTGGTGCAGTAGTTGATGTTAAGTTTGAAGGGAAACTTCCAGAAATATTAACTGCATTAGAGTGTAAAATAGGAAAAAATAGACTGGTTTTAGAAGTCGCACAACATCTTGGTGAGTCAAGCGTGAGAACAATTGCAATGGACGGAACAGAAGGTCTTAAAAGAGGTGATGAAGTAATTGATACTGAAGCGCCAATAAAAGTTCCAGTGGGACCAGAAACTCTAGGAAGAATAATAAATGTGATTGGAGAATCAATAGATCAAAAAGGACCTGTAAAAACAAAAGATAGTTGGCCAATTCATAGACCTGCCCCAACTTTTACTGATCAATCAACTGAAACAGAAATTTTAGTAACAGGAATTAAAGTAGTAGATTTACTAGCACCATATGCGAAGGGAGGAAAAATAGGATTATTTGGAGGCGCAGGAGTCGGAAAAACAGTTATAATTATGGAGTTAATTAACAACATTGCAAAAGCTCATGGTGGATTTTCAGTTTTTGCAGGAGTTGGTGAAAGAACAAGAGAAGGGAATGACCTTTATCATGAGATGATTGAATCCGGAGTAATTAAACCTGAAGGTGAGGGTTCCAAGGCAGCACTGGTGTATGGTCAGATGAATGAGCCTCCTGGAGCGCGTTCAAGAGTAGGTCTAACGGGTTTGACAGTAGCTGAATATTTTAGAGACCAGGAAGGACAAGATGTGCTATTTTTCGTAGATAATATTTTTAGATTTACTCAAGCTGGATCAGAAGTTTCTGCTCTTTTAGGTAGAATTCCATCGGCTGTTGGTTATCAACCAACCTTGGCAACAGATATGGGAAATCTTCAAGAAAGAATTACTACTACCAACAAAGGTTCAATTACATCCGTTCAAGCTATCTATGTTCCTGCTGACGACTTAACAGACCCGGCACCAGCAACTTCTTTTGCTCATTTAGATGCAACTACTGTATTATCTAGACAAATAGCAGAATTAGGAATTTATCCAGCGGTAGATCCACTTGATTCTACTTCAAGAATATTAGATCCAAGAATAGTAGGAGATGAACATTATAGAGTTGCTAGAGAGGTTCAAAAGATTTTACAAACTTATAAATCTTTACAGGATATTATTGCTATTTTAGGTATGGATGAATTATCCGAAGAAGATAAACTAACTGTAGCTAGAGCTAGAAAAATTCAAAGATTTTTATCACAACCTTTCTTTGTTGCAGAAGTATTTACAGGCTCCCCAGGTAAACTTGTAGATTTAGAATCTACAATAAAAGGCTTTGATGCTATATGCAAAGGTGAATATGACCATTTGCCCGAAGCAGCTTTTTATATGGTTGGAACAATAGAAGAAGCCATCGAAAAGGCTGAAAAAATGGCAAAAGAAGCAGCAGCGTAATGAGTGAAGGTTTTAAGCTTGAAATAGTAAATCCAGAAAAATCCTTTTTATCAAAAGAAATGGTGTCAGAGGTAGTAGTTCCTGCTTTTGAAGGAGATATGGGAATATTAAAAGATCATATATCAATAATATCTTTTTTAAAACCGGGATTACTAAGAGTTATTGAATCTGGATCTAACGAAGAAACTTATTATGTAGAGGACGGAATAATAGAATTTAAGGATAATTGTTTATCAATATTAACGAGTAATATTTTTGACATTAAAAAAGTAGACAAGAATATTGTGAGCGAAGCTTTGTCTAAAGCAGAAAAAGATATACAAAATTCGAATATTTCTGATCAAAATAAGTACCTACTTGATCAGAAAATTGAAGTATTAAAGTCTTTAAATCTAAATTAATTTAATATTTTTTTTAATTCTTCTTTAAGATTTTTATAAACATCGAGTTTAAAATTTACTGCTATTTTTGGTAGATCATCTAAATCAATCCATTTCCACTCTAGAAACTCAGGGTGTTTAGTATTGATATTAATTTCTGATTCCTCCCCAATAAATCTCATAACAAACCATTTTTGTGTTTGACCTTTAAATTTACCTTTCCAAATAATACCAATTAAATGATCAGGAAGTATATATGTAAATTTTTTGTCAATTTCTTGAATAAGTTTTACGCTTATTATGCTTGTTTCTTCTTTTAATTCTCTTAAAGCAGCTTGATAATAATTCTCGTCTGAATCAACACCCCCTTGAGGCATTTGCCAAAAATTTTTTGGATTATCAATTCTTTTTGCAACAAATACTTTATTTTTATTGTTCAACAAAACAATTCCAACACCATTTCTCAATGGTAACTTATTATATTTTTTCTCCATGATTACCCGTTGAAAAGTTTTACCGCAAAGTTTAGCTGATTATCAGTTTCACTGTTAATTACGAAAGCATCAGAACTTTCTTCAATTTCAATATCAGGAGTAATACCTACTTCAGAAATAGATTTGCCCGATGGTAAATAGTATTTTGAGATTGTTAATCTAATTGCTCCATCATTTTTCAATGGAATTATTGATTGTACTGATCCCTTTCCATAGCTATTTTCTCCTACAAGAATAGCTCTTTTATGATCTTTTAATGCACCAGCTACAATTTCTGAAGCTGAAGCAGAACCATAATTAATTAAAACTATTAAAGTTTTTCCATTTGTTAAATCACCTTTTTTTGCAAACCACTTTCTATTTTCTGTTTTTTTTCTTCCTTTAGTTGAAACTATTTCTCCATTTTCAAGAAAAAAATCGGTAATTTTTATAGCTTGAGATAGCAAACCTCCAGGATTATTTCTCAGGTCTAAAATATATCCTTTTAAATTATTTTTTTTATTGAACTCTTTAATTTTTTTTCTAATTTGATCACCGCTGTTTTCGTTAAAAGATGTTAATCTTAAATATCCAATGTTATCATCTATGTATTTAGATTTTACTGACTCTATTTTTATTATTTCTCTTGTAATATTAAATATAATTGCTTTTTTAACACCTCTTCTTCTAACTGTAATTTCGATTTCTGAACCTACCGGGCCTCTCATTAATTCTACAGCTTCTGTTAAAGACTTGCCTTGAACTTGTATATCATTTATCTTCACAATATAGTCTCCTGCTTTTACACCGACTCTTGATGCGGGGGAATTATCAATTGGAGAAATAACTTTTACAACGCCATGTTCCATTCCAACTTCAATTCCAAGGCCACCAAATTGACCACTAGTTTCTGTTTTCATGTCAGTAAACATTTCTGGAGACATATAAGCTGAATATGGATCTAGTGATTGCAATACTCCATTAATGGCCGCATCCATCGCATCACTTTGGTTAACACTTTCTACATATTCTTTATCAATTTTACTTAAAACTTCACTGAACAAATCAATTTTTTCATAAATGTTTTTGTCTGTTTCAGAAAAGCTCTTACCTATTAAAAAGAACAAAAAAAATAATAATGTTGTTATAAATTTCATATTAAAATTTTTTCTTTTGGTATTAGTTCAGACCACATATTTTCCAAATCATAAAATTTTCTCTTTTCCGGATTAAATATATGTACCACAACATCAATTCCATCTATTAATTTCCAATCATTGCTTTCATTGCCTTCGATTTTACAGTTTACTATTCCATTACTTTTGAATTTTTCTAAAACAATTTCGGACAATGATTGCATATGTCTAGATGAAGTTCCACTAGCAATTATTAAATGATCTGCCATAGAACTTTTATTTTCTAAATTTATTGAAACTATATCTAAAGCTTTATTTGAATCTAGTACACTTATTATTTTCTTTTTTAGATCCAATACTTTATCCATTAATTATAAAAATCTTATCAAATTTCTCTCAATTTAGAAGATGAAATATTGACTTTATTAAACTTAATAAAACTCAAACTTCTTTTATTTAACTGTTTATACGTAACTGATTTCAAGGATTTAGCTTTATACCCTTTTCTGTCAAATACTAAAATATTGCATTTTTTTGAAATAGATTTCCATTTATGCCATTTATGAAAATTTATAAGATTATCTGCTCCTATAATAAAATAAATATCTAACATTTTATTATTTTTTTTAAAATAATTTATAAGATCAATAGTTTTATTTGAATTTATTTTTTTCTCATAAAAATTAACCTTAATAAATTTTTCATTTTTAGTAATTTTTTTTGCAAAACTAATCCTTGAATTTAAATTTAAAATACTTTTTTTTTTAAAAGGATTTTTTTTAGTTATAGCCCAGATTATATAATCTAATTTAAATCTTTTTTTAGACTCTTTAGATATTTTTATATGACCTTTATGAGCAGGATCAAAAGTTCCACCTAAAATTCCAATTTTTAAATTTTTTTTCAAATTTACAACCAATTTACTTTCTAATTTGACCTTGCCCCAAAACTTCATATTTGTATGAAACTAGCTGTTCCAATCCTACAGGGCCCCTCGGAGGAATTTTATTTGTCGATATACCAACTTCTCCGCCAAAACCAAATTCTCCACCATCTGCAAATTGTGTTGAAGAGTTGTGAATTGCAATTGAACTTTTGACACTTTTTAAAAATTTATTTGCTGAATTTTTATTTTTTGTAATAATACTATCTGTATGCATTGTGCCATATTTATTTATATGCCCAATAGCGCTTTCTAGGTTATTTACACATCTTACCGAAACAATTGCGCTTAAATACTCCGTAGACCAGTCTTTTTCTGTAGCTAAAAAAATTTTTCCTGTATAGTATTTTTTTAAATATTTATCTCCAATTATTTTACAATTATTTATTGCAAGTTTATTAAGTATTGGATTACAGAATTTTTTTAAAATTTTTTTGTGTATAAGTATTGTTTCTGTGGCACCGCAAATACTGGTATTTCTAAGTTTTGCATTATGTACAACTTTAATTGCCATTTTTAAATCTGCATCTTTATCTATATAAGTATGACAAATACCTTCCAAGTGCCCAATCGTAGGAACTTTGGATAATTTTTGAACTTTTTTTACTAGACCTTTTCCTCCTCTAGGAATTATTACATCTATATATTTGAACATGCCCGAGAGCATAAAATTTACATAATTTCTTTCTCTTTTTTCAATTAATTGAACATAGTTAGGGTCAATTTTATTTTGTTTTAAGGCTTTTCTAAATAAAAAAACTAATATTTTGTTTGAATTTAAAGCTTCGCTTCCACCCCTTAGAATTACAGCATTTCCTGATTTAAAGCATAAACAAGAAACATCCGAAGTAACATTGGGTCTACTTTCAAATATTACTCCCACAACACCTAGGGGTATTGAAATTTTTTTTATTAATAATTTATTTGGTCTTTTCCACTTTTTTAAAGTTACATCAGTCGGATCTTGTAATTTAATAACATTTTTTATAGCATTACATATATTATTTATTTTTTTTTGATTGATAGTTAATCTATCTATCAGATTACTTTTAAGCTTTCTTTTAATTGCCAATTTAACGTCTTCATTATTTTTTTTAATTATTAAATTTTTATTTTTTTTGATTAATTTAATGTATTGATTTAAAACTTTATTTTTTGATTTAGAATTAATTTTGTTATTTGATGCAATTATTGCTTTTTTTCCAATTGAATACATAAAATTTTTCATTTTATATCTCTACCATATCATCTTTATGAATAACTTCAGATTTTGCAATATAACCAAGTAATTCTCTAATATTGCTCGAATGATGTCCCTTGATTTTATTTATTTCGTCAGAAGAAAATGAACTTAACCCTCTAGCACATTCTTTATTATTTTTATCAACTATTTTAACATGATCGCCTTTGTTAAACTTACCTAAAACATTTTTAATACCTGCTGCTAATAAACTTTTCCCTTTTTTTAATGCTTTTTTAGCGCCCTCATCAATTATTAACTCTCCTTTTGGCGAAACTGATCCAACTATCCATTTTTTTCTAGCATCTAGCTTAGAAATTTTTGGTAAAAACCAAGTACAATTATTTTTTTTCATAATTTGCTGAATGGGCCTTTCCAACAAACCGTTGGCAATAGCCATAAAACATCCGGATAATTGACATATTTTTGCGGCATCAATTTTAGTTTTCATTCCACCAGTACCATGTTCACTAACGCTATTAGTTGAAATTTTTTCGATTGTTTTATCAATACTTTTTATTTCTTTTATTAATTTTACATTTTTAGTTAGTTTTGGATTTTTAGTATATAGACCGTCAACATCTGATAATAAAATTAAACAATCAGCACCGGATATTTGAGCGACTCTAGAAGCTAATCGATCATTATCTCCGTATTTTATTTCTGTAGTTGCTGTACTATCATTCTCATTTACAATTGGAACGAATCCTATTTCAAATAAATTTTCAAAAGTTCTTTTTGCATTCATAGATCTTCTTCTTTGCTCTGTATCATCTAAAGTTAGCAATATTTGAGATATATTAATTTTATTTTTAGAAAAAGTTTTACTGAAAAGATTCATTAATTCTATTTGACCTATAGAAGCGATAGCTTGGCTTTTGTCTAATTTTAAATTTTTTTTACTTATATTAAGTTTTTTACATCCAATTGCTATAGCACCCGAACTAACAATAATTATTTTTTTATTTTGATCTAAAAGTTGCCTTATATCTTTTGAAAATTCAGCTAACCAATTTAACCTAATTTTTTTTGATTTATCAACAAGCAAAGATGAACCAATTTTAATAACAATTTTTTTAGAATTTTTAAGATACATAATTTAATAGTTTCGCCTTAATTTTTGCTACAGAACCTTTATTAAAAGTAGACAAAGAAATTACATCACATTTTTTATTTTTTGAAAAATTTTTAGTGATTTTTTCCACGCTTTTTTTATCTAATAAATCAATTTTATTTAACACTATTACTTCTTTTTTTTTTAAAAGTTCTTTACTATAATTTTCTAATTCTTTTTTAATTTGTTTATATGATTTTTCCAAATTTTCTTCAGTTATATCAATCATGTGAAGTAATGTTTTACATCTTTCAATATGTTTAAGAAATTTAATTCCTAGCCCAATACCTTCATGAGCACCTTCAATTAGTCCTGGTATATCTGCTAAAGTAATCTCTTTATTGTCATAGCTTGCAACTCCTAAGTTAGGATTAAGTGTTGTAAATTTATAATTTGCAATTTTTGGATTTGCATTTGTAATAGCGGCAAGTAAGCTCGATTTACCTGCATTTGGCAAACCTATGATGCCAATGTCTGCGATAGTTTTTAACTGTAACCATAACCAAAATTCTTCTCCTAAAGATCCCTTAGTAAATTTTCTAGGTGCGCGGTTTGTAGAGCTTTTAAAATTAGTATTTCCTAATCCACCTTTTCCACCATTAGCAGCAACAAATTCTTCTTTTTCATTTTTAAAATCAAAAAGTAAAGTTTTATTATCTTCTTCAAAAATTTGAGTTCCTATTGGAACTTTTAAGTATGAATCTTTTCCATTTCTTCCAGTTTTGTTTTTACCCGTACCATTTTGACCTCTTTCAGCTTTAAAGTGTTGTGTATATCTATAATCAATTAAAGTATTTAAATTTCTTTCAGCTTTAAAAATTATTGATGCTCCCTTGCCCCCATTTCCACCGTCTGGACCTCCAAATTCAACAAACTTTTCTCTTCTCATGCTAGCTGATCCTGATCCACCATTACCTGCTTTTACGAAAATTTTTACTTGATCTAAGAACTTCATAATACAACTCTGTTTAATTTTTTGTTGTATTGATTAATTGGGTTTTACCGAAACAAATGTTCTGTCAGATTTACTTTTTTTAAATTCAACTTTTCCTTTAACTAATGAAAAAATTGAATGATCTTTGCCCATTGCAACATGTTGACCGGGAAAAATTCTAGTTCCTCTTTGTCTGACAATTATATTTCCTGGATTTACAAATTGACCGCCATATTTTTTTACTCCGAGTCTTCGGCCGGCACTGTCACGTCCGTTTCTTGATGATCCACCTGCTTTTTTTGTTGCCATAATAATCTACCTAGCTATTTTTTAGCCTTGATTTCCTTTTTTTCAACTTTTTTGGTTTCAGATTTTTCAACTTTTTTAGCTTCTGAAAATATACTACCATCTTTAGAGAAAATTTTTTTTATTTTTACAAGTGAAAAAAGTTGTCTGTGCCCATTTTTTCTTCTTGAGTTTTTTCTTCTTCTTTTTTTAAATACTAAAATTGTTCTATTTTTTCCATTTTTTAATAGTTCAGCTTCTACTTTAGCACCTTTAACAAGAGGAGAACCAACTTCAATGTTTTTATCATCGCCATAGGCCAAAATTTCTTTAAATTCTATTTTACTTTCAGGCTTCAAATTTTCTAACTGTTCAATTTTTAAAATTTCACTAGCTTTAACTTTGTATTGTTTTCCACCTGTTTGAATTATTGCAAAAGACATTTTATAACCTATTTTTATATGGTGGAATATAGACTTAGGTTAATTATAGTCAAGCTCAATAAGTTAGAAATTATCCTTTAAATCTCTTAATTTTGAAAAAGCTACAAGAGAAGAGCTGCCACCAATATTTAAATTGATTTTAATACTTTCGTTGTCACTCCTTAGAAAAATATTACTTTTTATCTCATCTTCTATAGTAGAAGGTATAGTTGGTTTATTATTTTTTAATTTTTTATTTATATCTTCAATTTTTTTTAATAAATCTTTATTTTCTTTATCATATTTAATACAAAACTTAGAGTTTTGTAATGTATATTCATGTCCACAATAAACTTTTGTTTGTGGAGGAAGTTTTTTTATTTTCTCTAGTGAAGAAAACATTTGTTCATAAGTTCCTTCAAAAATTTTTCCACAACCTAATGAAAATAAAGTGTCACCAGTAAATAAATTATCATCATTGTAAAAATGAAAGCAAATATGACCAAGAGTATGACCAGGTATGTGTATTATCTTTGCTTCAAAATTGTCTTCCTTCCAAATTTCTCCATCGGTTAAATGTATATCAATTTCAGGAATTCTTTTAAAATCTTTCTTAAATCCAACTACCTTTGCGCCATACTTCTTTTTTAATTCAATATTTCCTCCAACATGATCATAATGATGATGAGTATTTAAAATATAATTTAATTTTAAATTATTTTTTTCTAAAAAATTTATTATTGGGCCCGATTCACTTGGATCAACGATACAAGTTTTGTTATTTTTTGTATCAATAACAGCATAAGAATAATTATCTTTTAAACATGGAATTATTTCAACTTTCATTTTATTTTTTAATTAAAAATATCCCTAATTCAGAACTAAGATTTTTAATGTTTATATTTGCTTCATTTATTTTAGAAGTTTTTTCGCCGTTCAAAGCAATTGATTCTATTAAATCAATTTTTTTTTTAGAACAAAAATTAGAAAAATCTTTTATTGAACACATATGTAAATTTGGCGTGTTATACCATTCGTTTGGCAGGTTATCTGTTATAGGCATCGTTCCTTTTAAAAGTAAATGTATTCTAACTTTCCAGTATCCAAAATTAGGAATAGTTACTATGGCTTTTTTTGCCACTCTTAAAAGATCATCTATTACATTTTCCGGATTATAGAAAGCTTGTAAAGTTTGACTTAAAACAACATAATCAAAAGATAAATTTGGAAATTGGTGTAAATCTTTTTCAGCATTTCCTTCAATTATTGATAGACCTTTACTTATACAATTTTGAACGTTTTCTTTTGATATTTCTAATCCTCTTGTGTCAACATTTTTTTTATCCTTTAAAAATTTCATTAAAGTTCCGTCTCCACAACCAACATCTAATACTTTAGTGTTATTATTAATTAATTCAGAAATTATTTGAAATTCTTTTTTCATTTTTATTTTAATAGTTTGCTTCTAAAAAATTTTTAACTGTTTTTAAAAATTCTGGAACTTCTAGTAAAAAAGAATCATGGCCTTTATCACTAGATATTTCTATAAATCCAACATCGGCTCCTGAAGAATTTAAAGCAATTACGATTTCTTTATTTTCTGAGGTTGGATAAAGCCAATCAGAAGTAAAAGAAATAATAAAAAATTTAGTTTTTGTTTTTTCAAAAGCTTTAGATAAATTTCCATTAAATTGTTTAATAAGATCAAAGTAATCCATTGCTCTTGTAATATATAAATAACTATTAGCGTCAAACCTATCTACAAATATTGAACCTTGATATCTAAGATAGCTTTCGATTTGAAAATCAGCATCAAAGCTAAAATTTAAATCATCTCTTTCTTGTAGCTTTCTTCCAAATTTCTCTTGAAGGCCTTTTTTTGAAAGATATGTAATATGTGCTGCCATTCTAGCAACTGCTAATCCTTTATCAGGAGATAAATTTAATTTTAAATAATTTCCTTCTTTCCAGTTTGCGTCAGCCATTATTGATTGCCTTCCGAGCTCATTAAAAGCAATATTTTGTGCCGAGTGACTTGCTGTACAAGCGATTGGAATTGCAGTTTTAGTTTTGTCAGGAAAATTTGCCACAAATTGTAATACTTGCATTCCTCCCATTGATCCTCCAAGAACACTATATAATTTTTCTATTTTAAAAAATTCTAACAAATTGTATTGAGCATTAACCATGTCGTTTATTGTGATGACAGGAAAATTTGTACCGAATGTTTTGTTAGTTTCAGGATTAATACTTGAAGGTCCAAAAGAGCCCATACATCCACCAATTACATTTGCACAAATTACAAAAAATTTATTTGTGTCTATTGCTTTAGAAGGTCCAACCAAATATGACCACCATCCAGCTTTATTAGTTACTGGATTAGTACCTGCAACGAACTGGTCGCCAGTTAGAGCATGAAAAGCTAAAATAGCGTTATCTTTTTTTCCATTTAGCTCTCCATAAGTTTCATATGCTAAAGGATAATCAGATATTGTCTTTCCACAATCTAACTTGAGTGGTTTTTTAACAATTATTTTTTTTATATTTTCTTTCGCATTCATAAATTTGCGCCAAAGATGAATTGTGAGAAAAAAACTTGTTTAGCGGTTTTTTTTAAGCGCTCGCAATTCAGATAAATCAGCGCGCTTTTTTGTACAAGATCAGATTCAATATGTCAATTTTTTTATGTTAATTAATAATTTTCAATAAATCTTGATTAATTTATTTATAAGGATAGGTATATAAAATAATAAAAATGACTTTACCTAAATTTAAAAAAATTGGCTTTGTGTCTTACATACCTGGAAAATCCAAGTTGTCCATAATTAAAAATATTATTAAACTTTCTGCAAATGAGTCCGCATTAGGAACAAGCCCAAAGGCAAAAATAGAAATTAATAAAAGAATTAATCTTTCTAAATATCCTGATAGCAAATCAAGCAACCTAAGACTTAATATTTCTAAAAAGTTTAACTGTGATTTTAAAAAAATTATTTGTGGAGCTGGATCGGACGAAATTATCCAAATTATTTGTCAACTATTTTTGAAATCAAAAGATGAAGTAATATTGCCCCAGTTTAGTTTTTTAATGTATAGAATTTATTCCAAAAACGCTGGAGCTAATGTTATATATGCAAAGGAAAAAAATTATAAGGTATCTGTTTCAGAGATAATTAAAAAAGTATCAAAAAAAACTAAAATAGTTTTTGTTGCCAATCCAAATAATCCAACAGGAACTTATTTAACAAAAAATGAATTATTAAATCTAAGAAAAAAACTTAGAGAAAATATTTTGTTGGTAGTTGATGATGCATATGTTGAATATATGAATAACAAAAACTATGCGTCAGGTTTAAAGCTTTTTAAAAATAGCAACAACGTTATAGTGTTAAGAACTTTTTCTAAAATATATGGATTAGCATCTTTGAGAATAGGCTGGGGATATGGCCCTAAAAAAATTATTGAAGCTATGAGTAGAATTAAACCACCATTTAATACAAATTCAGCAGCGCAGTTAGCAGCAGTGGCAGCTTTACATGATAAAAGTTTTATTAATAAATCGGTAAAACATAATTTTTTTTGGGCTAATAAACTCAAAAAAATATTAAATAATTTTAATATAACTACAAATGAGGTTACTGCTAATTTTTTATTATTAAATTTTAATAAATGCAAATATTCAGCAAACTATGTTAAAAAAAAATTAGAGAATAAAGGTATTATTTTAAGAGGAATGCAATCTTATAAAATTAAAAATGCTTTAAGGTTAACAATTGGTAACAATTTAGAAAATAAGTTATTTTTAAAAAGTATAAATAGGATATTTAAAAATGTTTAAAAATATTTTGATCATTGGATGTGGTATGATCGGATCCTCAATTCTTAGAGGAGCCATTAGCCAAAAGTTGTGTAAAAAAGCTTATGTATATGAAAAAAATATTAAATACCAAAACCAAATAAAAAAAATAAATAAGAAAATTATTTTAATCAAAAAACTTGATAAAAAAATAAAGGATATGGATTTAGTTGTTATTTCAACTCCAATGAGCGAATACCAAAAAATAATTATTAAACTAAATAAAAATTTGAATAATAAAACTTTAATTACTGATGTTGGGTCAACTAGAGAAAATGTTTCAAAATTAATTAAAAAAAAATTATCAAAAAAATTAAATTGGGTAATGAGCCATCCCATATCTGGTTCTGAAGCTAGCGGACCAAAATATGGCAGTAAAAATTTATTTAAAAATAAATGGTGCATTTTGATAAAAAGTAAGAAAAACAAATTACTAGAAAACAAATTGTCTAGGTTTTGGAAAAAATTAGGTTCTAGAATTTTGTTTATGCAAGAACAGGAGCATGACAAAGTTTTTGCAGTTACAAGTCATCTACCACACTTAGTTGCATACAATTTAATTAAAACTGCTCAAGATTTTCAAAAAACTCATAAAAAAAATATAATTAAATACAGCGCAGGGGGTTTAAGAGATTTTTCTAGGATAGCGGCATCCAATGAAATTATGTGGAGAGATGTATTTTTTAACAATAGTAAAAATATTTCTAAAATAATCGATTTATTCATTAGAAACTTAAAGAAATTTAAGATGGATATTAATAAAAAAAGAAATTCTTTATTACTTGATAAGCTTAAAAAATCAAAAAAAGCTAGACAACAAATCTTGTTATTAAAACAAGATATTAGTAAACCAGATTTCGGTAGAGAAAATTAAATTCTAAATACTTTTTTTACCTTTAGTTTGGCAGTTCTTACTATCCTTTTTATTGTTTTGTGAATTGGCATTATAATAACTTTTTTCTCTGGACCATAAGCATGTATTAGTTTTTTTGAATCAATACATGCTGCAACATGCCCCTTCCAAAAAATTATGTCACCTTTTTTAAATTTTTTTTTTATTATTCTTCCTTTTTTATATTTTATTTGATCAACAGTATCTCTTGGAAAAAATTTATTATTAAATTTATAAAAAATTTGAACTAAAGCCGAACAGTCGATACCTTGGTAAGTTTTACCTCCCCACTTATATTTGCAATTTGTAAATAATTTAAAAATTTTGATAAAATTTTTTTCTTTTTTATTTATTAAAGTAATATCTTTAAGTTTTATCCATCTATTTTTTTTAAACATTACATAACTTTTTCTCTTCTTTAAAATTTCAATTTCACTTGAAAATGGTAAAAATTTATTTGATTTGTAAATTTTAGTCTTTAAAACTTTGACTTTGTGGGTGGGTTTAAATTTTTTAATAAAATTTTTGTTTTTTATATAACCAGGATATTTATCATAAAATGTTCTTATTTTTATAAAATTTTTTTTTTTTTTTAAAATTTTAAATTTTTCACCATAAATAATTTGTGAGCTAATTTTAGAATTAATCGAAGGTCTTTCGTAAATATTGATATACGGATTATTACAATAAAAATTAGCTTGCACCTATTTTTACTTTATGTCTTATAAGCCATAGACATATTAAAGATGGAATAACCATTATTGTAGTTAAGACAAAGAATGTTCCCCAATCTCCATTTAACCAATCAACAAGGGCTCCCGAAGATGAAGCAAGAGTTGTTCTACCAGCAGTTCCTATAGAAGCAAGCAGTGCATATTGTGTTGCTGTGTAAGTTCTATCAACTAATAATGAAATAAATGCAACAAATGCAACTGTTGCAAACGCGGCTGTAATATCATCAGCTATTACAGCAATTGCAAATAATAATTCAGATTTGCCTGTCCAAGCTAAAACTGCAAATAGAAGGTTTGTTAAAGCCATTAATCCTCCTGCAAAGAACATTGTTTTGATAGTTCCTGCTCTCATTGCCATTACACCTCCTAACAACGTAAAAACTACAGTAGTAATCCATCCTAGCCCTTTTGAATAAATTGCAATCTGTCCTTTAGAAAATCCAATTTCTTTATAAAAAACAATAGACATTCTTCCAAGGAACGCTTCTCCAATTTTAAATAAGAAAACGAATCCTAATATTCCTGCAGCAATAGCAAATCCATTTTTTCTAAAGAAGCTGATTATAGGTCCACCAATAGTTCCTGTAATATAAGCAATAAAATTAGTTATAATATTGTTTGATCCAAGTTTTCCTTTGATCATTTCATCAGTTTCTATTTGTTTTGCTTGTCTATTAGTTTCAATTGGTTCATGTACAAACATTAAGCCAACATTCATTAAAATTATTACAACTCCCAAAACTAAGAAAGTAGCTTGCCAGTAGTCTGCAATACCCATATTTTGAAAATATTCTGCCGTAAATAGAGCTATAACTCCTCCTAACTTATAACCTGTCCACCAACCAACAACTGCCATTGCAGCTCCAGCAGCCATAGATTTTCCTTCGTTGGCATCTATTTGTTCAATTCTTAAAGCATCAACAGTTATGTCTTGAGTTGCAGATGCTATTGCAATAATTAATCCCACAGTAATTAATAGAGCTAAGTTTTGTGTTGGATTTATAAAGCTCCATACCAATAAGCTAAATAAAATTGCGATTTGCATTAAAACTATCCATCCTCTTCTATGGCCTAGTTTTTTTGTTAAAAATGGTATTTGAATTCTATCGATTATTGGTGCCCATAAATAGTTGAAAGCATAAACTCCAAAAATTAATCCTGCCCAACCTATTGTTGATCTACTCAGACCTTCTTCTTTTAACCAAAGACTTAAACTACTTGCAATCAGTACCCATGGAAATCCACTTATTGCTCCTAAGAGCAATATTCTAACCATTCTTATATCTTTATAAACTCTAAGTGAATCTATCCAGCTAATTTTTTTTTCCATAATAATTTATTTTTGCCAAAACGATGGCAAGAATAGAACTAGTATAGCAAATAATTCCAGTCTACCCAAGATCATTCCCAAGCTTAATACCCATTTAGAAAAGCCAGGTATTTGCGAAAAGTTACCATTTGGCCCTATTAATTCGCCTAGTCCAGGACCCACATTGGAAATTGAGGTTGCTGCTCCAGAAATTGATGTAGTAAAATCTAAACCACTCAAAGATAGCAAGGCAGCAATTACAAAAAAAATAACTATATAAAGGTATATAAATGAAATTATAGAAGCCATAAACTTTTCGTTAACATTACTATTATCATATTTAATTATAAATACGCCTCTTGGATAAATAATTTTTTTTAATTGATTTTTTAAAAAAAGGTATAAAATTTGAACTCTAAAAATTTTGATCCCACAAGTTGTTGAGCCAGCACAACCACCTATAAACATTAAAATTAAAAAATAAATTAGTGGAAAATTTCCCCAACTATCAAAGTTTGTTGTTACGTATCCAGTACCTGTTAAAATTGAGATAACATTAAATGAGATAGCTCTAAAACTTATAGTAGAAAAACTTTTATTTAATAATACTAAATATAAAAATAAAATTAATATTGAAAAAAAAATAATTTTAAAAAAAGATTTAATTTGTGCATCAGTATAAAAAATATTTTTCCTTCCACTTAAATATTTAATATATGCAATAAAAGGTATACTTCCTAAAATAATAAATATCATTGATGTAATTTCAATCTTTAAATTATTAAAATGACCGATTGAGTCGTTATAATTTGAAAAACCACCAGTTGCGATTGTCGTCATTGAATGAGTTAAGCTATCAAAAAAATTCATTCCAAAAATTTTATAAAAAGATGCACAAAGAAAAGTTAAAACTAAATATATTATTATTATTCTCACTGTAATTTCTTTTGTCTTTGGTAATATTTTTTCCGAACCATCGCTGCTAGATACTTTTAGCAATTGCATACCTCCAACATTCATAATTGGCATCAAAGTAATTGCCATTACTATCACTCCAATACCTCCAAGCCATTGAAGAATTGATCTCCAAACAAGTATTGATTTAGGAGCAGTATTTAGGTCAGTTATAATTGTTGAGCCAGTAGTTGTAATACCTGACATACTTTCAAAAAAAGAGTCAGTAATACTTAAATTTAAGTCTGAAAAAATAAATGGTAGAGAACCAAATATAGCAACACTAACCCAAGATAAGGCGGTTAATAAAAATGCATGATGTAAATTTAGCTTTCTATCATTTTCAAAATTAGATAATACAAATAGAATACCAAATATTATTGCAATAATTGATGCACTTACAAAAGATGAATCAAACTCTTCAAATATAAATTGTGTAATAATTGGGAAGATCATAGATACACCAAGTATGATTTGCAGAATACCCAGTATAAAAAAGACTGTTTTATAATTAGACATTTTGAATGAACATTATTTTATGGTAAATAAATTTCAACTCTATAAGAATTGATAAAAACGAGAATTATTTGACTTTTTGCTATTAAAACAAGTGATTGAAAAAACAAATTTAGAAAAAACTAATGCATGGCCTTTTGTAGAGGCTAAAAAAATTTTAAAAGAAAGAAAAAAATTTATAGAAAAAAAAGGGAAGATAATTTTGCAAACAGGCTATGGACCTAGTGGATTACCTCACATAGGTACTTTTGGAGAAGTAGCAAGAACAACAATGGTTGTTAATGCATTAAATAATCTAACAGATCTTCCCAAAGAAATAGTTACTTTTTCTGACGATTTAGACGGTTTAAGAAAAGTACCTGATAATGTTCCTAATAAAGAAATATTAATTAATTGTCTTCATAAACCTTTAACGTCAATTCCAGATCCTTTTGGAAAATATAAAAGTTTTGGAGAACATAATAATGAAATGTTAAAAAACTTTTTAAACAAATTTAATTTCAAATATAACTTTAAAAGTTCTAGCGAACTTTATAAATCTGGTTTTTTTAATTCAACTATTAAATTAATCTTAGAAAAATATCAGTATATTATGGAGATAATATTACCAACTCTTGGAAAAGAAAGACAGAAAACCTACAGTCCTTTTTTGCCAATATGTCCTGAAACTGGATCCGTTTTAGAAATTCCTATTTTAGAAATTGATAATAAAAAATCAAAAATTATTTTTGATAATAATGGAAAAAAACTTGAGACGAGCATCTTAGATGGAAATTGTAAATTACAATGGAAAGTAGACTGGGCAATGAGGTGGTATGCGCTTGATATAGATTTTGAAATGTATGGAAAAGATTTAATAGAAAGCGCAATTTTATCATCTAGGATAGTTAGAATATTAGGAAAAACTAACCCATCAGGATTTGCTTATGAATTATTTTTGGATGAGAAGGGTGAAAAAATTTCAAAATCTAAAGGGAATGGAATTACAATAGACCAGTGGCTTAAATATGCTTCACCTGAAAGTTTATCACTTTTTATGTATCAAAATCCCAAAAGAGCAAAAAAGTTATATAGAGAAATTGTTCCAAAAGCAGTTGATGAATATTTAGATTTTATAGAAAAAGGAAAAACCCAAGAAGAACTACAACTACTGATGAATCCTGTTTGGCATATTCATAATGGTAAAATGCCAAAAGAAAAAATTATAATGACTTTTTCAATGCTACTGAATTTAGTTGAAGCAAGTAATGCAGATTCAAAAGAACTTCTATGGAAGTTTGTAAAAAGACACAAACAGAGTATATCGGAAAAAGAACACCCAATTTTTGATAAACTTATTGGTTATGCTATTAAATATTTTAATGATGTAATTAAAAAAAATAAAAAATATAAAAAACCAAATATAGAAGAAAAAAAAGCACTTACAGCATTAATAAATCTCTTAGAGAAATGTAATGACGATATGCTACCAGAAGATATTCAAACCCAAATATATAGTGTTGGAAAAGAAAATGGTTATAAAGAAAATTTAAGAGATTGGTTTAAGCTGATTTATCAAGTAGTTTTTGGAGATGAAAATGGTCCGAGAATGGGTTTCTTTATTAGTTTTTTTGGAGTTAACGAGACAAAACAATTAATAAAAGATAAAATTAACTGATGTTCTCTAAAATAAAGTCTTTATTATTTAAATTAGATCCTGAATTAGCTCACACTTTGGCAATTAAAGCTTTAAAATTTAATTATAATCCAATTAGCAATATTAAAAAAGATAGTTCAATTGAAACTTATATATTAGGAAAAAAAATTATTAATCCTATAGGGATAGCGGCGGGATTTGATAAAGATGCTGAAGTTTATAACCCATTGTTTAAATTAGGTTTTGGCTTTGTAGAAGTTGGAACTATCACTCCTTTAAAACAATATGGCAATCCAAAACCAAGAATATTTCGTTTAGAAGAAGACAATGCATTAATTAATAGACTAGGTTTTAATAACTCTGGTTCAGATATAGTAAGTTCTAGAATTAGATCAAGTTTACCGAATGGTTTATTTGGTATTAATATCGGTCCAAACAAAGATACAAAAAATAGATTAGATGATTATTTAATATGTCTTAGAAAATTTTATGAACTATGCGACTATTTAACTATAAATATTTCGTCACCAAATACTGAAAATCTAAGAAGTTTACATAATCAAAATGAATTAAATGAATTATTAAGCGCAATAAAAGAAGAAAAAAAAAAATTAAAATCTAATATACCGATAGCAGTAAAAATTTCACCAGATATCGAGGAGTCTGATATTGAAAAAATTTCAGAACTTATAATTAAATTTGATATTTTTGCATTAATTATTTCAAATACTACAGATAGAAATAGAGAAAATTTAAAAAATATAAAAAAATTAGAAAAAGGAGGTTTATCCGGAAAACCTTTAGAAAAAAATTCTAATATACTTATAAATAGATTTTATAAAATTTTAAAAAATAAAATAAAAATTATTGGAGTAGGAGGTGTTGATTCAGGAAAAAGTGCTTATGAAAAAATTATCAATGGGGCTAGTTTAATTCAATTGTATACAGGCATGATTTATAAAGGTCCAAATATAGCCTCTATAATTAGTAAAGAATTAATAGAAATTTTAAAAAAAGAAGGAATAAAAAATATATCTGAAGCAATAGGAAGCAAAAATTAATCTTGACTGGGAAGTTTGGAGTGCCTATATAGTCATTAATTTTATGTCTAAAAAATGTGAACTCACTGGAAAAATACCTCTTAAAGGCCATAAAGTTAGCCATGCTAATAATAAGATTAAAAGAAAATTTTTACCAAATCTTAAAAAAGTGAAATTTAAAAGTGAAATTTTAAATAAGAGCCTTAGATTAAGAGTATCAAATGCAGGAGTAAGATCTGTTGATAAGAAAGGTAGTTTTGACCAATATATTAAATCTGCTAAGGCAAGATATTTATCGTTAAGACTTAGAAAACTAAAAAGATCTCTACTCAGTAAATCAGCATAATGAACCGTTTATTTTTTGTCCTCTCATTTTTAATGGGAGTAATTGTCTTAGGTTCAAATTATTTGGTACAATTTCCGGTTAAACAATATGGTTTAGAAAAGATATTAACCTATGGAGCATTTAGTTATCCAATTGCATTTTTAATAACAGATTTAGCTAATAGATTTTATGGCAAATTTGTAGCTAGGAAAATTGTTTATATAGGTTTTTTTATAGGGGTTTCTTTTACACTTTTTTTTTCAACAAATTTTTCAGACGTAATTTCAATAAGAATTGCAATTGGATCAGGCACAGCTTTTATTATTGCTCAACTATTAGATGTTCAAATTTTTGATAAACTAAGAAGAAAAAAATGGTTTGTTGCTCCTTTAACATCTTCATTTATAGGATCTACAGTTGATACTTTTTTATTTTTTTCAATCTCATTTTACGGAACTGGAATATCTTGGATAGTGTTATCTTTTGGCGATTTAGCAGTAAAAATATTTGTAGCATTAATAATGTTAATTCCTTTTAGATTACTACTGGTTACTTTTAGGACTGTTTAATAATTATTGATATAAAAATTTGTATGACAAAATTTTATAGGCCAATTTAGCAACTAAAAAATTATAAGAATTGAAGCCTTTAATTGGGGCCAACTCATTTATGTCAGCACCTACAATGTTTGAGTTTTTTGCAGCAATCTTTATAATATTTAAAGTTTCTTCCCAAAATAATCCACCAGGTTCAGGAGTTCCAGTGGCAGGCATAATGCTAGAGTCCAAACCATCTACATCAAATGTCAAATAAACGGCTTTATTTTTAATCATTTGTTTAAATTTATTTAAATTCCAGTTCTTTTTATCTTTTGCCCAGAATATTTTAATTCTAGAAGAATTCTTTTTTAAATAAGGAATTTCGCTTTGTGAAATATTTCTTATGCCAAAGGATATTAAAGATACATTTTTATAATCAAGACACCTTCTAATCGCGGAGGCATGGGAAAATTTTTCACCATTATAACTTTGTCTCAAATCTGCATGTGCATCGAAATGTAATAAAAATAATTTTTTATATTTTTTTGTAAATGGAACAATGCATCCTGGTGTAATTGAGTGTTCCCCCCCTAAAGTCATTGAAAAGAGCTTTTTATTTAATATTTTTCTGTTTATATCAGACATTTTTTTTAAAGCTTTTTTAATATTTTTATCTATTTTGAAAGGTTTAAGAGTTTTAATTCCTATTTTTTTATATGGTTCACAATTTAACTCTTCATCGTATAACTCAACTTGATGTGAAGCTTTTATTATTTCCCTTGGGCCATTTTTTGTTCCTCCCCCATAACTGACCGTTTTTTCTAAACCAAAGGGAACAATAACTGCTTTTTCTTTAAAGTTAAATTTATTATCAACACCAAGAAATCCTTTTTTGTTTGATAGATAGTTCAATTTTTATCCAAAAATTTTAGAAAATTTTTTTTTATTTCTTTTTTTCCAGCTACCATTATGATAAGCATCACTTGCAATTAAAGGTAAAACACTAGTTGCTTCAGCAAAAACCATTTGTTCTTTAGTTATGTCAACTTTACCCCATGAGCTTGCCTCTTTTAAGGTAGAACTACTGCAAGCCCCGTCCCTTGAATCTGCTACAGTTATTTGAACAGCGTATTTATGCATGTCTACATCTTTGCCTAAAAGTTCGGCACAAATAACAGTGTCTTGTATAAAATTTTTTGGAACACCTCCTCCAATCATAAATAGTCCTGAGCCTTTAGATCTAATTTTAATTTCTGTAAGTTCACGAAATTCTTTAATTGAATCTATTGTTAAATGTTTTTTTGGATTTTTTTCTTGATGCATAACTAAACCAAATCCTGCGCTAGAATCTGTAAAAGCGGGGCAAAATATTGGAACTTCATTTTCATAAGCAGTCTCAATTAAAGAATTTTTTTTTTTTGCATTAGTTTTGAGATATTTACCTATTTCATTAATAAATTCTCTTGAAGTATAGCTTCTTGGTTCTAGGTTATCTGCGATTTCACAAATTTTTTTGTCACACATTTGTAGTTCATTTTCATCTATATAAGTATCATATATTCTATCGATATAATTTTTTCTTAACTCCTTATCATTTTGAAATTGTGAACCTTGATAATGTTTAAACCCAAGGGCCTCAAAAAAGTCCATATCAATAATTGAAGCACCAGTAGCAACAATTGCATCAACCATATTGTATTTAACCATATCTCTATAAATATGCATACATCCAGCGGCCGAAGTAGATCCTGCTAAAGTTAAAAAAATTGTGCAATCTTTGTCTTCAATCATTTGATTAAATATGTTGGTAGCATTTGCAATTTCTCTAGAAACAAAAGACATTTTTGACATTGAAGAAATTATTTTTCTTGCGTCAAAAGATGTAATATCAATATGTTCAACTTCTTTTTTAAGAAAATCTTTTTTGCTGTTATGACCTAGGTTTTTTTTATCTGACATTTAAGCAACAAGAAACTCTTTGCTGTCATCTTTGTTATACATGGTCATTATTGGTTCATCTTCAACTTCAAAAATTTCATTTGAATAAAAACCATTAAACTCTGTTCTAAAAGTTAAACCATAGGCACCAAGCTGACCTAATTCTATATAATCATTTTCTTTAATATTATTTGGAAGTATAAATGGACCTTTCATGTAGTCCATGCTGTCACATGTCGGTCCATAAAAATCAAAAGACGTGAGTTTTTTTGAAATTACTCTTCCATTTGTAATAAGACGAGAAGGGTAAACTATATTTGGCACGCCAGCATCAAAAAGAGTTCCATATGTACCATCGTTAATATAAAGTTTTTGTTTTTTTCTTAAATTTACTCTAACAATTGTTGAACCGCTTTCAGCAACTATTGCTCTACCTGGTTCGCAAAGAATTTCTGGCATTTTGTCTAGTTTTAAATTTTTTAGACTTTTATTAATTTCTTCGAAATAATTATTTAAATGTTGAGGAATAAGATCAGGATATATTGTAGGAAAACCTCCGCCAATATTTATATAGTTAGGAACAATTTTAGTTTTTTTAATTATATTTTCTATTTCTGCAATTCCTTTTGCGTAAGAAATTGGATGCATACATTGAGACCCAACATGAAAACTTAAACCAATTTTTTTTGCATACTGCTTAGCTAGCCTTAATAAACCACTAGCTTCTGAACTTAATAAACCAAATTTCTTTGACAAATCTATTTCCGCATGTTCATTAGAAACTGAAACTCTAATGAATAATTCCAAATCTTTAGCATGATTTGTAGATTCGATAATTTTTATTAACTCGTCTTTTGAATCTAATGAAAAAGACTTAACTTGAAATTTAAAATAAGCCTCTCTTATACTTTCTCGACTTTTTACAGTATGCATAAAAGAACATATTGCTTTTGGATCTATTTTTCTTATATCTTCAATTTCTTTTATTGAAGCTACATCAAAATTTTTTATTCCACTTTGTAAAATTGTTTTTAATACTTCAGGATGAGGATTTGTTTTTATTGCGTATAATATTTTGCCTGGGAACTTTTTTTGAAAAGTCTTCGAGGCTATTTGTATCGATCTTTTTCTGATACAATATACTGGCTTTACTGGTTTTAGTTTACTAACTAATTCATCAACCGTTTTAAATTTTTGCATCTCATGTGCCCCCTAAAAAAATTTAACAAAAAAAATTTCTCAATATAATTGAAAAACTTTATA
This sequence comes from uncultured Pelagibacteraceae bacterium, assembly GCA_902560855.1. Taxonomy (GTDB): domain Bacteria; phylum Pseudomonadota; class Alphaproteobacteria; order Pelagibacterales; family Pelagibacteraceae; genus Pelagibacter. The sequence goes on from CACENJ010000006.1 coordinate 49,616, forward strand.
TAATTCAGTAGTTAAGACAATAAATTATTACTGTAAAGTAAATAATTCACTTGAAATGTGGACAACAACTCCCATATGATTAGTATTATGGCAGAGGCACAAAACTTAAAAAACATCAACGATTTTAAGGATAAATCGCTACTTATAGTAGATGATGATAATCCTTTCAGAGAAAGATTAGCCAGAGCAATGGAAAAAAAAGGTTTTATCGTAACTCAAGCTGAGAGTGTAACAAAAGGCATAGATTCTTTAAGAGTAACACAACCGTCGTTTGCAGTAATAGACTTGAGACTTAACGATGGAAATGGACTTGAGGTTGTAAAAAAAATTCAAACTTTAAACAATAATAGTAGAATAGTGATGTTAACAGGGTATGGAAATATTCCTACAGCAGTTGCAGCTATAAAAAACGGTGCGATTGATTATTTAGCAAAACCAGCAGACGCAGATGATGTAGAAAAAGCGCTTTTGGCAGATCCAAAATCTAAAGCTCAACCACCAGAAAATCCAATGACTGCTGACAGAGTAAAATGGGAACATATTCATAGAGTATTTGAATTATGTAATAGAAATGTGTCTGAGACAGCAAGAAGGCTTAAAATGCATAGAAGGACACTTCAAAGAATACTTTCAAAAAGGTCTCCTAGATAATCTTTTAATATAATATTATTTATTTTTTTGTTAGTTCTAAAAAGACGTCTTCTAAATCGCCGTCTTCCGTGGAAATATCTAAAATTTTTGTATTGTTTTTCTGAATTAATTTAACAATTTCTTCTATATTAATTCTGTTTTTTTCATAAGTCATACTAATTTCATTTTCTTTGCAATATAGTAATTTTATAGAATCTAATTCACCATCTTTAATTTTAATTAATTTATCTACTTTAAAAGTAACTTTTTTTTTCTGAAACTTGTTTATAAGATTTTTTGTACTATCAAATGCAACTAAGTTTCCTTTACTTAATATTCCAATTCTATTACACATTTTTTCTGCTTCTTCTAAATAGTGGGTAGTTAAAATTATGGTAACACCTTGTTGGTGTAAAAGTTTTAAATTTTCCCAAAGATTTTTTCTAAGATTGACATCCACGCCAGCAGTAGGTTCATCTAGAATTATTATAGGTGGTTGATGAACTAATGATTTTGCTATTAGGAGTCTTCTTTTCATACCTCCAGATAAACTTCTTGCGTAACTGTTTGCTTGATCTTCAAGTGATACTAGTTTTAAAATTGTATCTGTAATTCTATCTTTTTTTTTAACACCATAAAGTCCTGCCTGTAATTCTAACTGTTTTTTTGGACTAAAAAATGGATCAAGATTAACTTCTTGTGGAACAATCCCAATTGATGCTCTTACCTGTCTTGGATTTTTATCAAGGTCAAAACCCCAAACGTTAACCTTTCCCGAAGTTTTTATTACTGTTCCAGCTAAAATATTTATGAAAGTTGTTTTTCCAGCACCATTTGGTCCAAGCAAACCAAAAATTTCTCCTTCCTGCACGTCTAAGTTTAAATTATTTATAGCATGAACAGGTTTATTGCTTTTTTTTGAATAAATTTTATTTAAATTTTCAACAGATATTACATTTTTTTTATTCATAAGAGATTATACATTTATAAAATTCAGTAAAATTAAGATAACATAATTTAAATGACAAAAATAAAAAAAACAGACCATTTTTATTTAATTGATGGCTCAGGTTATATTTTTAGGGCATATTATGCTCTTCCTCCTTTGAGTCGAAAAAGTGATGGTTTGCCTACAGGTGCAGTATCAGGGTTTTGCAATATGCTTTTTAAATTGTTAGAAGACTCCAAATCAAATGATAACGTTCAAAAACCAACTCATTTTGCGGTAATTTTTGATTCAGCGAGAAAAAATTTTAGAAATGAAATTTATTCTGAGTATAAAGCTAATAGATCCGAAGCACCTGAAGATTTAATTCCACAGTTTGAATATATAAGAAAATCTGTTGAAGCATTTAATTTGCCATCAATAGAATTGTTAAATTATGAGGCTGACGATTTAATAGCAACTTATGTTGATCAAATTTTAAAAAAAGATGCAAAAGTTACAATTATTTCTTCAGATAAAGACTTAATGCAATTGTACAGAAAAAATGTTCGAATTTATGATCCTATGAAAAATAAATTTATTTTACCAGAAGATATAAATAACAAGTTTGGTGTGGAGCCAAACAAAATAATTGATGTACAAGCTCTAGCAGGAGATAGTAGCGATAACGTTCCAGGGGTTCCAGGAATAGGTGTAAAAACAGCAGCCGAATTAATTAATAAGTATGGTTCACTTGAAAAATTACTAGAAAAAGCAAAAGAAATTAAACAAAATAAAAGAAGAGAAACTATTATTGAAAATAAAAATAAAGCAATATTAAGCAAAAAACTAGTTACGTTAAAAAACGATGTACCAGTAAAAAAAAAAATCGAAGAATTTGTTTTAAAAAAAATAGATAAAAATAGATTATACAATTATTTAAGAGAGATGGAATTTAATAGATTGTTAAGTTCTGTCATTTCAACCTATGGTGAAATGGATTTTTCTAATGATAATAAAGATAGTAATTCAAATGGACAGACTAAAGAAAAAAAAAATATTAATGATAAAAATTATTTTCTAATAAAGAAAGAAGAAGAAATTAACCAGTGGATTGCAGAGGCCGAAGAATATGGAGAAGTGGCCATAGATACTGAAACAAGTTCTCTTGATCCTCATCAAGCTGAATTAATAGGTATTTCACTAAGTACAAAAATAGGCAAAGCTTGCTACATACCTATTGGCCACAATAGTGAGAATTGTTTAAGAAAAATAAATGTAATAAAAAAATTAAAACCAATTCTTGAAGATAAAAGCATAAAAAAAATAGGTCAAAATATAAAATTTGATTTTATAGTGCTATACAAAAATGGAATTCAAATGAATTCTATGGAGGATACAATGTTAATGTCTTACGTTTTAGATGCTGGTAAAAATAGACATAATATGGATATATTATCCGAGATACATTTAAATCATAAAACAATATCATTTAAAGATTTGGTTGGTACAGGAAAAAAACAGATAAATTTTAGCGAAGTTGAAATTAATAAAGCAATGCAATATGCAGCTGAAGATGCTGACATTACTTTGAGGTTATACAAAATATTTTTAGAAAATCTTAAGAGAGAAAAACTTATAAATATTTATGAAATTTTTGAAAAGCCATTGATTAAAATATTGGCTTTTATGGAGATAAGTGGAATAAAAATAGATAGCAAATTTTTAAAAAATTTATCTGAAAAATTTGAAAAAAAAATTAACGAAATAGAAAAGAAGATTTTTAAAATTTCAAAAAAGGAATTTAATATTGCTTCAACAAAACAACTTGGTGAAATTATGTACAATGAGCTTAAAATTGCATCTTTAAAAAAAACTAAAAAAGGAAGTTTTGCCACAAGTGCAAATGTATTAGAAGATTTAGCTTATAAAGGCCACAAACTTCCCCAATTAGTTTTAGATTGGAGACAGGTATCAAAATTAAAAAATACTTATTCAGATTCTTTGCCAGAATTTGTAAATCCTCTGACGAAAAGAGTTCATACCTCTTTTTTGTTGGCAGCTACAACTACTGGAAGGTTAGCTTCTAGTGACCCAAATTTACAAAATATTCCAATTAAATCAGAAGATGGAAAAGATATAAGAAAGGCATTTATTGCGGAAAAAGAAAATGTTCTTGTTTCTGCAGATTATAATCAAATAGAAATGAGAATTCTTGCGGATTTAGCAGATGTTAAGGAACTGAAAAAAGCTTTTAAAAATAATGAAGACATACATACCTTAACTGCAAGTCAAGTTTTTAATGTTGATATCAAAAGAGTTGACCAAGACACAAGAAGAAAAGCAAAGGCTATTAATTTTGGAATTATTTATGGAATTTCGCAATATGGTTTAGCAAAACAAATAATGGTTTCTAATAATGAGGCTGAGCAATTTTTAAATTCATATTTTTTGAAATTTCCAGAAATTAAAGAATATATGAACTCCACAATTAAATTTTGTAGAAAAAGTGGATTTGTAAATAATATTTTTGGAAGAAGAACTCATATTAGAGGAATAAACGATAAAAATTATAATGTGAGAAATTTTCAAGAAAGAGCAGCGATTAATGCACCAATCCAAGGATCTGCATCAGAGCTAATGAGAATTGCCATGATAAGATTAAGCCAAAGATTTGCAAATAAAAAAGATATAAAGACTAAAATTTTATTGCAAATTCATGATGAATTGATTTTTGAAGTTCCAAAGAATGAACTTAATGAAATTAATAATATAATAAAAGAAGAGATGACAAGTGTTGCAAAAAGTGATTTACATTCTTTTTCTATACCTTTAACAGTTGATTTAAACTTTGGCGAAAATTGGGGAATACTTCATTAATAGGTAACGCTTGCCCAATTAAGAACAATTTAGTATTTTTATATTTGTTTAAAATGAAACAAACTATTGCACTAATCGATGACGATAGAAATATACTTACTAGTATAAGTATGGCACTAGAAAAAGAAGGATTTAGCGTTCAAACATATCTTGATGGAGAAAGTGCATTAATTGGCTTATCTAGAACACCGCCTGATTTAGCTATAGTAGATATTAAGATGCCAAAAATGGATGGAGAAGAGCTATTAAAAAAATTAAGAAAAAAAACATCTTTACCAGTAATTTTTTTAACTTCAAAAGATGAAGAAGTAGATGAGTTACTTGGTTTAAAACTAGGTGCAGATGATTTTATAAAAAAATCAGGAGGTTTTTCCATAAAAGTATTGATTGAAAGAATTAGAGTTCAGTTGAGAAAAAAAAATATAAATTTAGATGATGCAAAAAACATTATTCAACATGGAAAATTGAAACTAGACCCTTCCCAATTAGAATGCGAATGGGATGGAAAGCAATTGCCCGATAAACTAACAACAACAGAATTTCTAATAGTTAAAGAATTGGCAAAAAGACCAGGAATTATTAAAGAAAGATCTCAACTAATG
>CACENJ010000007.1 GCA_902560855.1 uncultured Pelagibacteraceae bacterium
ATTTGAATCTGACTTTAATGAAGTTTCAATTTTTTACAAAAATAAGAAATACGAAAAACTTCCAAAAATGGAAAAATCACTTTTGGCAGACAAAATTGTAAAAAAAGTCATTTTAAACTTAAACTAATTCAATGGTAAAAGTTTTAGTTAAAAAGCTTCATTCAAAAGTTCAGCTGCCATCATACAAAACTGAAGGCTCTTCTGGTATGGATTTAATGGCTTTTTTAGAAAATCCAATTAATATTGCTCCCAATACCTCTGCTTTAATTCCAACCGGAATATCTATAGCTATTTCAAACGATGTTGAAATTCAGATAAGACCTCGTTCGGGGCTTGCAGCAAAATCAAATATTAGTGTTTTAAACACGCCAGGTACAATTGATAGTGATTACAGAGGAGAAATAAAAGTAATTTTATTTAATCATGGTTTAAAAGAATTTATTGTAAACAATAATGACAGAATAGCTCAAATTATTTTAATGCCTGTTTTAAAAATAGATTTTGAAGAAGTAGATGATTTGCCAAAAACCGTAAGAGGTTCAGGTGGTTTTGGTTCCACTGGGAAATGAAAAATAATTTAAATAAAAGTCACATTGAAAGATATTCAAGACAAATTGTGCTTAAAAATGTTGGAGCTATTGGCCAAATAAAAATAAATAATTCAAAAGTTTTGATTGTTGGTGCTGGTGGATTAGGCTGTCCTATAGCTGATTATTTAAGTAGAGCAGGCGTAGGAACTATCGGTATTGCTGATTTTGATAAAGTTAACCTATCAAATATTCATAGACAAAATTTATACGATTCAAAAGACATAGGCAAATATAAAGTTGATATTGTAAAAAAAAAAATCAAATTAATAAATCCTTTTACAAAAATAAAAACTTATAAAAAAAAAATTAATAATAAAAATCTAAATAATATAATTAAGAATTTTGATTTTATTGTTGACGGATCTGATAACTTTAAGACAAAATTTATACTTAACAAATATTCAATTAAATATAAAAAAAATTTAATTGTTGGAGCTATTAGCAAGTTTGATGGACATGTTTTTACATTTGATTTTAAAGATAAAAAAACTCCATGTTTAAGATGCTTTTATCAAACTGAACCATCTGATGAAATACTAAATTGTGAAACTGAAGGTGTTATGGGTCCTATTGCAGGAATAATTGGAAGTATTCAAGCAAATGAGATTATAAAAAAAATTTTAAAAATTGGAAAAGGTCTTAGAAAAAATATTTTAATTATTGATTTACTTACCCTCAACTTTAGGAAAGCAACATTTAAAAAAAAGAAAAATTGTATATGCAAAAAATACTAATTATAATTTCTATAACAATTTTTTTTTATACAGAATTATTTGCGAAAAATAATTATTTCTTAATGTTAAAAAATGATAAAGTTAATGTTAGATATGGTCCTGATATCAACTCTCCAATTAAATATATTTACAAAAAAAAATTTTTACCTGTAAAAGTTATTGATAAAAAAGAAAATTTTAGAAGAATAATTGATATAAAAAATAATAGTGGATGGATACATAGATCTCAATTAAGAAAAGGGAAATCATTTATTTTGCTTGAAGATCAATTTTTATTTTCAAAACCAACAAAGTACTCAAAACCAATATTAAAAATTACAAAAGGACGCCTTTTGTTAATTAAAAAATGTAAAATTAAATGGTGTAAAGTTAAAACAGAAAAATATATTGGATGGTTACAAGCGAATAATGTGTGGGGTAGTGCTAATTAAATTTTACCTAATATCAAAACGATCTAAATTCATTACTTTTGTCCAAGCAGCTGCAAAATCATTAACAAATTTAGATTGTGAATCTTCACAAGCATAAACTTCTGCTAAAGCTCTTAACTGGGAATTTGACCCAAAAATTAGATCAACTCTAGTTCCAGTCCACTTAACTTTGTTTGTTTTACGATCTCTCCCTTCAAATAATTCTTCATTTTTATCAACTTCTTTCCATGTTATGTCCATATCTAATAAATTAATAAAAAAATCATTTGTAAGTGTTCCTGGTTTTTTCGTAAAAACTCCATGATTTGATTTGTCAAAGTTTGTGTTTAATACTCGCATACCTCCTAATAACACAACCATTTCAGGCGCAGTAAGCTTCATCAACTGTGCTCGATCAACTAACATTTCCTCTGCCGATACAATAGGTTTCTTTGAAGATCCATTAGGTCTATTTACAATATAATTTCTAAATGCATCTGCTTTAGGTTCAAGCAGTCCAAAAGAATATTCATCAGTCTGAACTTGAGATGCATCACCTCTTCCTGGTGTAAATGGAACGTTTATATTATGACCAGCCTTTTGGGCCGCTTTTTCAATTGAAACACACCCTCCTAAAACTATTAAATCGGCTAATGAAACATTTTTCTTTTTATTATCAAAGCTATTTTTAATTTTTTCTAAAATTTTAATAACTTTAAATAATTGTGATGGGTTATTAACTTCCCAATCTTTTTGAGGTGCCAATCTTATTCTTGCCCCATTAGCTCCACCTCTTTTATCTGAACCTCGAAAAGTTGAAGCCGATGCCCAAGCTGTTGAGATCAATTGCGAAATAGAAAGTTCTGATTTTAGTATTTTTGCTTTAAGAAATTTAATATCTTTATTTTTAAGTTTATATTTAACCTTTGGAATGGGATCTTGCCAAATTAACTCTTCTTTGGGAACTTCATTGCCTAAATAGCATGCTCTAGGACCCATATCACGATGTGTAAGCTTAAACCAAGCTCTTGCAAAAGCATCTGCAAATTCATCTGGATTATTATGAAAATGTTTAGAAATTGGTCCATAATTTGAGTCCATTCTCATAGAAAGATCTGTAGTTAACATCATTGGAGGATGTTTCTTAGATTTATCATGTGCATCAGGAACCATTCTTACATCATGACCGTTTTGTTTTGGCGTCCACTGATGTGCTCCAGCTGGGCTCTTTGTTAGCTCCCAATCATATCCGAACAAATTATCAAAATAACCCATATCCCACTTTTTAGGATTTTGTGTCCAAGCTCCCTCGAGTCCGCTGCTAATAGTATCAACTCCTTTACCACTTTTGTAATTACTGTTCCATCCAGTAGCTTGCTCTTGAATTTTTGAACCCTCTGGTTCTGGACCTTTATGTGATTCAGGGGCAGCACCATGAGATTTTCCAAAAGTGTGTCCACCAGCTATAAGTGCAACTGTTTCGTAGTCATTCATAGCCATACGACCAAAAGTTTCCCGAATGTCATGAGCAGCTAGAATAGGATCTGGGTTGGCATCAGGGCCTTGTGGATTTACATAAATCAAACCCATATGAGATGCTCCTAATGGATTTTCAAGATCTCGTTTACCACTGTAACGATTAACACCAAGCCATTCTTTTTCAGATCCCCAATAAATATCTTCTTCGGGTTCCCAAATATCTTCTCTGCCTCCCCCAAAGCCAAAAGTTTTAAAACCCATTGACTCTAAAGCTACGTTTCCAACTAAAATAAAAAGGTCAGCCCAAGAAATTTTTTTGCCATATTTTTTTTTAATAGGCCAAAGTAACAATCTTGCTTTATCTAAATTAACATTATCCGGCCAACTATTTAATGGAGCAAAACGTTGATTTCCTGTTCCAGCTCCTCCACGCCCATCTCCAGTTCTGTATGTACCTGCGGCATGCCATGCTAATCTAATAAAAAGTCCTCCGTAATGACCATAGTCCGCTGGCCACCAATCTTGTGAACTAGTCATTAATTTACGTAAATCTTTTTTTAATGCTTTAAAATTAAGTTTTTTAAATTCTTTTGCATAATTAAATTTTTTATCCATTGGATCAACTAAAGAAGAATGTTGACTTAAAATTTTTAGGTTTAAACTGTTTGGCCACCAGTCTCTGTTAGTAGTACCTTTGCCAGTTGGAAATTTTGGAGGCGTCCCTGCACCAGTAAATGGACACTTTGATTTTTTCACTCATTGTAACAACCTTCCTTTAGGTACTAATTTATAATTATAATAAAGTAGTGTCAATATATATTAGAATTATTCTAATCTATTTTTTTAAATTTTGAAATTTTAAATGTTTAGGATTAGTTATTATTCGCAATTTTGACTAAAACTTCCACTGATTTAATTTTTTTCCCTGGAATAATTTTTTTTATTTTTATTTTTCCAACGTCGTTATCATGTAAATCTATAAGCTCATTAGTACTTTCGTTAAAAAAATGATGGTGGTTTGTAACATTTGTGTCAAAATAATTTTTATCGCTGTTTATTGAAATTTCTTTTAAATAACCTTTATTTTTAAAAGCGTGAATAGTATTATAGACTGTAGCTAGAGATATTCTTTCATTAAAACTATTTTTTAAAATATTATTTAATTTGTTAATTGTAAAATGAAAGGTGTCTTTTCGATCAAATAACAATTTACATATTGTTATTCTCTGCTTAGTTGGTCTTAAACCTGAAGTCCTTAATTTTTCAACAAATTGGTCGTTATTATTCATTTTTTTGCCTAATTTATAACTATTCTAGACAAATTGTATATAATAATCATGCTATATAAAGTAATAAATGCCTAAATTTATGAATAAAAAGTCATCTTATAAATACGAAGAATTAATTGATTGTGGAAATGGTAAACTTTTTGGTCCAGGAAATGCAAAGTTACCTCTTCCACCCATGTTGATGTTTGACAGAATATCAGAAATTAGTGAAAATAAAGGAACATATAAAAAAGGATTAATTAAAGCCGAACTAGACATTAAAGAGAGCATGTGGTTTTTTGAGTGTCATTTTAAAGAAGATTCGGTTATGCCAGGTTGTTTAGGATTAGATGCAATGTGGCAACTAGTTGGTTTTTATTTAGGTTGGCTTGGAAATCCTGGAAAAGGTAGGGCATTAGGCGTTAATACTGTAAAGTTTACTGGAGAAGTATTAAAAAATGTTAAATTGGCTACTTACGAAATTGATATGAAAAGAATTTTGATAAAAGAAGGAACTACAGTAGGTTTAGCAAATGGTATCCTTAAAGCTGATGGAAAAAAAATATATTCAGCCGAGAATTTAAAAGTAGGGTTATTTAAATAATGAAAAGAGTTGTTGTAACAGGTATCGGAATTGTTTCTTGTCTAGGAAATAATCAAGAAGAGGTTTATCAAGCTTTAATAAATTCAAAATCAGGAATCACATTTTCTGAAGAATATAAAGAATATAATTTAAAAAGCAATATTCATGGGAAACCAAAAATTAAACTTGAAGATCATGTTGACAGAAAATTTATAAGATTTATGGGTCCAGGCTCCGCATATAATTATATTTCTATGTCTGAAGCTGTTAAAGATTCAGGATTAGAGGAAAAAGAGGTAAGTAATGTTTTAACAGGTATGATCATGGGTTCTGGTGGACCTTCAATTGAAAACGTTATTTTAGCTGCAGACAAAACAAGAGAAAAAAGTCCAAAAAAAATGGGACCATTTGTTGTTCCAAGAACTATGTCAAGTACTGCATCAGCAACCCTAGCTGTTCCTTTTAAAATAAAAGGAGTAAACTATACTATCAGTTCAGCATGTGCTACTAGCGGACATTGTATTGGAAATGCCATGGAACTAATACAACTAGGAAAACAAAAAATAATTTTTGCTGGTGGTAGTGATGAAGTTCATTTTGCATTAACAGCTATGTTTGATGCAATGACAGCTTTATCATCCAAATATAATGATACTCCAGAAAAAGCTTCTAGGCCTTATGATAAAACAAGAGATGGTTTTGTAATATCTGGAGGAGGAGGTGTTTTAGTTCTTGAAGAATATGATCATGCTAAAGCAAGGGGTGCAAAAATTTATGCAGAATTAACAGGTTATGGAGCTACTTCCGATGGTTATGATATGGTGGCACCTTCTGGAGAAGGTGCAGTTAGATGCATGCAATTGGCATTAAATACAAGCAAAAATAAAATCGACTACATAAATACGCATGGAACTTCAACACCAGTGGGGGATATCACTGAACTAAAAGCTGTAGGAGAAGTATTTAAAGATTCAATTCCTAAAATAAGTTCTACAAAATCACTTTCTGGTCATTCTTTGGGGGCTACTTCTGCTCATGAAGCTATCTATAGCTTAATCATGATGAAAAATAATTTTATTTCTGCTTCTGCAAATATAATGGATATGGATGATGAAGCAAAAAAATATCCTATAGTTACAAAAGTTGAAAAAGATGTAAATTTAAATGCAATAATGTCTAATAGTTTTGGTTTTGGTGGGACTAATGCAACTTTAGTTTTTGAAAAGGTCTAATTTATGGGCTTAATGAAGGGTAAAAAAGGATTGATAATGGGGGTGGCTAACGAAAGGTCTATTGCCTGGGGAATATCTCAAAAATTAGCAGAAGCTGAAGCGGAATTAGCATTTACTTATCTTGGTGATGCGCTTAAGAAAAGAGTTATTCCTTTAGCAGAAAAATTAAATTCAAATATAACATTTAGCTGTGATGTGGAAAAAAAAGAAGAAGTAATAAAACTTTTTGAAGATATAAAATCAAAATGGGGTCAAATTGATTTTGTTGTTCATGCAGTTGCATTTTCAGATAAATCAGAATTATCAGGAGAATATTTAAATACAACAAGAGAAAATTTTTTAAGAAGTATGTTAATTTCATGCTTTTCATTTACTGAAGTTGCAAAAGAAGCTTCTAAAATAATGAATAAAGGTGGAAGTATGCTTACTTTAACTTATGAGTCTAATAAGGCTATTCCAAATTATAATGTAATGGGTGTTTGTAAATCTGCGCTAGAAGCAAGTGTTAAATACCTAGCAAGAGATCTGGGAACAAAAGGAATTAGAGTAAACGCAATTAGTGCAGGACCTATCAAAACTCTTGCGGCTTCTGCTATTGGAGATGCAAAATTTCTTTATAAGTGGAATGAGGACCATTCTTTTTTAAAAAGAAACGTAGATATTCATGATGTTGGAAATTCAGCTTTGTATTTATTAAGTGATCTTGGAGGTGGTGTTACTGGCGAAATTCACTATGTAGATGCTGGATATAATAAAGTAGGGATGCCTGATCCAAAAAACATAACTTAATTTTATGTCTAAAAGATATAGTGGTAAATCTTTTAAAGACTCAACTGTAATGAAAAAAGCAAAACTTTCCTTTAAGGAAAAGAGAAAACTAAAAAGAGAAAAAAAAAAGAGAAAGTAATGTTGATATTAGTTTGGTTTGTAGTTTGTATTCTATTTTATTTCGTTCAATTGCTTTTGGGAAATTCAGGTCATGCACTTGAGATATTCGCTGTCTTAAGTGCAATAGCCATCTTCCTAATTAGTAAAATCAGACACAAAATTAAATAATCGTACTTAGATTCACTTTCATATTTACGCAACAGCTTGTTTGATAGATAGTTTAACTTTACCTCTATCAAAACCAATAACTTTGACTTTTACCTCGTCGCCTTCTTTGACAACATCAGTTACTTTAGCAACTCTTTTGTTAGCTAGTTCTGATATATGAACAAGACCATCTTGTTTTCCAAGAAAATTAACAAATGCTCCAAATTCCATAATCTTTATAACTTTTCCATTATATATTTTGTTCATTTCAGCTTTTGCAGTAAGATCTTTAATAATTTGAAGAGCTATGTTTCTAGATTCTTCGTCTGGTGCAGCTACTGTTACTACTCCTTCGTCATTTACATCTACTTTTGCTCCTGATTTTTCTACTATTTCTCTAATTGTGGCTCCACCTTTTCCAATGACAGTCGCAATATCCTTTTTATCTACAGTTATTTTTTCCATTTTTGGAGTATGTTTAGAAACATCAGATCTAGACTTGTCTAAAGCCTTATTCATTTCACTTAATATGTGAATTCTGCCATCTTTAGCTTGTTTCAAAGCTTTTTCCATTATTTCAAATGTAATTCCTGTTATTTTTATATCCATTTGTAATGAAGTAATACCATCTTTTGTTCCGGCAACCTTAAAATCCATATCTCCTAAATGATCTTCATCACCTAAAATATCTGAGAGAACACTAAAATCATTTCCTTCTTTAATTAAGCCCATCGCTATTCCAGCTACAGGAGTTTTCATCGGAACACCTGCGTCCATTAAAGACAGAGAAGTACCACATACTGTTGCCATAGATGATGAACCATTTGATTCTGTTATTTCAGAGACAATTCTAAAAGTATAAGGAAAGCTCTCTTTTGATGGTAATGAAGATTTTATTGCTCTCCAGGCTAATTTTCCATGTCCTATCTCTCTTCTGCCTGTTCCTATTCTCCCGGTTTCTCCAACCGAAAATGGAGGAAAATTATAGTGAAGCATAAATCTTTCTCTAACTAATCCATCTAATGTTTCAATTCTTTGTTCATCATCTGAAGTTCCAAGAGTTGTGGTAACGATTGCTTGTGTTTCTCCTCTAGTAAAAAGTGCAGATCCATGTGTTCTAGGTAAAATGCCAACTTCACACATTATTGGCCTTACATCTGATAGGCCTCTTCCATCAATACGATTTTTATTTTTTAATATATTAGTTCTTACAATTCTTTTTTCTAAATTTTTTAGCTCATAATTAACATCAAGTTCTGAGATATTTTCATCTTCTTCATATAATTTTTTTGCTTTTTCTGTTATTTTAGAAATTAGATCTGTTCTTTCTTTTTTATCTTTAATTGAAAAAGCTTTTTCTAGTTCTTTAGAAAATTCTTTTTCTAACTTTTTCTTAACTTCTGAAAGATCTTTTTTTTCAATTTCCCATGCAGGTTTTCTACAATCTTTTGCAAGTTCCTTTATTGCTTTAATTATTGGAATGAAATTTTCATGTCCAAATTTTACAGCATCTAGCATTTCTTTTTCAGTTAATCCATTGGCTTCTGATTCAACCATTAAAACTGCATCTTCGGTTCCAGCTACAACAAGGTCTAATTTAGATTTTTCTAATTCTGCTTTTGAAGGATTAAGAACATATTTTCCATCAATAAATCCAACTCTAGATGCACCTACTGGTCCTAAAAATGGCATCCCAGAAATAGCAAGAGCTGCTGAAGAAGCTATGATTGACAAAACATCAGCTTCATTTTCTTTGTCATAAGAAATTACGGTTGGTAACAATTGGACCTCATTCCTAAATTCATCAGGAAACAAAGGTCTAATAGGCCTGTCAATTAATCTTGAGATTAAAGTTTCGCTTTCTGTGGGTCTTGCTTCTCTTTTAAAATAACCACCGGGAATTTTTCCTGCAGCATAATATTTTTCCTGATAATTTACCGATAAAGGAAAGTAATCTATATCTGGATTAACTTTTTTTGCACCAACAGCAGTTGCAATTACCACTGTTTCTCCACACTGAGCAATTATTGCTCCATCCGCCTGTCTTGCTATTTTACCAGTCTCCAAGGTTATTTTTTTTTGACCTACTTCTATTTCTTTTTTAAATATTTTAAACATTTATTTCCTTATATTTAGTTTGCTAATTACATTTTTATATGAATCTATTTTGTTTTTTTTTAAATAATTCAATAACTTTTTTCTTCTATTTACAGCCTTCAATAAACCAACAGAAGAATGTCTATCTTTTTTATTTTTGTTAATATGTTTAGACAAATTTTCAATTTTTTCTGTCAATAGACCTATTTGAACTTCAGAAGACCCTGTGTCTTTTTCATTTATTGCAAGTTCTTTTATTTTTTTATTCATTATATTTTCCTATTTATTTGTTTGTTTTATTAATTTTTCAATTTTTTCTGCATATTCAAATGACTCATCTTTTGCAAAAAGAATTTTGGGCAAAAATTTTATAGTTATTTTTTTTGACAAAACTTTTCTTATTAAAAAAGAAAATTCTTTTAATATGTTTACAGTTTCATCGGCATTTTCTCCTCCTAAAGGTAAAACAAATGCTTTTGCTACCTTAAGATCTTGACTCATTTTTACTTCAGTTACTGTAATTCTATTTGTTTCTAAATTTGGCACTTTTGCTTCATTTCTTAAAAAAATCATCCCTAAAGATTGCTTAATCATTTCACCAACTCGAAGTTGTCTTTGAGTAACTGGTTTTCCCATTCTATTTGATATCATATTGTTCTTTCAGTGGTTGTTGAATTAAATACCTCTATTATATCTTTTTTTTGATAATCATTAAAATCTCTAAGTGTTATTCCACATTCTAAACCTGCACTTACTTGTTTAGCTTGATTTTTTTCTCTAAAAATTGAACCAATTTTACCATTATAAACAATATTGCCGTCTCTTATTATCCTTGCATTAAAGTCATTCTTTATTTCTCCTTCTAATACTTTAGATCCCGCTACTTTGCCAACTTTAGAAACTTTAAATATTTCAAGTATTTCTGCTGTTCCAACAATTTTTTCTTCAACATCTGGTGATAACAAGCCAGACATTTTTTTCTTAACAAAATCTATTGCTTCATAGATAATGTTGTAAGATGAAATTGTAATTTTTTCTTGCTCAGCCTTTTTTTTTGCTTCTTTACTAGGTTTTACATTAAAAGCTAATACTACTGCATTAGAAGCTTTTGCTAAGGCAATATCTGTTTCAGTTACCATTCCTATATCGGCTAATATTATTTTTGGCTTAACTTCTTCATGTTTAATTTGGTTAATTGCATTTTTTATTGCTTCTGATGATCCATGCACATCTGATTTTATAATAATATTTAATTCTTCTGAAATTTTATCTTTAAAAGCTGATTCTTGTGTGGCAAAAGTAAGTGGATTTTTTTGATTTTTTATTTCTTGAATTCTTACTTCACATAGCGATTTAGCTTCTTTTTCACTTTCCAAAACTAAAAAATCATCTCCTGATTTAGCAGCTCCATTAATACCAAGTATTTCTACTGGAGATGCTGGTAGAGCTTTATCAATATTATTACCATAATCATTAATTAAAGCTCTTACTTTACCCCATTTAAAACCACTTACAAAATAGTCTCCTTTTTTAAGAGTTCCAGATGTTATTATTACATTTACAATTGGACCTCTTCCTATATCTATCTTGGATTCTAAAACAGTACCAGTTGCTTTTGTCTCAAAATCAGTTTTTAAATCTAATATTTCAGCTTGAAGAAATATTGATTCAATTAATTTTTCCATATTTTTTTTTGTTTTGGTTGATATTTCTACCATTAAAACATCACCTGACAATTCTTCAGCAATCAATTCATGTTCTAAAAGTTGATTCTTAATTTTTTGTGGATCAGCTTCCGATAGATCGCATTTATTAATAGCTACTACTATAGGTACATTTGCAGCTTTAGCGTGTTTAATAGACTCGATTGTTTGTGGTTTTACACCATCGTCTGCTGCTACTACAAGAACCACAATGTCAGTTAATTTTGAACCTCTGGCTCTCATTTCAGTAAATGCAGCATGTCCAGGTGTATCTATAAAAGTAATCTTTTTAGAATTTCTTTCTATTTGATATGCTCCAATGTGTTGGGTAATTCCACCAAATTCTCCTGAGATAACATTTGTATTTCTTAGGGTGTCTAATAATGAAGTTTTTCCATGATCTACATGGCCCATAACAGTAACAATTGGAGGACGATTTGATAAATTTTCAGTTTTTGTTTCCTTAATTTTTTTTACAATCTCTTCTGCTTTTGCTTCTCTGATAGGGTTATGTCCAAATTCCTTAACTAAATATTCAGCAGTATCTGCAGCCAACGCCTGATTTATTGTTACAGTTACCCCCATGCTGAGCAGATGCTTAATAACATTACTAGATTGTTCTGCCATTCTATTGGCAAGTTCTCTTACAGTAATTGCCTCTGGTATATTTACATCTCTTTTTACTGGTTTAAAACTTTCTTTAAATTCTTTTTTATTTTGATCTCTATTTTCTTTTAACTTTGCTCTTCTTAATGAAGCTAAACTTCTTGTTTTAGTTTCTATTTCATCACTTAAAGCTCGAGATACTGTGAGCTTTAATTCTCTTTTTTTTGATCCTATTTTTCTTCTTGAGTCTTTGTTTTCTACACCACCTTTAAGTCTTCTTGTTGCTCTTTGTTCAGCAAGCTTTCTTTTTTCATAATCATTTGCCGTTTGGAAAGATTGTTTAAATATTTTTTGTGGTTTTTTAGTTTTAAAATCTTCGTTTAAGCCAACACTTTGCTTAATTCTAGGCTTAAACCCTGAACTTTTTCTATTTGGATTATTATTTGAAAATCTACTAGTTTTTTTTTCTATAACTACTGAATTTTTATTTTTAAATTTTGCTAATTCGATATTATCTATCGATTTTTTTGGGTTTCCAGAAATAGTTAATTTTGTTTTTTTTCTTTCCATATTTCATTTCTCAATCTTTATAAATTTTATCTCTTGCAGACATTATTAATTCATCTGCTTCACTTTTTTGTAAAGCAAAATCTTCTAAATAACCTTTGATTTTTACCCGTTCACCCTTAATTATATCATAAGTGCCTGTTAATTCATCTGATGATAAATCTGCAAAATCAGAAAGTTTTAAAATTTTTTGTTCTCCAAGAGTTACTAACATTCCAAGCGTAAGTCCTTTATGATTTATTAGTTGTTCTTCTAGTCCTAAATCTTTAATTTTGTTCGAAATTTCTTCTTGATCCTTTAAATAAAATTCGTTGGCCCTTTCAATTAATTCTTTGGCCGTATCTTCCTCAATACCTTCTATTTTTGACAAAGTTTCTGTATTGCTATCTTTTATATCATCAATTGTAGAAAAACCTTCGGCAACAAGCAGTTGTCCCAATGTTTCATCTAATTCCAAATTTTTAACAAAGTTTTCTGTTTTTTCTTTAAACTCTAATTGTCTTTTTTCTGAGTCTTCTTGATCAGTCATTATATTAATTTCATAGTTAATTAGTTTTGTAGCCAATCTTACATTCTGTCCTCTTCTACCAATTGCTTTACTTAAATTTTCTTCGCTTAAAATTACGTCGAGTTTTTTAGAATCATTATCTACATTTACTCTTTGTATTTCTGCTGGAGATAATGCGTTTGCAACTAATATAGCTGGATCTTCTGACCAATTTACAATATCTATTTTTTCTCCTTGCAGTTCATTTACTACCGCTTGAACTCTACTACCTCTCATACCAACACATGCACCTACTGGATCTAAAGAAGTATCTATTGCTTTAACACAAATTTTTGCTCTACTACCTGGGTCCCTTGAAGAAGATTTAATTTCTATTAATCCATCGTAAATTTCTGGAACTTCTTGTATAAAAAGTTTTTCCATGAACTTAGGATGTGCTCTAGATAAAAATATTTGTTGTCCTCTTGTCTCTCTTCTAACATCATAACAATATGCCTTTATTCTATCTCCAGTTTTAATATTCTCTCTTGGAATTAATTCATTTTTTTGAATAATTGCTTCGGCTTTCCCTAGATCTACAATTACATTACCAAATTCTAGTCTCTTAATAATTCCACTTAGTATTGTATCCTTTTTATCAATAAAATCATTAAATTGTCTTTCTCTCTCTGCTTCTCTTACATTAAAACTTATTACTTGTTTTGCAGTTTGTGCAGCAATTCTTCCAAAGTCAAAAGAAGGTAAAACTTGTAAAACTTCATCTCCAAGTTTTTTATCTTTATTTTCATCTGTTAGATTTTGGGCATCTTTTAAACTTATTTCTGTATTAAGATTTTCAGGTTTTTCTACAATTGTTAACTGTCTAAAAATTTCAATATTTCCACTTTTTCTATCAATTTGAACTTTTATTTCGTTGTCTTGCCCAAATTTAGATTTGGCTGCTTTTGCTATACCAATTTCCATCGAATTTATTATTAATTCTTTATCAATTGACTTTTCTAAAGCTACAGCTTCTGCAATTCTTAAAAGTTCTAGTTTATCTGCTCTTCTATTTAACATATTTCATTACTTCCAAAAAAAAATGGGCCGAAGCCCATTTTGAAATTTCAACAATGTATGGCGAATATATTTACTTTTTTTTAATTTTCAACTTCTTATTATTCAAAAAGTCCTTTTTTATCAGTTTTTTCCCAAGAAAATGAACCATCGGACTCTGGTTCTCTTCCAAAGTGACCGTAAGCGGCGGTTTTTGAGTATATTGGTCTATTTAAGCTCAACATTTCTCTAATTCCTCTAGGACTTAAATCAAAATTTTCACTTATTATTTTTTCTACATGTTTATTTTTCTCCTCATCATTATCAAAAAGATCAACATATATTGATAGTGGTTTTGATACACCAATTGCGTAAGCAAGTTGAATTAAACACTTATCAGCAATTTTTGATGCAACAACATTTTTTGCTAAATATCTTGAAGCATACGCTGCAGATCTATCAACTTTTGTTGGATCTTTTCCAGAAAATGCTCCACCTCCATGAGGTGCTGCACCTCCATAAGTATCAACTATAATTTTTCTACCTGTTAAACCACTATCGCCATCAGGCCCACCAATTACAAAGTTACCTGTTGGATTAATATAAATTTCAGTATCATCTAATCCATTAATCAAATTTTTTGGAATAGATTTTTCAATATAAGGTTTTACCAAGTCCCTGACTTGTGATTGATTTACATCTGCAGAATGTTGTGTTGATATAACAACAGATTTAACTGATGATGGTTTTCCATCCTTATACTGGATTGTAATTTGACTTTTTGAATCTGGTTCAATATTTTTTAATTTTCCAGATTTTCTATCTTCCGCCATCAATCTTAAAATTTTATGCGAGTAATGTATTGGTGCTGGCATTAAAACATCAGTTTCATTGCAAGCATAGCCAAACATTATACCTTGATCGCCAGCTCCTTCATCTTTATTTCCAGTTGCATCAACCCCCATTGCAATATCCGCTGATTGGGAATGTAAAAAAGCATCAATGCTAACATTTTTCCAATGAAAACCTTCTTGTTCATATCCAATATCTTTAATGCAATCTCTAACCTTTAAAATTAATTCATCTTTTTTTATTTCGGGACCACGTGTTTCTCCTGCTAAAACAACTTTATTTGTCGTTGTTAATGTTTCGCAAGCTACTCTTGATTGTGGTTCTGAATTTAAATAAGTGTCAACCACCATATCGGAAATTCTGTCACAAACTTTGTCTGGATGTCCTTCTGAAACTGATTCACTAGTAAATAAATAATCTTTCTTCATTATCTCTCCCTTTTTTTATAATTAAAAAAAATCAAACTAATATAAAACAAGA
This sequence comes from uncultured Pelagibacteraceae bacterium, assembly GCA_902560855.1. GTDB lineage: Bacteria > Pseudomonadota > Alphaproteobacteria > Pelagibacterales > Pelagibacteraceae > Pelagibacter. The sequence continues at coordinate 15,180 of CACENJ010000007.1, forward strand.
TAAAATAAAAGAATATATTGTTTCCAAATTTTGAAAAAAAAGTCTTTTTTAAGCTTTTATAATTATTTATTTCCATTACTCCCTTATGAGTTGACTCTAACATATTAACAATTAGTCCATTACCATCTATATATGCTGAAACTCCATTGTTAGAAGCACGAATTATATTTTTTCCTTCTTCAATTGCTCTAAAAATAGAATGAGAAAAATGTTGTTGAGGTCCTATAGAATTTCCAAACCAACCATCTTCGGAAATATTAATAATAAAATCAGTTTCATCTGATCTTAAATTAATTTTGCCAGAATATATTATTTCATAACAAATTAAGGGAATAAAATTAAAATTTAAATCATCTAAAAATATCAAATTTCTTTTATTTCCTTTACTAAATGACTCATAGCCAAAACTAATTTTTCTTAGCCCAATGCTTTTAAAAAACTTTTCAAAAGGCAGAAATTCTCCAAAAGGAACTAGTTTAATTTTATTATATTCATTAATTAAATTTAATTTATTATCTAAAACAACCATTGAATTGTATATTTTGTTTGAACTATCTATTATTTTTTCTGTGTTTATTCCCATAATAATTATATGTGATTGTGAAAATTTTTCAGAAAAAATTTGTTTAAAATTTTTTAATTGATCAAAGTTAACTCCAGCCAAAGCTCCTTCTGGAAAAATAAAAATAGTTTTGTGTAAAATATTTGGATTGCTAAGTTCAATTAATTCTTTAATTATAATTTCTTCATTATTAGGCTCAAAAAATCTTTCAATAGAAATTTTTGGAGAAATTACTTTTAAATTAAAATCATTCAATTCTTTGTAAAAATTATTACTGTTTTTTATTTTTTGATAACCATAAAAATGATTTGATACCAAGATTAATAATAAAAAAATAAATGATATTAATTTAAATTTTAACGTTTTTTTAAAAAAAATAACTAAAGGAAATAAAAAAATTGTTATTGATATTAAATTAAAAGAATAAGTTCCAATTAATGATAAAATTTGCAAAGAATTTAAATAGTTTGTCCAACTATACACAATTAAGTTCCAAGGAAACCCTCCAAGAAAAAATCCTCTAATAAATTCTATAGTAGCAAAAATTACTGAAAAAATTAATATTGATAAAAAATTTTTTTCCAATCTAAATTGTGATGCCAATAAAGTTGCTAAACCATAAAACAAACCTAAAAACGATGGAATTAATATTAAAGCAATTGGAATAAACGGTTTAAAAATATCTTCAAATGTTAATGAATAAACTATCCAATAAATGTTTGAAAAAAAATATCCAATACCAAAACTCCATCCAATTATAAAACTAAGCCAAATAGATTTTTTTTTTTTAATTTCTATCAAAAAAAATAATAACAAAGGAAAAGTTATAAAATTTATTACAATAAAGTTGTAAGGTGTAAGACTGAATGATGTTATGGCACCCAACAACAAAGGTACAAACCAGTAGTAAAGTTTTTGATTTATTTTTTTTATCAATTTTTTTTGTAAAATTTATTTAATATTAAATCTTCAAGTTTTTTCATTTTTTTAAAATCTTTATTTTTTTTATGATTATATCCTAACAAATGAAGATATCCGTGAATCCATAATTTATCAAACTCCATAAAGAAATTTGATTTTTTTGATCTTTTTTTTAAAATTTCATAGCTAATTGCAATATCTCCTAAATATAAATTTTTTTTATTTTTAATCTTTTCGTTAAATGGAAATGAAAGAACATCAGTGGGTTTATTTTTGTTTCTAAATTTTTTATTCAATTCTTTCATTTTTTTATTATTTGTTAAAAAAACTGTATAATTTTTAGATTTATTTTTTAATAGCTTAAGCCTGTTCAATTTTAACAATTTTTTTCTAATATATTTTTCTGGATTTTTAAATTGTTTTTTCCAAAGTTTGTAATCTAAAACAACGTCTATTCTAGTCATTATTTTGATCTGAGTAAGCCTTAACTATTTTTGTAACTAGGGGATGTCTTACTACATCTGTGTGATCAAAATCTATAACGGAAATCTCTTTTAAATGTCCCAACAGTTTTTTTGATTTATTTAATCCTGATAGACTTTTGTTTGGTAGGTCTATTTGTGATGGGTCACCATTAATAACAATTTTAGAATTTTCACCAATTCTAGTTAAGAACATTTTTATTTGCATGTCGGTCGCGTTTTGTGCTTCATCTAAAATTGCAAATGAATTTTTTAAAGTTCTTCCTCTCATAAAAGCAATAGGTGCAATTTCTATATCACCAATCTCAATTCTTTTTTGAATTTTTTCATAATCCAAAAGATCATATAAAGAATCGTATAAAGGTCTAAGATACGGGTCTACTTTTTCTTTCATATCTCCGGGTAAAAAACCTAATCTTTCGCCAGCTTCGACTGCGGGTCTTGATAAAATTATTCTTTCAATTTTTTTTTCGAGTAACATTGTTAAAGCAACAGCCACGGCCAAGTAAGTTTTTCCAGTTCCCGCTGGGCCTGCTGAAATAATAATGTCGTTTTCTTTTAAAGCTCTAACATATTTTTTTTGTCTTTCAGATCTTGGAATAACTGATCTTTTTGGTGTCTTTATTATATATTCAACGTTTTTATTAGATTTATTGTTTTTTTCTTCAATCATAAATTTATTTATTGATGAAATTATATCTTTTTTTTCAATTGATCCATTATTAATAAATTGTTCTGCTAAAAATTGTATAGCATTTTTAACAATTTCATTTTTTCCTGAATCACTTTTAATAAGTATAGAATTGCCTCTAAAATATATGCTTGTATTTGTAAGATTTTCTAACTCTTTAAGATTAGAATTAAATTCACCAACAACTCCCATCAATAAATCATTATTTTGAAATACAACGCTAATAGAATTGTTATCTGAATATACAAATTTTAGATTTGAAACTAGTTTTTTTGATTTTAAATTGCTCAATTTTTATGCTGCTCTAATATTTTTATTTAATTTTATTTCACCAAATAAGTTATTTTTGTTGGAACTTGTAATAAAAACTGAGACTACTTTTCCTTCAATTTCGTTTGGACCCTTAAATATTACAGGTGTCATATGTTCTGTTCTTCCAAAAAACTTAGTTTGATTACTCATTCTATTTTCAACCAAAACATTTACATATTTATTTTCTTTAGTTTTATTTTTTAAGCTTTGGTTTCTAAAAAGCTCATTTTGAATTAATTTTAATCTCTCTTTTGCTATATTTGTATCAATTAAATCTAAATTAGAAGCTGTCGTACCTGGTCTTGGGCTGAATATAAAAGAATATGAATGTATGAAATTTATTTTTTTAATTAATTGCATTGTGTATTCAAAATCTTTTTCTGTTTCACCTGGGTAAGCTATAATAAAATCACTTGAAAATTCAATTTTTGGATTTATTTTTTTTAATTTTTCATATACAGAAAAATAATATTCAACTGTATGGTTTCTATTCATTAATTTTAAAATTTTATTAGATCCACTTTGAATTGGCAAATGAACAAATGAAACAAGTTTTTTGCTTTCTTTATAACAATTAATTAAATCTTCGGTCATATCTAATGGGTGAGATGTTGTGTATCTGATTCTCTTAAGTTCAGTAATATCTTCTAGTTTCATTATTATATCGGATAGTCTAAAAATTTTATTTTTTTCTTCGTACTGATAAGCATTAACATTTTGACCTAATAATGTTATTTCTTTCGAACCGTTTTGCACAAGTTGTTTAGCTTCCTTAATAATTTTAAAAAAGGATCTAGAATACTCTGGGCCCCTTGTGTAAGGCACAACGCAAAATTTACAAAATTTATCACATCCTTCTTGGATAGTTAAAAATGAAGAAACTTTGCTATTATTATTTTTTATTTTATCAAAATATTCGAATTTTGATATAACATCAAAATCAGTTTCTTCTTTTTTTTCTTTCTTCTTTTTGTATTTAAAAATTAACTCATTAATTTTGTGATATGATTGTGGTCCTATTACAATATCAATATATGGTTCACGTTTTACCATTTCATTATTTTCTGCTTGGGCTACACACCCTGCAACTATAACAATGGGTTTTTCTTTTAATTTAAAATTTTTTTTTACTCTTCCTATTTCGTGATAAACTTTTTCTTTTGCTTTATCTCTTATATGACAAGTATTTAAAATATAACAATTTGCTTCTTCACATATTTCTGTTTTTTTATAGCCAATTTTTGAAACGGATTCATAAATACGATTTGAATCATATTCATTCATTTGACAACCAAACGTTTTTATATAAACTTTTTTTGACATTAAGTTAGGATTTTTTTTTAACCCCATATAATTCTAGTTTATGATCTACTAATTCATATCCATATTTTTCTGCAACTTTTTTTTGAAGTTTTTCAATTTCTTCATCTACAAATTCTATTATTTCCCCAGTTTTTACATCTATTAAATGATCATGATGACTTTCGTTAAGTTCTTCATATCTAGCTTTTCCACCTTTAAATTCATGTTTTGTTAATATGCCGGATTCTTCAAATAATTTCACAGTTCTATAAACTGTTGCAATGCTAATTTTTGAATCAATTTTAGATACTCTTTTGTAAAGTTCATCTACATCAGGATGGTCATCGGATTCTGACATAACTTTTGCTATGATTTTTCTTTGGTCAGTTAACTTAACCCCTTTATCTAAACATTTTTGTTCAATTGAAATTTTCATTATTACATTTTAACTTGAATAAACTGGATTAATCAAATTTTTTGTTAGCACACCTTTTTCATGTAAAATACCAATATTCTCGTATTTCATATCTTTTAAATCTTTAGAATTAAATCCGTACAAATTTAGCTTATTTGTTATGGATAAAGCTTTAGCTATTGATATTGAAGTTCTTATTCCAGAAAATTTTCCAGGTCCTACATTTACGAATATATTATTTATTTCTTCTAAATTTATACTATTTTCTTTAAAAAAATCGAAAAGTTCCTTAGATATTCTATCATTATTATTTTTACTAGCCTCAACAGATTTGTGGTAAGAATTATTGTTGAAATTAGAAAAAAAATTTATTTTATCTTGTGTTCCATCAATGACTAAAAAATTCATTTATTTAATTATTTTTGTTTTGTCTTCAACATTTTCATTTGCAGAAAATAACAGATATTTTAGTTTTGATAAGGGAATAGTATCTTTGATTTACCATAGATTTAATGAAACAAAGTACCCTTCAACCAATATAGATATGGATATTTTTAAAAATCAAATTGATATGATAAAAAATAATAATTATACTTTTTTTAATCCAAAATATATTGATAGATCTTTTGAAGAACCCAGTGCAGAAAAAAAAATATTAATTACTATTGATGACGGCTTCACTTCTTTTTATGAAAATGCCTGGCCATACCTAAAGGAGGAAAGAATACCTTTTATTTTGTTCGTTTCAACTGAACCAGTTGGAAAATATGGATATATGAATTGGGATCAAATTAAAGAAATAGAAAAAGAAGATTTTGTTTTTATTGGAAATCATTCTCACTCACATGAATACTTAGTCAAATATCAATTTGATGATTTTAAAAAAGATATCGAAGAATCAATAGAAATATTTAACAAAAAGCTTGGTTATAATCCAATTTTTTTTTCATACCCTTTTGGTGAATATAGTCTAGAACAAAAAAATTTTATAAAACAAAAATTTAAATATGCGTTTGGACAACATTCGGGGGTTATGGATTTGACAAAAGACAAATTTGAATTACCAAGATTTCCTATTAATGAAAAGTACGGTGATCTAAAAAGATTTCGATCTTTGATTGATTTAATTCCTTTTCAATATAAAAAAATAATACCAGAAGATAAATTAATCAGTATAAACAATAACCCCCCAAAAATGATTGTTAGTTTTTTTCCAAATCAAAAAAATCTTAATAATATAAATTGTTTTTCTAATGAAGGTAACGAATGGAAAAAAACTATAGTTGAGCTAAATGAAGAAAAACTTTCTATAAAATTTAATGAAAAATTTTTTCCTAGAAGAGGAAGAATAAATTGTTCTCTTAACGATAAAGAAGGATGGAGATGGTTTGGAGTTCAATTTACAATAGATTGATTTTTATATAATTTTTTTAATTAATTCACTATTAGGTAATAATTTTGTGTCATCAAAGTCTTTTAATGAATTCTGTTCAATAATCTTTTTAAGTATTATTGTATATTCTTGACCTGTTGCTGCATATTCATCTAGATAATCTGCTAAAATTAAACTATCCAGTTTTTCGTCATTATCTCTAGCAATAGCTCTAAATTTTCTAAAATCTCTATAACTTGAATGTGTATTTAAATTTCTAAAATAAGCCCTTACAGATGCTTGCAAAATTTGAAATTTCATAACTTTATGAGATTTATTATCATCTATACCTTTTGGTTTAATTCCATCGCCAGAAAACGTCCATTGCCCAAACAAAGCATTTCCTTCTAAAGCAAATCTTGAAGTTCCCCAGCCAGTTTCTTTAGCAGCTTGAGCAATTGCTAATGACGCTGGAATTTCATCCATTCTAATTTTTAAAGTTAAAAGATCTCCATTTTTCACACCGTATTGTTTAAATTTCATATTTAACCATTTTTTTTCTGAGCTAGAATTATTGCTTCTATTTAAAATAGCAAAAAGTTTTTTCCTATCTAATTTAATTTGACTGTTTTCTTCTAAGATCAATGGAAGAACTATTTGAATAAACAAGTTTTTTCTTTCCTTTGTATTTTCAATCATTTTCATTTCGTTAGGTAGAAGCTCTAAATTTACTGGTTTAACTATTTTATTTTTTCTGACATCTTTTAGATTATATTTTGTATCTTTAAATAATTGCTTAATTGTAGATGCACTTAACCTCACGGTAGAGCTTGGTATATCTTCATATTGAAATATATCCTCGAAAACCTGAAAACTATCTAATTCATCATCTTGTTCTAGATCAACTTCTTGCCCACTTAAAACTTTTTCTAAATTACTTTTAGAATTATTTTTTACTTCAATTGTTTCTACGAAAAAACTATTTTTTAACACAACTAACTTTGGTGTTAAAAAAAAAGACAAAATAATTATAAAGCTTGAAAGAGCTGTATAGTAAAAACTTTTTAAGCTATTAGATATACCTTTGAATTTTGGCATTTTTACCAATTTTAATTGGGGTATTTTAAAATTTGAAAGTTTTATTTTCTTTTTCATTTTATAAAGCAATTACCTCTTTTACTTCTGGTAAATAGTGACATAACATATTTTGTACACCTTGTTTTAAAGTCATAGTAGAGCTTGGACATCCTGAACAACTACCCTGCAATTTAACTTTAACAACTCCATCTTTAAAACCTTCAAATTTTATATCTCCTCCATCTTTTGCTACGGCTGGTCTAATTTTAGTATCTAAAATTTTTATGATTTGTTTTTCTATTTCAACTAAATTTTTATCTAATTTATTTTCAGAAATATCTTTATCAATTACAAATTCTTTTCCTGATTTGTAGTATTCATTAATTAATGAAATAACTATATGTTTTACATCTTCCCAATCAATTTCTTTTTGTTTATTAACTGAAATAAAATCAGATCCTAAAAAAATACTAGTGACACCGTTTATAGAAAGAATGTTTCTTACTAAATCATTACTTGAAGTATTTTTATCAATAATTTCATAAGAGCCACTATTAGTTACAGTTTTCCCTGGCAAAAATTTTAGAGAATTTGGGTTCGGTGTTGTTTGAGTTTGAACAAACATAATTAATATATAATATCTATTATATAAAATGAAAGTAGAAATTACAAAATAGCTAAAAACCGACTAATTTTTTCATTTCATTGATTTTTTTCGTTGCTAGGTTGTCTGCTTTTTCAGCTCCTTTTTTAAGTATATTATCTAAATGTTTTTCATCTTTTAATAAATCTTTAATTTTCTTACCTATTGGTAATATTTTATCAATTAATAACTCTGACAAGTTTTCTTTGAATGAAGAAAAATTTTTACCTTCAAAATTAGATTTTACTTCATCTAAATTCTGATTAGATAAACTAGAATATATTCCTAATAAATTTAAAACTTCAGGTCTTTTTTCTAAATTATCTTTTTTACCTGGCATGGGCAAAGTGTCCGTTTTTGCTTTTTTAATTTTATTGATTATTAAATCTTTATCATCAGTTAAGTTAATTCTGCTAAAATCAGATGGATCTGATTTGCTCATTTTATTTAAACCATTTTTTAAACTCATTATTCTAGCAAACTCTTTTTGAATCAAAGGTTCTGGAACTTTTAAAAAATTTCTTGAATTAAAATCATTATTAAATTTTTGTGCAATATCTCTGCATAACTCTAAATGTTGTTTTTGATCTTCTCCAACTGGAACATGAGTTGCATCGTAAAGCAAAATATCTGCGGCCATAAGAACAGGATAAACATATAAACCAACGCTAGCTTTTTCTTTATCCTTACCTGCTTTTTCTTTAAATTGTGTCATTCTACTCAACCAACCCATTCTTGAAACACAACCTAATATCCAAGCTCCTTCAGCATGAGAAGAAACGGCTGACTGATTAAATATAATACTTTTTTCTGGGTCTAAGCCACTAGCCAAAAAAGCTGCAGTAGTTTCTCTGGTATTTTGTTTTAAAGTTCTTGGATCTTGTTTAACTGTTATTGAATGAAGATCAACTACACAATAAATACATTGATTTTTTTTATCACTCTGCAGCTGAACAAAATTTTTTATTGCTCCTAAATAGTTACCCAAATGTAGATTGCCTGTTGGCTGAACACCTGAAAAGATTTTTTTATTCATTATTATTTATACTTTAAATTAATATCACTCAATTTAAAAGCTTTAGTAAAAATTGAAACAATAACATAACATATTAAAGTTGCCAATATACTCAACAAAAGATAAATAAATTTTAAGTTCTCTGAATAAATTAATTTTTCACTTAATAAATTTAACAGAAAATAAAAAAATAAACCCATTATTAAAGAAGATATTAAGATTCTTGGAAATCTATTTAAAAAAATCTCATTGAATACAAAAAAATCTTTTTTCCTAGAAAAGATATATAAAATAATTGCGTTAAACCATGATGAAATTGAAGTTGCAATTGGTATAATTATAAATCCTAATTTTTTAAAAAATAAAATACTAATAAAAATATTTAATAAAACTGAAATTAAAGAAATATAAAAAGGAGTTTTTGTATCATGTCTTGCAAAAAAAAAGCTTGAAAATACTTTAATTAATGAAAATGCTGGTAAACCAAGCGAAAAATAAAATAGAGCTATTGCTGAATTCTCAACACTTGTTTCAGAAAAAGATCCATATCCAAATAAAGCTGAAACAATCGGTTTGGATGCTATAAATAAAGCTACGGTGGCTGGTATGCTTAAAAATAAGCTTAGTTCTAAAGCTTTGTTTTGAATTAATAAAATTTCAGATTTGTTTTCTGTTTCAATTAATTTTGATAATTGTGGTAAGACAACCGTTCCAATTGCGATTCCAGCAATAGCTAGATTAATTTGATAAATTCTATCAGCATAATATAAATATGAAACGGCGCTTGCTTGAAAAGATGCGATAATTGTTCCTATTAAAATATTAATCTGAGTTACTCCTGATGAAAAAATGCTTGGTAATAATTTTGAAAAAAAATTCTTTATTTTATAATCTATAGAAATTTTAAAAGAAAACTTGGGTAAATAAAATTTCTTAACATAAAAATATAAATAAAAAAATTGAGTTATTCCAGCAACAGTTACTCCATAAGATAAATAATAAACAAGACTATCACCCAACAAATTTCCATAAACTAAAACAGCTATTAAAAAAATGTTCAGAACAACTGGTGAAGCGGCCGCTACTGCAAATCTATTATGAGAATTTAAAATAGCTGAAAAAAAGGAAGATAAACTTACAAAAAATAAAAATGGAAAGGTTATTCTTGTTAAGTTAATTGCTAAATCCATTTTATTTTCATTACCTGTAAATCCAGGGGCAATAAGAAACAAAAATAAAGGCATGAATATTTCAATAACTAAAACAAGAAAAAACAAACTTATAATTAATAAACTAAATACATTAGTGGCAAATCTTTCTGATTGATCTTTTCCATTTGCTAATTCAGAAGCATAGCTTGGAACAAACGCAGCATTAAATGTTCCTTCTGCAAATAATCTTCTAAATGTATTAGGAATTCTAAAGGCAACAAAAAATGCATCTGCTAAAGGCCCCGAACCAAGAAAAATTGCAATTAAAATATCTCTTATATAACCAAGGATTCTGCTAATTATTGTAAAAAAGCTAAATGTCGTTGTTGACTTAAATAAATTCATAAATCATATTAGTCTTAAAATCGCTTCAATTGTATACCTTATTACATTAAATGAAAAAAACTAAAATAGATCATTACACTGATAAAGAAGCATTAGACTTTCATAATTCTAATAAATCAGGAAAAATAGAAATTGTTTCATCAAAACCAATGACTACGAAGAGAGATTTGGCTCTCGCGTACTCTCCTGGTGTAGCTGCGCCAGTAAGAGAAATAGCAAAAAATCCTGAAGCTGCTTATGATTACACAACAAAAGGTAATTTGGTTGCTGTAATAAGTAATGGTTCAGCAATTCTTGGTATGGGTAATTTAGGTGCTCTTGCATCGAAACCTGTAATGGAAGGTAAGGCCGTATTATTTAAACGTTTTGCTGATATAGATGCAATTGATTTAGAAATAGATAGCTCAAATACAGAAGATATTATTAAAAGTATTATAAATTTTTCAAAAAGTTTTGGTGGAATTAATTTGGAAGACATTGCTGCGCCAGATTGTTTTATTATTGAAAAAAAATTAAAAGAAAAATTAGACATACCAGTGTTTCATGATGATCAGCACGGCACTGCAATTATAACTACTGCGGCTCTTATAAATGCTTTGGATATATGTAAAAAATCAATAAAAAAAATTAAAGTAGTGATTAACGGTGCGGGAGCTTCGGCAATTGCGTGTTCGGATTTATTTATGAGTAGTGGAGTTCCAAAAAAAAATATTACTATGATTGATAGAAAAGGTGTTCTTTATAAAGGTAGAGATAACTTAAATCATTGGAAATCTGCCCATGCTATAGAAACTAAAAATAGAACATTAGACCAGGCAATTAAGGGTGCTGACGTTTTTTTGGGTTTGTCAGCTAAAGGTATTCTTACTAAAAAAATGGTAAAGAGTATGACTAAAAACCCTATAATTTTTGCTTGTGCAAATCCTGATCCTGAAATTACTCCTGAAGAAGTTAGTGAAGTTAGAAAAGATGCTATAGTAGCAACGGGAAGGTCTGATTATCCAAATCAAGTAAACAATTTAATTGGATTCCCATATATATTTAGAGGTGCTCTTGATGTTAGAGCAAAAATTATAAACGAAGAGATGAAAATTGCAGCTGCAAATGCAATTGCCGCCCTTGCAAGAGAAAATGTACCTGATGAAGTCGCGGCAGCAATGGGTGGTGGGGAAAGACCTAAATATGGTAAAGAATATATAATTCCATCAACATTTGATCCTAGATTAATAAGTGTTATTCCAGTTTCTGTAGCAAAAGCAGCTATAAAAAGTGGTGTAGCAAGAAAAAAGATAGAAGATTTTGAAAAATATAAAGAACAACTTAAACAAAGATTGGATCCATCAGTTACAATTCTTCAAGGTATTAATAATCAAATAAAAAAAACTCAAAAAAAAGTTGTTTTTGCTGATGGTGAAGATGAAAATACTTTAAAAGCAGCAATAGCATTTCAAAATGGAGGATTAGGAATTCCTATATTGATTGGTAAAAAAGAAAAAATAAAAGAAAGACTTAAAGAAATAGGACTAAGCGAAAATTTTAATATAGAGGTTAGCAATTCTACAGATAACAAAAAAAGAGAAAATTATACAAATTTTTTATTTAAAAAACTTCATAGAGAACAAGGTTTGCTAGAGAGAGATTGTGATAGAATGGTAAGAAATGACAGAGTAGTCTGGGGCTCTTGTATGGTTTCTTGTGGTGATGCTGATGCTATGGTTACCGGAAATAGCAGAAGATATTCTTCATCTCTAGAAAAAATTACAAAAGTTGTCTCTTCAAGACCAGGAGAAATAATGTTTGGATTAAATATGATTGTAAGTAAAGGAAAAACTGTTTTTATAGCTGACACAGCAGTTCATGAATATCCTACTTCGGAACAACTTTCGGAAATAGCTATATCTGCTGCAAGAGTTGTTAGATTGTTTGGTTTTAATCCTAAAGTTGCTTTTTTATCACATTCAACTTTTGGACAACCAATAACCAGTAGAACAAAACATATAAAAGATGCTGTTGATATATTGCAAGATAAAAAAGTTGATTTTCAATTCGATGGGGATATGCAGCCTGACGTGGCATTGAATGAAGAATACAAAGAACTATATCCTTTTTCTGGAATTGTAGGTAATGCAAATATATTAATTATGCCAGGTCAACACAGTGCTGCAATCTCATTTAAAATGATGAAAACATTAGGAGGAGCAAAAGTTATTGGTCCACTATTAATAGGTTTAGGAGAGCCAATTGAAATTGCTCCACTAAGATCATCAACATCAGATATATTAAATTTAGCTTCTGTAGCTGCCTATTCTGCAGGAGTAATTGATTATAGTAAAAAAAATTAATCTTTTTGAATTCTTAAATCTTCAACAAGCAAAATACTAGCAATCACATCTTCTACATCTAAAATTTCTTTTGCTTCATTAATTACTTTTTTTCTCTCCTCTGATGTAAGAGCAATACCATAAATATATATTCTCTTTTTATATGTATCAATTTGATAATTAGTTGCTTTTATTTCTTTATTAAAAATTATAGCAGTTCTTAATTGAGATGTTATTAATAAATCTTTTGCTGATTGTTTAAAATTAAATTCTTCTTTTATCCTAATATCATTTTTAACTGACCGAACTCCGTTGGTTTCCCACGCTAATTTCGTTATTTGTAATTTCTCTTCTGGATCATCAACTTTACCAGTAATAAATATTCTGCCATCTAAAACTTTTATTTTTAAAGATAACAAATAAGATTTTTCTTTTAAAGCTAATCTTGCTCCTAAATTTTTTTGCATTATTGAATCGTCTATTTGTGTTCCAACTGATCTTGGATCTAGAGCTACACTAACTCCTGTTCCAAATACACCTTGGGAAGCTGTTCCTACACAGCTACAAAGAAATAAAAAAATAATAATAATATTAATTGTTTTTGATTTCATTTTTTATACTTAAACAATAATTATAAATTTCCTTTTTGGATATTTTTCTTTTTTGAATCATTAAATTAACAATATCTTTTATACTTTTATTATTAATCATTTTTTTTATTTTATTTTTTTCTATTTCATTTAAAGCTATTAAATTATTATTATTCTCAGAAATTACTAATGTCAATTCACCCTTAGGAATTTTTTCAAAAGGTTTTAAATTATCAACATCTACTCTAATAAATTCTTCAAAAAACTTGGTCATTTCTCGACAAATTAAAATTTTTCGTCCTGAAAAAAATTTTTTAATATAATCTATTGAATCATTAATTTTATTTGGAGAAATAAAAAAAACAATCGATCCATCCATATTCGATAAATTTTTTAAATTATTTAGTAAATCTTTTCTTTTATTGGGAAAGAAACCATAAAAAAAATACTTTTCTGAAAAACCACTTACAGAAACTGCCGCAGAAACAGCTGACGGTCCTGGAATAGGATAAATATTAATTTTTTTTTTTATACATTCATTAATTAATATTCTTCCAGGATCTGAAATAGTTGGAGTTCCTGCGTCAGATATAATAGAGACAATTTTTTCAGAAATAAGTATTTTTAATATTTTATTTAAGTTTTTACTTTCATTAAATTTATGATTCGAAATTAATTTCGATTTTATTTTATATTTGTCTAATAATTTTTTTGATGTCCTAGTATCTTCGCATAAGATATATTCTGATTTTTCTAATACTTCAATTGCCCTTAATGTTATGTCGCTTAAATTTCCAATCGGTGTAGAAACAATATATAGTCCAAAACTAAGTTTATTTTTTTCTTTATCTGGCAATGGAATCATGAACTTATAACCATTATAATATCATTATTAAAATGAAAATATCACTTAAAATTATATTACTTTTAATTTTTACAAATCTTGTTTGGGTTCAAAATTTGCATGCAGAGCAAAAAATAAAAATTGGTTTATTAGTTCCATTATCTGGAAAACAAGGTGAAATTGGAAAATCTATTTTGCAATCAGTTAGACTGGCAATAAATAAAATTGATAATCCAAATATTGAAATAATACCTAAAAATACAAAAAATAACCCTGTAGAAACTTTATCTGCAGCAAAAGAACTTGGGCTAGAAGGGGTTAAAATTGTTATAGGACCAATATTTAATAATAACCTTATTTACTTAAATGAATTATCTGAAATGACTTTTATATCTTTAACAAATAAAAATGTGAGAAATCCGAAAAATATTATTAGTGCTGGAATTAATGCAAATTCACAAATTAGAACAATAATGAAATTTAAAAAAATGAATGATATTAAAAAAAGTATTTTTTTAATACCAAATTCAAGTTTTAAAGAAGAAGTTGAAAATGCAATTTCTCAGACAAAAATAAAATTAAAGCACGTGCATATTTATGAAACTAGTCCTATGGAATTAACAAAGCAGATTGAAAAAATAACTATGTATCAAATAAGAAAACAAAATTTAATAGACGAAATTAAAAGACTAGAAGATTCAACTGAAGAAAATAAAGAATGGAAAATAAAAAATTTAAAAAAAAAAGATACACTTGGTGGTATAAATTTTGATTCTGTGATTGTTTCTGATTTTGAAGAAGGTCTAAAGAGTGTTTTTACTTCTCTGTTATATACAGATGTTTCTCCTAAAAGAGTATATTATATAACTTTAAATCAGTGGTTCGATGAATCTTTTTTAAAAGAAGAAAGTTTACAACCATTATATTTTCCTTCAATAAATAAAGAAAATTACGATCAATTTATAATTGATTATAAAAAAATTTATAATGAAAGTCCTAATCAACTTTCTTTTTTAAGTTATGATTTAATTGGTTTGGTTTATTATCTTCTTTATAAAAATAATTTTGAAATAAATGAGAAAATTTTTTATAAAAAAAATCAATTTAAAGGAAAAGTCGGCATTTTTGAAATAAACAAAAATAAAATCAATCATATACTTAATTTCTATAAAGCAGAAAATAAAGAATTTAAAAAAATCTTTTAATTTTTTTGAAAGCCCTTGATCTATGATCAATTTTAAATTTCATTTTAGATGACATCTGCGCAAATGTAATCTTTTTTTTAAAAGGTATAAATATTGGATCATAACCAAAACCATTTTTTCCCCTTTTTTTTGAAGAAATAAAACCTTCTATTTTTCCAATACTAACGAAGTTTTTTCCATTGGGCCAATAAATAGTTAGAGCACAAACAAATCTTGCTTTAATTTTTTTTCTTTTCCAATCCTTGTCTTTTTTGCTTAATTCTTTAAATACCTTTTTAATTGCAACATTAAAATTCTTTTTTTTTCCACCCCATCTAGAAGAATGAATTCCAGGTTTCTTATCCAACATATCAATTTCCAAACCAGAATCATCTGCTAAACAAGCCATTTTTGCTTTTTTAGAAAAAAATTTTGCTTTAATTATAGAGTTATCTTTAAATGTTTTTCCTGTTTCTCTTGGGCTTTTAATTTTTAATTGCCTTGGAGAATAAATTTTAAGGTTATTAGGCAATAAATCCTTTATTTCTCTTAATTTTCCTGGATTATTTGTACCCACTATTAAATTAAAAAAAAATTTTTTTATCATCTAGAAATTACTAAATTTCTTACCATATAAGAAGACATGGAAAAAGAACAAAGAAGTAAATCTGAAGAAAAATCAGACGACAAAACAAAATTACCTGAAACTAACGAAAATGAAAATCAAATTAAGCCTGAGGATAAAATAAAGGACCTTGAGGATAAACTAGCAAGAACACTTGCCGAAATGGAAAATCAAAGAAGAAGATTTGAAAAAGAAAAAAATGATGCCTTTGAATATGGTGGGTTCTCTTTCGCAAGAGAGTCTCTGAACTTAATCGATAATCTAGAGAGAGTTAAACAATCTTTAGAAAACGATGAAGAAATAAAAAATTCTGATGCTTTAAAAAAAACATTAGAACATCTTGATATAGTTAAAAAAGATTTAATTTCTATTTTAAAAAAAAATAATATTGATGAAATTCATGCCGTTGACAAAAAATTAGATCCAAATTTACATCAAGCAATGATGGAAATAGAAGATATAAACAAAGAACCAGGAACAATTATTCAAGAAATCCAAAAAGGCTATACGATGAAAGATAGACTTCTAAGACCATCCTTAGTTGCAGTTTCAAAAAAACCTGAAAAAAGCGAGGAAAAAAGCGAGGAAAAAGTAAATAAATAGTGTTTGGTAGAACTTGTACATTCAAAATTAACACTTATATGAAATAAAGGAAATATTTATGAGCAAAGTAATTGGAATTGATTTAGGAACAACAAATTCATGTGTATCAATTATGGAAGGTACACAAGCAAAAGTGTTGGAAAATACGGAAGGAGCAAGAACAACTCCGTCTGTTGTAGCATTTACAGATAATAATGAAAAACTTGTTGGTCAGCCTGCAAAGAGACAAGCTGTAACGAATCCAGAAAATACAATCTTTGCTGTTAAAAGATTAATTGGTAGAAATTTTGAAGATGATACCGTCAAAAAAAGATATTGAAACTGTCCCATTTAAAATAGTTAATTCTGAAAAAGGTGATGCTTGGTTAGAGGCCAAAGGTCAAAAATATTCTCCCTCGCAAATTTCTGCTTTTATTTTACAAAAAATGAAAGAAACTGCAGAAAAATACTTAGGTCAAGAAGTTTCAAAAGCAGTAATAACTGTACCTGCATACTTTAATGATGCTCAAAGGCAAGCAACCAAAGATGCTGGTAAAATTGCAGGTCTAGAAGTTCTAAGAATAATTAATGAACCAACAGCAGCATCTCTCGCATATGGTCTAGATAAAAAAGCAAATAAAAAAATTGCTGTCTATGATTTAGGCGGTGGAACTTTTGATATTTCGATTTTAGAATTAGGAGATGGAGTTTTTGAAGTTAAATCAACTAATGGTGATACTTTTTTAGGTGGAGAAGATTTTGATAATACTATTGTTAATTATTTAGTAGATGAATTTAAAAAAGAAAATGGAATCAATTTAAAATCAGATAAATTAGCTTTACAAAGACTTAAAGAGGCAGCCGAAAAAGCTAAAATAGAATTATCTTCTGCAGAACAAACTGAAGTTAATTTGCCATTTATCACTGCAGATAAAACTGGTCCAAAACATATAGCTCTTAAAATGACCAGAGCAAAATTAGAAGCACTTGTTGAAGATTTAATTGGCAAAACAATACCACCATGTAAAACTGCACTTAAAGATGCAGGTCTTTCTGCTGGAGAGATAGATGAAGTTATAATGGTTGGTGGTATGACGAGAATGCCAAAAGTTATACAAGAAGTAAAAAATTTTTTTGGTAAAGAGCCTAACAAGAGTGTTAACCCTGACGAAGTTGTTGCAATGGGTGCCGCAATCCAAGCTGGTGTCTTACAAGGAGATGTTAAAGATGTACTTCTTCTTGATGTGACCCCTTTATCGTTGGGTATAGAAACTTTAGGTGGAGTATCAACTAAGTTAATAGACAAAAACACAACAATTCCAACTAAAAAAAGCCAGGTTTTTTCAACAGCTGAAGATAGTCAGCCTGCTGTTTCAATTAGAGTCCTTCAAGGAGAAAGAGAAATGGCCTCTGACAATAAATTACTTGGTAATTTTGAACTAGTAGGTATTGCTCCCGCTCCAAGAGGAGTTCCTCAAATTGAAGTAACTTTTGATATAGATGCAAATGGAATAGTCAATGTTTCAGCAAAAGATAAAGGAACAGGTAAAGAACAAAAAATACAAATTCAAGCATCAGGTGGTTTAAGTGAAGAAGAAATAAATAAAATGGTTAAGGAAGCTGAGTCAAATAAAGAAGCTGACAAGAAAAAAAGAGAAGCTGTCGATGCAAGAAATCAAGCAGACACCCTGTTACATAGTACAGAAAAAAATCTTAAAGAGCATGGAGCTAAAGTTTCAGAAACTGATAAAAAAGCAATAGAAACTGCTTCTGCTAATTTAAGAAATGCTCTTAAAGGAACCGATGTTGAAGAAATAAAAAAAAAAACTCAAGATTTAGTTCAATCCTCTATGAAATTAGGTGAAGCAATTTATAAATCACAACAAAGTGCAAAACCTGATGCTACAGCTAAAGATAATGATAAAAAAGAAGAAGGAAAAAAAGACGAAAATGTTGTTGATGCGGACTTTGAAGAAGTAAAAGACGAAAATAAAGAAAAAAGCGCCTAAGACTAACAACCATTTGTCTATAAATTATTTATGGCAAAAAGAGATTATTATGATGTCTTGGGTGTTAATAAAAATTCTACAGCAGATCAAATTAAAGCTGCTTATAGAAAACTAGCAGTTAAACATCATCCAGATAAAAATAAAGGAGATAAAACTTCAGAAGAAAAATTTAAAGAAGCTAGTGAAGCGTATCATGTTCTTTCAGATTCAGAAAGAAAACAAAATTATGATAATTTTGGTCATGCAGCATTTGAAAATGGAGCTGGAGGAAGAGGAGGTTTTAGTAATTTTGACTTTTCAAGTTCCTTTTCTGACATTTTTGAAGATTTTTTTAGCGACTTTGGTGGTAGAGGTGGAAGAAGAAGTAGAAAAGCAAACTTTAGAGGTTCAGACCTAAGGTACGATTTATCAATAACACTAGAAGAAGCTTATACTGGTAAAAAACAAGATATAAAATTTTCTACATCTGAAAAATGTAAGACTTGTAATGGAAATGGTTCTAAACCAGGACATGATCCTAGCTCATGTTCTATGTGTGGCGGTCATGGACAAGTAAGATCTAGTCAAGGCTTTTTTACAGTTCAACAAACTTGCCCCCAATGTTCTGGGACAGGAGAAGAAATAACAAATCCTTGTAATGATTGTGGAGGACAAGGTAAAAAACAAACATCAAAAAGACTATCTGTAACAATTCCAAAAGGTGTAGATGATGGCACTAGAATTAGACTAGCCGGTAAAGGAGAGGCGGGTACTAAAGGAGCAGGAAACGGTGACCTTTATCTTTTTATAAATGTATATTCGCATGATTTATTTAAAAGATCTGATGAAAATTTATATTTTGAATGTCCTATATCAATAGCAGATTCCGCTCTTGGGACATCTATTGAAATACCAACAATTGATGGTGGAAAAGCAAAAATTAAAATACCTTCGGGAACTCAGAACGGTAAACAATTTAGATTAAAGAGCAAAGGAATGCCATATATGAGAGGTAGTGGTAATGGTGATCTTTATATTAGATTAAATACTGAAGTTCCAGTTTCTCTAAATAGAGAACAAAAAGAATTACTTGAAAAATTTAGAGAAATTGAAAATGAAAAATCAAATCCAAGTATTAAAAAGTTCTTTCAAAAAGCAAAAAGTTTTTGGAAAAATTAAATGAACTGGGATCAAATTATTCCAGTAATTTCTTTGATTGCTGTTTTAATATTAGTGCTTCCAGCTTTTTTAAGAACTAATTCAAAATTAAAGCAGTTTTTAACAAATTTATCTATTTGGGCTATAATTGTTATTGCTGTTGTGGTAATTCTTTATCTTATCTTATAAATGAAAAAAATTAATTTAACTATTACCGGCTGTATGGGTAGAATGGGTCAACAACTTATTAAATCTGCTAAATCTTATAAAACTTTTAAAATAGTATCTATTACAGAAAATAGACCTATTAAAAAAAAAATAAGTGGAATTAGACCTGATTTAAATAGTGAAAAAACATTTAAAAATTCAAATGTAATTATAGATTTTACTGTTCCTAAATGCACATTTGAAGTTTTAAAAATTGCTTCAAAATTAAAAAAAAGAGTAGTTATTGGTACAACTGGATTTTCAAAAAAAGAAGAAAATTTGATTAAAAAATACTCAAAAAAAATACCAATACTTAAGGCTGGAAATATGAGTTTGGGTATAAATTTGTTAATGTATTTAACTGAAATTGCTTCAAAATCACTTGGAAATAACTTTTTAAGTAAAGTTTTTGAAGTTCATCATAAACACAAAAAAGATTATCCTTCAGGTACAGCTTTGATGCTCGGTAAAGGCATAGCATTTGGAAAAAATAAAGACTTTTATAAATTAATTGGTAAAAAATATTTGAATAAAAAATCTTTTCCTTATGGAAAAAAAATCAATTTTAATTCAATTAGAAAAAGTGAAATAATTGGTAAACATGAGGTTACTTTCTCGAGTGGTAAAGAAGTAATTACACTAAATCATGAAGCATTTGATAGAGCTCTTTATTCAGAAGGAGCATTTACAGCAGCTAAATGGTTAATGAATAAAAAACCTGGCCTTTATTCGATGAGAGATCTTTTGAATTTTAAATGAACGAAGTTCAAAGATCTAAAACAATATTAAAAATCCTAAATAAAATTTATCCAAAAACTCCAATTCCTTTAAAACATATAGATAAATTTACTCTCTTAGTTTCTGTTTTGTTATCTGCTCAAACTACGGATGTTAATGTAAATAACGTAACAAAAAACATATACCCAAAATACAATAAACCAAAACATTTTGTAAAATTAGGAAGAAAAAAAATCGAAAAGCTAATTAAGAGTATAGGTATTTTTAGAGTGAAAGCTAAAAATATTTATTTACTTTCAAAACAAATAATCAAAAAACATGGAGGAAAAGTTCCAGAAAATTTTAATGAGCTCGAAAAACTTCCTGGTGTAGGTCATAAAACTGCAAGTGTAGTTATGTCGCAAGGATTTGGTCACGCTGCTTTTCCTGTTGATACTCATATTCATAGATTGGCTCAAAGATGGGGATTAACTAACGGAAAAAATGTTATTCAAACTGAAAAAGATTTAAAACGATTATTTCCAAAGAAATTTTGGAACAAATTACATCTTCAAATAATTTATTATGGAAGAGAACATTGTAAGGCTAGAGATTGTTATGGTTTAACTTGTAAAATTTGTACTACTTGTTATCCTAATCGAAAAATACCAGTTATAACAAAGAAAGCATAATATGAAAATTTTAGGAATAGGCAATGCAATTGTTGATGTTATATGTAAAGTAGATGAAAATTTTTTAGAAAGTAATAAACTTACAAAAAGTACAATGAAGCTTGTTGATGAAGCTGAATTTAAAAAATTATTATTAAATCTTAAAATTGAAGAAACGGTTTCGGGAGGTTCCGTCGCAAATTCTATAGTAGGATTATCTCAGCTCGGAAATAAAGTTGGATTTATTGGAAAAGTTAGTGATGACGATTTAGGTAGTAAATATGAGGATGGTTTAAAAAAAGAGAATGTACAATATTTTTATTCAAAAAAAAAAGAAGAACTGCCAACTGGAACATGTTTAATATTAATAACACCAGATTCTGAAAGAACTATGTGTACATTTCTCGGAACTGCTGGAAAAATCAACGAAAATGATGTTGATATTAATGCTCTTAAAAATAGTGAAATTACTTTTTTAGAAGGGTATTTGTGGGATGAGGGAGAACCAAAAAAAGCATTTGATAAAGCTATTAATAATGCAAACAAGGTTGCAATGTCATTATCAGATTTATTTTGTGTTGAAAGACACAAACCACACTTTTTTGATTTAATAAAAAATAAATTAGATATTACTTTTGCGAATGAACAAGAGATAATGTCTTTAATAGAAGTAAAAAAATTTGAAGAAGTAATTGACTTCTCAAAACAATTAGGCAAATTAATTGTTATAACTAGGGGTAAAAATGGAGCTGTAGCAATTAATTCAGACAAAGTAGTAAACTGTGATATAAAAAAAAACTTAAAAATTGTTGATTTAACAGGTGCTGGAGATCTTTTTGCTGCTGGATTTTTGCATGGTTATGTTAATAATAAAAGTTTAAAAGAGAATCTTGAAAAAGGTACTGAAATGTCTTCAAAAGTAATTCAAGTATTTGGTGCAAGAATTAAAAAATAATATGTCTCAAATAGAAATCTTTGACTTGTTTCCAACTCCGGTATTTAAATATCACATAGAAGATCACAAAGAAATTAATTCTAAACTAACAAAATACATATACGAATTAAAAGATAAAAATCCAATAGGAAACAATCATTCTAATGTGGGAGGTTGGCATTCACCAAATTTTGACATAATTAATCCAGGAGCACCTCAAGAATTTATATATAAATTCAAAGATTTTTTAAAATCCATAGTAACGGACGAATTGGGTTGGAAGTATGTAAAAGATAAAGCAAGAATTGTAGCTATGTGGGCAATAATAAACAAAAAAAATTCATATAATATAAAACATAATCATCCTAACTGTTTTTTAAGCGCCGCATACTATGTTAAATCACCAAAAAATTCTGGAAATATTGAATTCTATGAACCAAACGAAGTAAAAACAATGAGATACCCAGATGTAGAAAAATACACAAAATATTCTGGTGGAATCGTCAACATAGAACCAAAAGAAGGTGACCTTTTAATTTTTCCATCTTACTTATATCACTCTGTTCAACCAAATAAATCAGATGACGAAAGAATTGTTATAAGTTTTAATGTAGAAATCTACAGATAAATTATTTTTTTTTTCTTTTAAAACTTCCCTTTCCTTTTTTTGGCTTAACTATTCTAACTCTATATTTTAATGTTTTAAGTTCTTTGGCAATTACATTTCTTTTCTTCATTTAATCAAATAACCATCATCTGTACTTAATATAAAATTTTCATCTTCAAAATTATCACTTATTTTTTTTCTTAATCTATAAATATGAGTTTCAACTGTATGAGTTTCAAGTTCAGACGAATAACTCCAAACTTTATTTTGAAGTGTGTTAATTTTTTGAGGTTTTTCATTATCATTAAGAAAAAGTATAATTTCCATTTCTCTTTCTGTTAATTTTAAAATTTTAGTACCTCTTGAAATTATTTTTGAATTTAAATCTAAAAAATAATTTTTAACCTTTATTTTTGATTGAAAATTATATTTATATTTTATTAACTGAATATTAATTTTTTCAATCAAATTATAAATGTCGATTGGATATTTTAATATATTATATTTATTATTTGTATCAACTTTGTTATTCTTCTGACTAAGAAAAAAAATATTTTTTTCATCAAGTCTAATTTCTTTTGTAAAAAAATCTTTATTATTTATTGTTGTAATTACAAAAAAACTTTTATTATTTTTTTTATTTTCATTAAAGAATTTTAAAAAATTGCCAGTTCTATTATAATTTTCAATTTTAAAAGGAAGATTATCCTTAATTTCTTCAAAAATATTATATAATGTTGGTAGATCAACAATGTTAATATTCTGTTTAGCCATTTAATTTGAACTTATGATAATACAACTAAAAAATAAAGAAAAGTTGATTGTAGATAAGTTTAAGTTCAAATGTTGTATTGGAAAAAATGGACTAAAGAAAGACAAAGTAGAGGGCGATAATTCGACTCCAAAAGGAATTTTTGCAATAGGCTCTTTGTATTATCGAAAAGATCGAGTTAAAAAACCTATCACAAATTTAAAAATTAAAATTATTAAACCAAATATGGGATGGTGTAATGATCCAAAAAATAAACTTTATAATAAAGAAATTAAAATAAAAAAAAAAATAGGCTATGAAAAACTGTACCGTAAAGATAATAAATATGATTATCTAATAGTAATTAATTATAATATTAAAAAGACAATTCCTTATAAAGGTAGTGCAATATTTATACATTTGACAAAAAATTATAAACTTACCAAAGGGTGTATTGCTATTAATAAAAAAGATTTTTTAATATTGTTAAAATTAATTAATAAAAAAACAAAAATAAAAATTTAATATTTTCTTTCTCCAAAAATCTTTGAACCTATTCTTAAATATGTTGCTCTATAATTTATCGCTTCTAAATAATCGTTAGACATACCCATGCTAATTTCTTTTAATTGTATTTTTTTAGCTAGTTCTTTCATTTTAGAAAAATAAATCGAAGGTTTTTTATTGTTAGGAGGTAAACACATTAGACCAATAATATTTAATCCAAGATCTTGCGTACATTTTACGTAAAAATTTTCAACTTCTTCTATTGTTATGCCATTTTTTTGATTTTCATTATCAATATTAATTTGAATAAATAATTTTAATTTTTTATTTTTTTTAATTTGTTCATTTGAAATTTTTTCAGCCAATTTTAAACTGTCTAAAGAATGAATATAATCAAACAAAGGTATAGCGTACTTTACCTTGTTTGTTTGAAGTTTCCCTACCATGTGCAATTTTATATTTTTAAAATCTTTTTTTATATCAGTCCATTTTTTTACTGCTTCTTGGACCTTATTTTCGCCAAAATGAATATGACCATAATTAATTAATGGAAGAATATCGTTAATAGTAAAAGTTTTACTTACAGCAATGATATTTGGATTATAATTTTTTGAATCTAATTTTTTTGTTTTTGTTTTTAATTCGTTCTGTATTGATATAAAATTATTTACTACATTATGCATAACAAATTACCAAAAATATATTGCTTTATTAGTGACTATGAAGAAAACTATATCAAAAGTTTACCAAAAAATACCGCAATTATTTACAGAAATTATACAAAAATAATAAATAAAAATGAAATTATTAAAATTAAAAATTTATGTAAAAAAAATAAAAGAAAATTTTTTATATCTAATAATATTAGATTAGCTTCACAGCTTGATTTGGATGGGGTTTATATTCCTTCGTTTAATAAAGAATTAAAGATTAATTGTTTCTCTAAAAAAAAAAAATTTGCGATTATAGGATCTGCACATAATATTTTAGAGATAAGACAAAAAGAATTTCAAAATGTAGATGGTATTTTCTTATCACCTGTTTTTATTACCAAAAAATCAAATAAATTCTTAGGTATTCACAATTTTAATAAACTAACAAAATATACTAAAAAAAAGATTATATGTCTTGGGGGATTAAAAAAAAAGAATTTAAATAAAATAAAATTATTAAATACTTACGGTATTTCATCAGTTTCTTTATTTAAGCAAAATATTAAGTATATTAAGTTTTAAAATGAAAAATCTTTCAAAATCTGATTATTTAAAATCAGAATATAGCAAAATTAATAAATTATTTTTATCTGGTAAATTTAATCTGGTAATAGAAAAAACAAAAAAAATTCTTAAAAAAAATTCCTCTCAAATACCTTTTTATAACTTGTTGGCTTTATCATATAGAGAATTAGGTAAAATATTTTTAGCTGAAAAAATATTAATTGATGCTTTAAAAATAAGTGAAAACGACCAAAGTGTTTTGGTTAATTTAGGATCAACATATAGAGTTTTAATAGAATTTGAAAAATCTGAAAAATTCTTAAACAAAGCACTTTCAATTAATCCTAATAATATCAATGCTTTGGTAAATTATGGAAACTTAAAAAGGGATACAAATAATTATAATGAAGCTATTAATTTGTATGAAAAAGCTTACGACATGGATAATAAAAATCCTATCATAATAATAAATTTAGCAGGAACTTATCAAATCGTTGGAAAATTCGAATTGTCAGAAAAATTATTAAAAAATTTATTAAAAGAAAATCAAAATAATGCACTTGCTCATAAAATGTTAAGTACTATAAAAAAATATGAAATCAACGATGAACATCAAAAAGAAATGATTTTAATTTTAAAAGATAAATCTTTGAAAGATTATGACCAGGCAACTTTATCTTTTGCAATCTCAAAATCGTTTGAGGATCAAAAAAATTATGAAAAATCTTATGAATATTTTAAGAAAGCCAATGATATTCAAAAAAAAATACATAATAAATACTCCAGTAGCCAAGAAGTTTTGCTGTTTGACAAAATAAAAAAAATTTTTAACAAAACTAATTTTGAGAATTATCAAAATAATTTACATAATAAAAATTTAATATTTATTGTTGGATTACCAAGATCGGGTACTACTTTAGCACATCAAATTTTAGCAGCACATTCAGAAATACATGGTGCAGGAGAAATAGTTATTTTAGACCAATTCATAAAAAGAAACATTGACAACAAGGATTTAACCTCGCTTTTCAAGAATTATAATAAAGAAAGAAATATAAAAGTAATAGAAATTGCAAATAGCTATTTTTCAAAA
The DNA here is from genome assembly GCA_902560855.1 of uncultured Pelagibacteraceae bacterium. Lineage (GTDB taxonomy): Bacteria > Pseudomonadota > Alphaproteobacteria > Pelagibacterales > Pelagibacteraceae > Pelagibacter. The sequence continues at coordinate 41,524 of CACENJ010000007.1, forward strand.
ATAAGCTATATAAAAACCGAAAAAAAAATAATTTTAGATAAAAATCCATTAAATTTTCAATGGTTAGGGTTTATTAAAATTTTATTTCCAAATTCTAAAATTATTCATTGTACAAGGAATCTTAAAGATACAGCGTTATCAATTTACAAAAATGCATTTGACATAAATTCGATTATTTGGAGCAATAACCAAGATGATCTAGTTAAATATATTGAGTTATACTTAGATTTGATGAAGTTTTGGAAAAATAAATTTCCAAACTTCATTTATAACTTAAACTATGAAAAATTAATTAATGAAAAAGAAAAAGAAATTAAAAAAATTCTTAATTTTTGTGAATTAAATTGGGAAGATGATTGTATGAATTTTAATAAGAAAGACAATCCTATCAAAACTGTTAGCATTAATCAGGCAAGAAAACCTATTTATAATACATCTCTTAATACATATGCGAGATATAAAAAACTATCTGATATGTTTGCAAAAATAGAAGAAGTTGAAAGAAGTTGTTAAAAAAAAAGGCCCCGTAAATATTACGAGGCCTTTAATTTTGTTTACTATTCTAATTAATTAGAATGCAAAAGTTACACCAACTTCAGTGTGTTCTGATTCATTGTTAACAGAATTAGATACATTGTCTCCAGTATTTCTGTGAACTTTGAAAGTCATTCCACCAGAAGTGTAAGATGCTGACCAACCTTCTGCTTCTTCGTCAGTAGTCTTAGCAGAATCATCATTTTCATGAGATTGGTATGAAATAGACATTTCATCATTTACAGCGTAAAGAACACCCCATCTAGTTTGTTCATCATCGTTAGTAGTTCCAAAAGTATCAATGTTACTCATTTGGTAACCAACTGTTACAGGTCCGTAAACGTAAGTTGCGTAAACTGTTTGATGATCGTCAGTTTGGCTGCTGTCTCCAGCTGTACCAGTCTTAGCTTCACCAACACCAATACCAACTTCTAAGCCATCCATTGGATCCAATTTAACGAAACCAGATACGTTAGAAGCACCAGCTCCAGCACCATCTAGTCCACCTTGTGCACTACCAGCTGTAGATTTTGGTGCATAACCAATACCAATTTCTATCATGTCGCTAACAGTTTTTGAGTAATGGAAACCTTGAGTTCCACCAGATACAGTACCTGATAGACCACCTGAACTTCCAGAACCATCTACGTCGATACCATTTCCAACGTCTTCGTCAGCAGTTGGCATCATGTCTTTGATTTTTCCAATACCTCTAGCACCTGTGTCAGCTTCATAGTTCAATGAACCTAAGTCGCCCATATCAACAGTCATACCTAGACCAGTTGAAGAACCATCAGCCAAAGTTTGTGAAACAGAAACAGTCCAACCGTTATCCATTTCTCCAGAACCGCTAAAAGAAAGAGATTTATTTAATCCCCATCTGTTACCATCTTGTCCTACTTGAGTACCAGACGCAGCATCACCTGCGTTATCTTCCGCTCCACTGTTTGCAGTGTAAGTTAAATTAGCAGTACCGCTAACTGTTACAGCTCCAGCAAATGCAGAAGTTGCTACCAAAGAACCAGCAAGAGCTGTTAATCCAGCTTTTTTCCAGTTTTTCATAGTTTTCTCCTATTTGTTTGTTATTAATTAATTAATAATTAAGTCTATAAATCTTTTTGATTTATAGACGTCGAAAAGCTATCATAACTAGTGCATTTTATTGCAAAAAACGCACTATAACTTGATATTTTTTGAAACTGTTGCATAAATACCACAAAAATATATCTTTTTTATGCCATTAGTTTTGTGATAATCAAACTTTAAAACAACTTTATGAAATTCATCAATTTTAAAGCGAAAACTGTCTATTACCCATTTTACACTATTCTTTTATTAATTTTAATTTCTTTTTTTTTAATTTCATGTGGTCCTTTGAAACCAAAAAAGGTTGATTTAAGAAAAGTTCCTGGAAATCCAAAAGATAAAAGAGAGAAAAATATCCAAGAAGGAAGAGCCTTCAGAGTTATGGGTTTAACTGGAAAAAGAGGTTCAGGAAACTTTCAATTCGCATCATCAAATGAAATGTGGCGTGCTTCGCTAGACTTATTAGATTTTACTCCTTTATCAAACGTTGATTATTCAGGAGGGGTTATAATTACTGACTGGTTTAGTGAAAGTTCTGATCAAGATCCAATTAAAATTACTATTAGATTCTTATCAAATGAAATCCGAGCTGATGGACTTAAAGTTGTTATACATAAAAAAGTCTGTAAAGATAAAAAAAAAGAAGATTGTAAAGTAATAAAAGATAATTCTACTCTTGGTCAAGAAATAAAGTTAGCAATTTTAAAAAAAGCTGCAATTATAGAGGATAGCGAAAGAGACAAGGATCCAGAATACTCTGAAACTGGAGCTGGGCGCCCAGATGGTAAAGACTAATTTAACAAAACCATAGGAAAATAAAATCCAAAAATACATAGGTATTTTAAAAAATGGAAAGATATAACTTTAAAATAGTTGAACAAAAATGGCAAACATTTTGGGATAAAAATAAAATTTTTAAAACAAAATTAGATAAAAATAAAAAAAAATTTTATTGTTTAGAAATGTTTCCTTATCCTTCAGGTAAAATTCATTTTCATTTAAGGGTTTTACTACTGTTTTAACTTTTAGTTTGTACTTATTTGCAAAATCTAAGTCTCTTTGGTCATGTGCTGGACATCCAAAAACTGCCCCAAAACCGTAGTCCATTAAAACAAAA
>CACENJ010000008.1 GCA_902560855.1 uncultured Pelagibacteraceae bacterium
GAATTAGCGGAATTAGTCGTTTTTCATTAAGATCAATCATTGCAACAATAACTTTTATGTTAATTGGAATATTAACTGTTTTAATTACAGGAGTTTTATGAGCAAGATAGTGTCGCTAGTTTGTGGAATAATTTTTGGTATTGGACTGGTTATTTCTGAAATGATTAATCCTGAAAAAGTGCTAGGTTTTTTAAATATTTTTAGAGACTGGGACCCTTCATTAGCCTTTGTAATGATAGGAGCACTTGTTGTTTCTACTCCAATATTTCATTTATTTAAAAATAAAAATAAACCATTATTTTCATCAAATTTTTCTATTCCAACAATTAAAGAAATAGATAAAAAACTACTTATTGGCTCTGTTTTTTTTGGAGCCGGCTGGGGTTTAATTGGGTTATGTCCAGGGCCAGCTATTACTTCTATAGCTTTGTTAAATACGAGTTCTGCTATTTTTGTAGTTTCAATGTTTTCTGGTTTTTATATAGCATCGAAAGTTAATTAAATGAAAAAAATTTTTATTGTCTATGCGCATTATAATGATGCATCTTTTAATGCAGCTATTAAAAAAACATTTATAGAAGAAGCAAAAGAAAAAAATAATGAAGTTGATTGTGTTGATTTATATAAAGAAAAATTTGATCCAGTTTTTTCTGGTGAGGAAGCGGATTCCGTAGTAATTGATCACCGTAAAAGAATAGAAAGATCTGACATAATTGTTTTAATTGCACCAATATGGAATTTTAGAATGCCAGCAATTCTTGAAGGATGGATTGATAAAGTTTTAGCTCCACCTTGGGCTTTTAAGTTTAAAAAATTATTTGGAAATTATGGTTATCCAATAGGTAATTTGGAAGGAAAAAAAGCGATTGTATTTTGCACATATGGATCTCCACAGTTTGCAATTAGAACTTTTTTCTTAAATATGCCAACTAAAAGACTACGAAGAGGCGTTTTTAACATTTGTGGAATAAAAGATGTTATATATAAAAGATATTTTGCAGTACCTTTTGTGAGCGATGCTAAAAGAAAAAAGTTTTTAGAAGATGTAAGAAAAACTGCTTCAAATATATGAAAAAAATTTTTTCTATTTTTTTAATATTATTTCTAACAAACTTATGTCTTTCGGCTAGATCAATTGATTTACCAAAACACTACAAGTTTCCAAAAAATTATTTTAAAGGAAAACACTATGACAGCGTAGAAGATTTTTTATTAATCGCTACAGAAAAAATTAGAGATTCTAGATTTGAAAAAACAGTAATATTAATGTTAGAACATGACAAAAAAGGAGCATTAGGCATAGTCGTAAATAAACCATTAGGAAAAATTTCTCTAGGTCCATTAATTAGCAAGGTAAATGATAAATCAATAAATAAAAAAGAATTATATGATTATAAAATTCCAATTTATTGGGGAGGACCAGTTGATAACAATAAAATATTAGTATTACATTCAAAAGATTATAAAAATCAAAGTACAAAAGAATATAATAATTTGTCAACAAGTAGCGATTTAATAACCTTGATTGAAATTGCAGAAAAAAAAGGACCAAAAAAAAGTTTAATTGTTTTAGGACTTGCCGCTTGGGATGTTGAACAACTTGATGGAGAAATAGAATTAGAAAGATGGACCTTATCAGAAAGTAGTATGGATTTAATATTTGAAATAGAAGATAATAAAAAATGGATGAAAGCTATTCAGAATAGTTTTGTTAGATTATGAAAAAGTTTATTAAATACTCTTTATATGGAATAATTTATTTAATAATTATTTATTTTTTAGCAATAATGTTCATTGTTACTGCTAAAGCAGATATTGTTAGTCCAAATAGTGGAATAGAACCATATCAAGTTGTCAAAATACAATTAAGAGGCTTAATGAACAATGACGATCCATCCGCAGATTATGGTATCAAACAAACATGGGAGTTTGCACACCCCTCAAATAAAAAATACACCGGTCCTCTTCCTAAGTTTATAAAAATGATTAAAGGAGAAGGATATAAAATGCTGTTAAATCACATTGATAATGAAATAGTTGAGGTTTTTAAATCAAATAGCCAATATGGTTTTGCGGTTACAATTCTTGGTAAAGATAAGAATTATTATAAATTTCAATGGATTGTTGAAAAGTATTTACAAGAAGGACCTTTAAAAGATTGTTGGTTAACTACCTCGGTTTCAAACCCAATTTCACTAGGCTCTTCAATTTGATTGGGTTAAAATTAATCTTTAATTATTTATAAAATCTAGTAGGAATCCTGTAATGAAATCAAAAGCAAAAGTAGTTGTTATTGGAGGTGGAGTTGTTGGTGTTAGCATGCTTTACCATTTAGCAAAAAAAGGTTGGTCAGATGTAGTTCTTGTTGAAAGAAAAGAATTAACTTCAGGCTCTACTTGGCATGCAGCAGGATTGCTTCCATTATTTAATATGAGTTATTCAGTAGGACAACTTCATAAATATGCAGTCAATTTTTATAAAACTTTAGAAGAAGAAACAGGAAAAAATGTAGGTTTTAGTGTTGTTTCAAATATTAGATTAGCAAGCACCAAAGACAGAATGGATGAGTATCACCAATACGCTGGTGTTGCCCAAACAATTGGCGTGGACGTAAAATTTTTAAAACCTGAGCAAGTAAAAGAAATTTGGCCTTTGTGTAATATTGAAGGTTTAGTTGGTGCAATTCAACATCCAGAAGATGGTTATATTCAACCGGCAGATTTAACTCAAGCTCTTGCAACAGGCGCAAGGAACAGGGGAGCAGAAATTTATAGAAACACAACAGTTGTTGGAATGAAACAAGTAAAAAATGGATGGGTAGTTGAAACTGACAAAGGATCAATAGAATGTGAACATGTTGTTTCATGTTCAGGAAATTTTGCAAGACAAACTGGTAAAATGGTGGGATTGGAAATTCCCGTTATTCCAGTTGAGCACCAATATATTGTAACAGAACCACATCCAGAAATTGTTAAAAGAAAAAAAGAAGGTTTACCTGAAATGGGAGTTCTTAGAGATAGTGATAGTCGCTGGTACTTAAGAGAAGAAGCAGGAGGTTTGATATTAGGACCTTATGAAGATGGTGCACCTTGTTGTTATGTAGATGGACCAACAAAAGATTCTGAATACGAATTATTTCAAGAAGATTTAGAAAGACTCGCACCTCACATTGAAGGTGCAATTCATCGTGTTCCTGCGTTTGGTGAAGTTGGAGTTAAAAAAGTTTATAACGGTGCCATTTGCTATACACCAGATGGAAATCCTATAGTAGGCCCTGCTTGGGGTTTAAAAAACTTTTGGATAAATGAAGGACATAGTTTTGGAATTACTGCCGCAGGAGGTGCTGGTTGGCAACTTGCAGAATGGATTGTAGATGGAGAACCAACCGTTGATATGCTTGGTGTGGAACCAAGAAGATATGGAGATTATTGCTCAAAATCATATCTAAAAGAAAAAAACGAAGAAGCTTACAGAAATGTTTTTATTATTCATTACCCAGATGAGGAAAGAGAAGCTGCAAGACCATTAAGAACAGCACCATGTTATGATCGTATGAAACAAATGGGTGCAGTTTTTGGACAAAAATTTGGATGGGAGAGAGCAAATTTTTTTGCAACAGATGGAATGGAACAAAAAGATGATTGGTCATTTAGAAGATCAAAATGGTTTAAAGCGGTTGAAAAAGAATGTAAAAATGTAAAAGAAAATGTAGGCCTATTAGATATGACAGCTTTCGCAAAATGTAGAATTAAAGGCCCAAAAGCAGAAGAATTTTTAGATTATTTAGTTGCAAACAAACTTCCTAAAAAAATTGGACGTGTAAATCTATGTCACGCTCTTAATACAAAAGGCGGTGTTCATTCAGAATTTACTATCATGAGAGAGTCAGAAGATAGTTTTTATTTGGTTTCAGCAGGAGCATTTCAAAGATTAGATCACGATTGGATACAAAAATGGATGCCAAGAGATGGATCAGTTCAATTTGAAAATTTAACTAACTCAACAGGTGTTTTGGTGGTTGCTGGACCTAAAGCACGCGATTTAATGAAAAAAGTTTCTAAAGACGATTTTTCAAATGAGAATTTTAAATGGCTTAGCTCTAAAAAAGTAGACATAGGGTATGCTCCGTGTACAGCTATAAGAGTAAATTTTGTTGGTGAACTAGGATGGGAAATTCATCATCCATTAGAATATCAAAATCATATATTTGACAAGTTAATTGAAAATGGAAAAGAACTCGGTTTGAAACCTTTTGGAATAAGAGCTATGAATAGTTTAAGAATTGAAAAATCTTATAAATTGGTAGGAACCGAACTGTCTATTGAGTATTCACCATATGAATCTGGATTAGATAGATTTATACATCCTAACAAAGGAAAATTTATTGGACTTGAAGCTTTAAATAAATGGAGAGAAAAAGGATTTGCAAATAAGCTGGTTACTATGGAAGTTCATAACATAACAGATGCTGATGTTCTTGGTAATAATCCAATTTATGAAAACGGTAAAGTTGTTGGTAGAGCAACGGGGGGAGACTTTGGTTTTAGACTAAATAAATCAATAGCATTAGGAATGATAAAGCCTGAACTTGCGACAACAGGGCAAAAATTAAAAATTGATATTTTAGGAAAAATGCACGACGCTACTATTTTGGATGACAGTCCATATGATTCAGAAAATAAACTATTAAGAGCATAATGAAAATACTAGTAGCAGTAAAAAGAGTGATTGATTATAACGTTCAGGTTAGAGTTAAAGAAGATGGTACTGGAGTTGTTACAGACAATGTTAAAATGTCAACTAATCCTCCAGATGACAATGCTATCGAAGAAGCTGTAAAAATAAAAGAGTCAGGCAAAGCTAAAGAAGTTGTAGCTATTACAGTAGGAGAAGAAAAAGCACAAGAAACAGTCAGAAAAGCTTTAGCAGTTGGAGCTGATAGAGGAATTCATGTTAAAACTGAAAGCACAATAGAACCACTTGCTGTTTCAAAAATTCTTCAAAAAATTATTGAGAAAGAAAAACCAGATTTAGTTTTCATGGGAAAACAAGCTATTGATGATGATTGCAACCAAACAGGACAAATGCTTGCTGCTCTTTTAAATTGGCCACAAGCTACTTTTGCATCTAAAATAATAATAAAAGAAAAAACTTTAGAGGTAACTAGAGAAGTTGATGAAGGTTTAGAAACTATTGAAACAAATATTCCTTCAATAGTTACTTGCGACCTAAGATTGAACGAACCAAGATATGCATCTCTACCAAATATTATGAAAGCAAAGAAAAAACCTTTAGAACAAATAAACGTTTCAGAATTAGGAATTGATACAAAACCAAGAATCGAACAGATTAAAGTTGTAGAGCCACCAAAAAGAAAAGCAGGAATTAAAGTAGCAAGCGTAGAGGAATTAGTACAGAAATTAAAAAATGAAGCAAAGGTAATATAATGTCAGTACTTTTAATTGCAGAACATGATAACAAAGAAATTAGACCATTTACTTTAAATGCGATCACGGCTGCAACTCAAATTGATCAAGATCTTCATGTTTTAGTAATTGGAAATAAAGCAGAACCAGTTGTAAAATCGATTTCAGAAATTCCGAATGTAAAAAAAGTAATTCATATAGATAACGAAATTTATGAAAATTACTTAGCAGAAAATTTTACTCCTGTGATAGTTAAAAAAGCTGAAAATTATTCACATATTGTATGTTCAGCTAATACCTTTGGAAAAAATTTAATGCCTAGAATTGCAGCTCTGTTAGACACTTCTCAGGTAAGCGATATTATTAAAGTAATTTCTCCAGATACTTTTGTAAGACCCATCTACGCCGGAAATGCATTTGCAACAGTTAAAAGTAATGATACTAAGAAATGTGTTACAATTAGACCAACTTCTTTTGACCCATCTCCTACAACTGGTGGATCAGCAGAAATTGTAAAAGCCGATGCAGAAGAAAGCACTTTGTTGTCAAAATTTATTAAAAGAGAGGAAGTTAAATCTGATAGACCTGAACTTGGCACTGCAAGAATAGTAATTTCAGGTGGAAGAGGAATGCAAAGTGGAGATAATTTTAAATTAATCACAGCAATTGCAGATAAATTAAATGCAGCAATAGGAGCATCTAGAGCAGCTGTAGATGCTGGCTATATAACAAATGACCATCAAGTAGGACAAACTGGAAAAGTTGTTGTTCCAGATTTATATATTGCAGTTGGTATTTCAGGAGCGATTCAGCATTTGGCTGGAATGAAAGAAAGCAAAGTAATAGTTGCAATAAACAAAGATGGTGAGGCACCTATTTTTAGTGTTGCTGATTATGGATTAGAAGCAGATTTGTTTGAAGCACTTCCTAAATTCCTAGAGGAATTGAACAAATTAAACACTATACAAAAATAACAAATACTGTAAAAAAATAACATTATGTCCAACAGGGAAGTAATGGAATATGATGTGGTTATAGTGGGTGGAGGACCATCTGGGCTATCAACCGCAATAAAACTTAAACAATTAAAATCTGATTTAAATGTTTGTTTGTTAGAAAAAGCATCTGAAGTTGGTGCTCACATTCTATCAGGTAATGTTTTTGAAACAAGAGCTCTCGATGAATTAATTCCTAATTGGAAAGAATTAAATAGTCCAATTAAAACAAAAGTTTCAAAAGAAAGGTTTTTATTTTTAGGAAAAACAAAATCTCTTAGTTGGCCTACATGGCTCTTACCTAAAGTACAACAAAATCATAAAAACTATATTATTAGCCTTGCCAATTTATGTAGATGGTTAGCTGAACAAGCTGAGACATTGGGAGTAGAAATTTTTCCAGGATTTCCCGCAAGTGAAATTTTATATAATGTTGACGGTTCTGTTAAAGGAATAGTTACTCAAGATATGGGATTAGATAAGGAAGGAAATAAAAAAGATAGTTTTGAATCTGGTATGGAGCTTCATGCAAAAGTTACAGTTTTTGCAGAAGGTTGTAGAGGTCATTTAGGAAAACAATTAATTAAAAAATTTGAGTTGAGTAAAGGAAAAAATCCACAACAATATGGAATTGGTTTTAAAGAGATTTGGGAAGTAAATGAAAAAAATCACGAGGAAGGTTTAGTAATGCATACCGCTGGCTGGCCACTTGATAATAAAACCTACGGAGGAAGCTTTGTTTACCATGCTGAGAATAAACAAATATTTTTAGGTTATGTAATTGGTTTAGATTATCAAAACCCATATCTTTCTCCTTTTGATGAATTTCAAAGATTTAAAACTCACCCAGCTATCAAAAAAATAATTCAAGGAGGAAAAAGAATTTCTTACGGAGCAAGAGCATTAATCGAAGGAGGATTGCAAAGTTTACCTAAAATGTTTATGCCTGGCGCACTATTAGTTGGTTGTGATGCGGGAACATTAAATATGCCAAAAATTAAAGGTTCTCATACAGCAATGAAAAGTGGCATGATTGCTGCTGAAACTATAGTTGAGCACATAGAACAACAAAAGGATTTGTCAATTTATGCTGAAAAGTTTAAACAAAGCTGGGTATATGATGAACTTCATACAGCAAGGAATGTTAAACCTAGTTTTAGCTGGGGTTTAATTTTAGGCATAATTTTTACCGGTATTGATCAAATACTTTTTAGAGGAAAACTTCCATTTACTTTAAAACATAAACACGCTGATCACGAAACATTAAAAGCCGCTAAAGACATGCCTAAAATTGAGTATCCAAAACCTGATAACGTTATAACGTTTGATAAAACAAGCTCAGTATACTTAACTGGAACAAATCATACAGATAATCAGCCTGTACATTTAAAACTAAGTGACCCAGATTTACCTATTAATTTTACGCTAGATAAATTTGATGAACCTGCCCAAAGATATTGTCCTGTTGGTGTTTATGAGATTCAAACAGAGAATAATATAAAAAAATTTGTAATAAATTCACAAAATTGTATTCATTGTAAAACTTGTGATATTAAAGAACCATCACAAAACATAAATTGGGTAACCCCCGAAGGTGGAGGAGGTCCTAAATACGGAAATATGTAACTTAAGAAAGATCTATTGCAAATTTTTTTAATTTTTCAATAGGAACAAGTTTAAGAGTATTTTCGTGAGTCCTTTTCAAATAGATTGAACATCCTTTTCCTTCATCAATAGCTTTAGCAACCCAAGCAGCACAAACACACCATTTATCTCCATCTTTTAATCCCGGAAAACCAAATTCAGGATGAGGTGTAATTAAATCATTACCAGCATTTTTACACCATGTTAAAAATTCATCATTAACTTTTACACATACTGTATGAAGTCCATGATCGTTTTCGTCTGTATTACAACAACCATCTCTAAACCATCCAGTTAAAGGATCTGATGAGCATTCTTCAAGATCTTCACCTAATACGTTTTTTTGTTTTTTTTCCATAAATTTTAAAAAAAAATTAAATTTAAATTAAAGTTTTAATTTCCATAAACATTGTAAATACCATCGTTTATTTTAGCATTAAACGAAATAGATCTTCTTTCAGAATTACTATTTTTAAATGGGTAAACACAATGCATCAAATAATTTGGAAAAAAAAAGAATTCACCAACTTTGGGTTTAATATTTAATGTTATTGGCGAGAGAAACATTTCTGAACCATGTATTAATTGCAAGTGACCATTTAAATTTTTAATTTTTGTATCTTGAACCGTTTTTCCAAAATCGTTAGGTAATTTTAAATATCCAACACCTGATATATGCCCACCGTGAGCATGCATTGGATTATATTCATTTTCAAACTGTCTTACTATCCAGCTATCTATTATATTAAATTTAGTTACTTTTTTATTTGTTGATTTTAAAATCCATTCTTCTGTGTTTTTTTTTAAAAAATTTTCCCAACCGCAAGAAATCATAAATTCTTTTTCTAATAAAAATTCTTGCTTAACGTTTCCTGCGAGATTTTTTCCGTAATCTAATTTAGTAGATTTTTCATTATCAATTAATACATCATCTATATAATTATTTAATTTATTTATTATTTCTTTTGGCATTGTAACCTTTGCAATTGTTGGTCCAAAAGGTCTTATTATTTCCATACAATTTATACTTTGGTCGGATTAGTTTGATTTTTATAAATTTTCTTTGGATCAAATTTTTTTTCTTTTTCTTCAAATTTCATTTCAATTTTTCTAGCATTGTCGATTTTTCCAAGAGGTATTGACCTATAAAAACACGATCTGTAACCCACGTGACAACTTGATCCATCTCCAATATCAACCAAAAGCCATATTGAATCTTGATCGTCATCGATTCTAATTTCTTTTATTCTTTGAACGAAGCCACTTATTTTGCCTTTGTGCCATATTTGTTTTCTCGATCTACTCCAGTAATGAGCTTCCTTTGTTTCAATGGTTTTTTTTAAAGCTTCAACATTCATATAACCATGCATCAAAATGTCTTTTGTTTTGTGACACATAGTAATAACTGGTATCAATCCATCGTTATCAAATTTTGGAGAAAGTAAATTTCCCTCTTCTATTTCGGCAACATTTTCTCTTTTTTTAAACATATATGTGTAATTATGTAACACATATATTAATATAATAAATATTTTAAAAACAATGTTTTATATGTATAACCTTCCACATGAAATTAGTAAAAAATGAAGACCAAAAGAGTATAAACAATAAAGTTTCAGATAAAGAAGCTGAAGAGGCTTTTGTTAAAATTATAGAGTGGATAGGTGAAGATCCTTCTAGAGAAGGCCTTAAATCAACCCCAGCAAGATTAATAAAAGCATATAGAGAATATTTTAAAGGATACAGTGAAGATGCAAAAAAAATTTTAGAAAAAACATTTGGTGATGTTCAAGGCTACGACGACATGGTTATACAAAAAAATATATCTTTACAAAGTCATTGCGAACATCATATGGCCCCAATTATTGGTGTAGCTCACGTTGCATATATACCTAAAGATAAAGTAGTTGGCCTAAGTAAGCTCGCAAGAGTTGTAGAAGTTTTTTCAAAAAGACTTCAAACTCAAGAAAGACTTACTATGCAAATTGCAAATACATTAATGGATGGACTGCAAGCTAAGGGAGTAGCAGTTTCGATTGATGCAACTCATCAATGTATGACTATGAGGGGAATTAAAAAAGAACAAGCAACAACTGTTACAAATTATTATTTAGGTAAGTTTAAAGACGATTTAAGTTATCAAAATAGATATTTAAGATTTATTAGTAAATAAATTTTTAATATAATTCAACTATGTCAGACAAATTTAAAGCTATCGTAATTAATCAAGAAGGTAAAAATTTCTCAAGAGAAATTAAAGAAGTAGATAAAAATTTTTTAGGTGAAGGCGATGTTTTAGTAAAAGTAGATTATTCGGACTTAAATTATAAAGATGCTTTGATATTGCAAGATGGTGGAAAGCTTGTAAAAGAGTTTCCAAGAATTCCAGGTATAGATTTATCGGGAAAAGTCATCGAAAGCAATACTGATAATTTTAAGAAAGATGATGAAGTTATAATAACAGGATGTAGAGTTGGAGAGATATCTCATGGAGGCTATTCTCAGTATGCTAAAGTCAAAAAAGATTTTTTAGTAAAAGCTCCAAAAAATATTTCAACTAAGCAATCAATGATATTAGGTACAGCTGGATTTACAGCTTTACTGTGTGCTTTTGCAATAAAAGCTAGAGAAGAAATTTTATTAGGAGAAAAAGTAAAGGAAGTTTTAGTTACCGGTGCATCAGGAGGTGTTGGCAATGTTGCAATAATGGTTTTATCTAAATTAGGTTACAACGTTACTGCTGCGACAGGCAAACCAGATCATTCAGAAGCTTTAAAAAAACTAGGCGCATCAAGTATTATAGATCGAAAAGAATTTGAAGCTGACCCTAAATTACTGGGAAAAGGTATTTGGGATGGTGTAGTTGATACTGTAGGAGGAAATATTTTAGCACATGCTATTTCTCAAACCAAACACTCTGGAATTGTTGCAGCTTGTGGTAATGCAGGAGGTATAAAATTAAATACAAACGTTATGCCATTTATTTTGAGAGGTGTTAAGCTCTGGGGAATAGATTCTGTTGCAGTAGGTCTAAAAAGACGAGAATTTGTGTGGAGTCAAGTGCCAAATTTAATTGATTTTAATATTTTAAACGAAACAGTAAAAGTAATTTCAATGGAAGAACTTTTAAATTTATTTCCAAGCATGCTTAAAGGTCAAACATCTGGAAGAATAGTTGTAGATGTTAATAAATAAAAATGGATTGGGACAAACTTAAAATATTTCATGCTGTCGCTGAAGCTGGAAGTTTTACAAGCGCAACAGTTATTTTAAATACAAGTCAATCAGCAATAAGTAGACAAATTCAATCTTTAGAAGAAGAATTAAATATAAAATTATTTGAAAGACATGCGAGAGGACTTACGCTTACTGAAAATGGAGAATATGTTTACAAAACTGCACGCGAGGTTATCAGTAAATTAAAAGAAGTTGAAACCACTCTAGGAGATAAAAAGAACAAACCATCAGGAAAATTGATAGTTACAACTGTTGTAAGTTTTGGAACAACTTGGTTAACACCAAGAATTCAAGAGTTTATGCAATTAAACCCAGAAATTGAAATAGAATTAATTTTTGATGATAAAGAACTAGATTTAAGCATTAGGCAGGCCGATATAGGTATTTTTATGAGAAGACCAAAGCAACTTAATTACATTCAGAGAAAATTAATAGATATTAATTATCACATTTATGGATCTCCGAAGTATCTTGAAAAACATGGTTATCCCAAAACGATAAAAGATTTAGATAGACATAGTTTTATTTCTTTTGGTAAAGGAGCACCCTCACCAGTCTACAATCCAGATTGGGCTTTAAAACTTGGAATGAAAGATAATAAAAAAAGAAAAACAGTTATGAGGGTTAATAGTGTATACGGATTGTTATTAGCGGTTCAGAGCGGAGTAGGATTAGCTGCTTTACCAGATTATTTAACTGTTAAACAACCAAATATTGTCAAAGTTTTACCAAATATAGAAGGACCAATTACAGAAGCACATTTTGTATACCCACAATCAATGAAAAATGTAGCAAGAGTACAAGCTTTTAGGAACTTTCTTTACAGCAAGATATCTGAATGGGAGTTTTAGAATAAATCATAAAAGTGCGACATTTTATGCGATTGATAATCATTCTCACTGAGAATAGTTACCATTATCATTAAATTTAAAAGGAGAAATAATGAGAAAATTACCAATATTGGCATTTATGATTTCTTTGTTTGCAACAACTGTTTTAGCAAACGAGGTAAACATTTTTAATGCAAGACATTATAAAGCAGACGCTGAACTTTATGGAAAGTTTACAGCAGCGACTGGAATTAAGGTAAATTTAATTAATGGTAAATCAGGAGCCTTAGAAAAAAGAATGATAGAAGAAGGCGCTGACTCTGCAGCAGACCTTTACATCACAGCAGACGCTGGAAGATGTGGTGCTTTTCAAGCAAAAGGTATGACGCAAAGTGGATTAGTTTCACCAACAATTAAATCATCTGTTCCAAAAAACTTTAGAACATCACACTGGACGGGAGTAGCAAAAAGAGCAAGAATAATTTACTACTCACCAGAAAGAGTTACTGGTGCTGAATTATCTGGAATGACTTATGAAGGTCTAGCAGATCCAAAATGGAAAGGTAGATTAGTAATTAGAAAATCTAGCAACATTTACAATAAATCTCTTGTAGCTTCATTAATTAATAATAATGGAAAAAAAGCTACTGCTGAATGGGCAAAGGGAGTTGTTGCTAACATGGCTAGAGAATCTACAGGAAACGATAGAGCTCAAATTATGGCAGTAGCTGCTGGAGAAGCAGATATTGCTGTAGCTAACACATATTATTTAGCTCTTATGTTATCTGGTAAAAAAGGTGCAGAACAACAAGAAGCTGCTAAAAAAGTTAAAGCATTTTTTCCAAATCAAGATGGTAGAGGAACACACATGAATATTAGTTGTGCTGCTCTAGTTAAAGGTGCTCCAAACAAAGCAAATGCTATCGCTCTTGTTGACTATTTATTGTCACCAGAGGCTCAAGAACACTTTACTAATAATACTTTTGAGTTTCCAATGATTGCTGGTGTTTCACCTAGTCCAATAGTAGTAAACAATTTGGGATTAGATTTTAAACAAGATCTAAAAACAAAAGTTTCTAGTTATGGAAAACATCAAGCAGCTGCATTAGAAGTAATGACCGCAGCAGGTTGGAAATAGAAGAAAGATAGTTATAAAAACTATGAAACAAAATTTGTCTAATATTGATTATAATGATTCTTCCGAGAGTTGCCTTCCTTGCAGCTCGGAGTGTGAAAAAATCAATAAAAAGATAAATGGAAGAGAACTTTCAAGTATTGAAGATAATGAGATCCATGAAATCTTAAGTCTTTTCAATAAAAGAGATAAGTTCCTTTAATAACAGAGAGAGATAAGTGCTCGTATAATATAGGTTTACCCCCTTTTCTTATGCGAGCACTTTAAATTTCGTATTTACTTCTATAAGCTTTATTTACTAATATAAATTTATAAAAATGTGGTCTGGAAAATTAAGCATTTGGTATTTAGCATCTTTTACTATTTCTTTAATTGTAGTTATTCCAATATTAACAGTTTTTTCTAGTTTTTTTGAAGATACTTCTCAATATTTTGAAATACTTAAAAAAACTTTTTTTATCGAATATATATTTAATTCGTTAATTCTTTTGATTGGAGTTTTATTTTTAACATTTATTTTAGGAGTAGGATCAGCATATATAGTTTCTTTTTATCAGTTCCCAGGTGCTAATTTTTTTAAATGGGCTCTAATACTATCTTTTGCAGTACCTCCTTATATTTATGCTTATTCTCTATTCGCTTTTTTTGAAAATTATGGAACAGCATTTACAATCTTAAAAATTTTGTTTGGAGATGGAAATTACAACAAACATATTCCAAAATTAGATGGTATGTTTGGATTGGTATTATCAATCTCTTTTTCTCTGTATGCTTATGTATATATACTTGCAAGATCGTCATTTTTATATCAATCACAAAATTTAATAGAATTAGGTAAAAATCTTGGTTTTTCAAAATTTAAATCTTTTTATTCAATAATATTACCTGCGGCACGTCCCGCTATTGTTGCGGGTTTATCATTAGTAGCAATGGAAACATTAGCTGAATTTGGAGCAGTAGATTTTTTTTCTGTGAACACTTTAACAACCGGTATTTATAATGCTTGGATATCTTTCGATGACTTGGCATTCGCAAATCGAATATCTTTTTTTCTTTTATTATTTATCTTTATATTATTTTTAATTGAAAATTTATCTAGGAAAAAAGCCAAGTATCATTTGGAAACAAAAGGTGGATTTAAAAAAAAAGAAAAAATTAAGCTTCATGGAGGGAAATCTTTTTTTGCATTTATATTTTGTTTTACTTTATTTTTTTTAAGTTTTTTATTTCCATTAAGTCAAATGTTATACTGGACAATTAAATTTCCTGAAAATTTAATTGATTTACAAATAATAGATCTTTTTTTAAATACTTTATATCTTGTTTCTTTATCAAGTTTAGTTTTAATATTTTTCGCTTTAATATCTAATTATGGAAATAGAGTTTCAAATAAAAAAAGTTTAAATGTATTATCCACTTTATCAATTTCTGGATATGCAATACCAGGAGTAATTCTTGCTATAGCTTTTATAACTTTTGTTGCATGGTTTGATGAAAATATACTTAAAGCATTAGGATTTTTTTCTATAAAAAAAATATTTATTGGTTCAGTTTTAGGTTTAGTTATTGTTTATTTTGTTAGATTTTATTCATTAGCTTTTAATGGAATAAAATCAGGATACGAAAAAATGAACATTGCTGTTGATGAGAGCGCTTATCTTCTTGGATATTCTAAGAGTAAAACTTTTTTAAATATTCACATTCCTTACTTAAGGAATTCACTTTTATTTGTTATTATATTAATTTCATTAGAAATAATCAGGGAATTACCAATTACATTAATTTTAAGACCTTTTAATTTTGAGACTTTTGCAACTACAGCTTATATTTCTGCATCTGAGGATTTATTGGAAGCTGCTGCTGTACCTTCATTATGTTTGATAATCATTGCAAGTTTCTTTATTTTACTTACGTCAAAATATATTTTAAGAGATAGAGATGAGTAAAAGTTTTTTAGAAATTAAAAATGTCAGTTTTAGAGCTGGGGGAAAAACCAAAGTAAGAAACGTCTCTTTTAATATTGAGAATAAGGGAGATATAATCTGTCTTTTGGGACCATCCGGTGTAGGCAAAACTACAATTCTTAGAACAATCGCAGGATTAGAAAAAATTAAATCTGGATCAATAAAACTTAAAGGTAATATTTTATCTTCTGCAAAAGATCATATTGAACCAGAAAACCGAAATATATCTCTGTCATTTCAAGAAAATAGTTTATTTCCTCATTATAATGTTGAAAAAAATATATATTTAGGTGCTGAAGCAAAAAAGCCAAATGGAAAAAAAAAGATAAACCCAAAAAAAATAATTAAATTATTGGATATAGAAAAAATATTAAGCAAATATCCTCACCAAATAAGTGCTGGAGAAGCGCAAAGAGCAGCTCTTGCTAGATCATTAGTTACGCAGCCCGATCTTTTGTTACTAGATGAACCATTATCAAACGTCGATCAAAGTTTTAAAGAAGAAATACAAGTTCAGCTAAAAAAACTTTTAAATGATTTAAAAATAACGACCATTGTAGTCACTCATGATTCTTACGAAGCTTTTTATTTAGGAAATAAATGTGGTTTAATTTTGGAAGAAAAACTTAAGCAGTTTGACGATCCGTATAATGTTTATCATTTCCCTAATTCTATAGAAGTTGTTAATTTTTTGAATAGAGGCATTTTAATTCCAGCAAAAGTAACTGGTGAAAATAGTCTTGAAAATGAAGATCTTGGAACAATTAAAGGAAACTTTATTAAACATTATCCAAAAGGGTCTAAGGTAAAACTTTTATTACAACCAGAGGACTTAGAGCACGATGACAAAAGTAATTTAAAATTGGAAGTCATCGATAGAAAGTTTAGAGGGACTAATTTTATTTATACACTTAAAACTCCAAGTAACAAACTAATACCTGTTTTTGTTCATTCGCATCATATTCATCAACATGAAGTAGATGAAAAATTTGGAATTAAACGTCCAATTAATATAGATCATATAGTTTGCTTTTAATTTTAACTTATTATAAATTTTAAATTATAGGGGTGTCGAAAGACTGAGATAATACCCATATAACCTGTCCGGTAATTCAGAAAGGGAGCTTAATGATAAATTTAAATATATTAAGTCAAAGTTCATCAATAATATTAATAATAACTCTTAGCTTAGTTTTTGTTATTATTGGAATTTTATATACAAAAAAAAATAAAAGTTTAGATAACTACTTAGTTGCAAATAGAAATATAGAAACATTTTCTTTAACAACAAGTTTTGTAGCTTCAGCACTAGGAGCATGGATATTGTTTGGTCCCGCTTCAGCCGCAACATGGGGAGGTATAGGAGCTGTAATAGGTTATGCCTTGGGAACAGCGTTTCCTTTATTTGTTTTAATTTATTTGGGAGAGAAGTTTAGGAAATTTTTTCCACAAGGAAAAACTTTAATTGAAGTTATTAGAATTAGATTTGGAAAAAAATTATTTAAATTAGTTCTATTATTAACTATTTTTTACATGTTTATTTTTTTTGTTGCCGAGGTTACTGCAGTTTCAATGTTAGTAAATTATATTTCAGGAACAAGTTTATGGATCACTTCCTTTATCGTTATAGTTAGTTCACTTATTTATACTTTATACGGAGGTTTAAGAGCGTCAATTTTTACAGACAATATCCAGTTTATAATAATTATACTATTATTATTGTTTTCATTAAATTATTTAATTTCATCAAATCTTAATGAGTTTAATATGGAATTCATAAAGCATAATAAACCAATTTTGTTAAGCACTACTTATTTACCAAATTTTACTGCTGGACTAACATTTTTTATAGCTGTTGCGGCAACAAATTTATTTCATCAAGGTAATTGGCAAAGAGTTTATGCAGCAAAAAACATTAAAGTTTTAAAAAAAAGCTTAACTTTTTCTTTTTTTATTATAATACCAATTGTTTTTTTTATGGGTTTTTCCGGATTAGTTGCAGTATCAGAAAATTCAGATGTAATTGCAGACCTAGCTTTTTTTTCATTATTGTTAAAAGAGCAATCAGTATCAATTGCAATAATATTAATAGTTTTAGCTATCTCTCTTACTATAAGTAGCATCGACACTCTGATAAATGCAATTTCGTCTTTAATAGTAGTTGATGGAAATAAAGTATTTAAGTTTAAAGGTAATAAATTAAAGTTATCTAAAAATATAATTATTTTATTATCAATTGTTGCCTTCTTTATTTCTTCAAAAGGTATAAGTATTTTATACTTATTTTTATTAGCTGATCTATTGTGTTGTTCGGCAGTATTAAGTGTTTTTTGCAGTTTTTATAATGAAAAAATTTCTGAAAAAAGTATATATATTTCAATTCTATTCGGTTTATTTTCAGGATTATTACTTTTTCCAAGTCCAGATTTTTCACAATCTATACTTATAGGAATTATATTTCAGATAAGCGATTTTCCTGCATTTATGTCACAATCATTACTTTTTTTGTCATTTTTAGTCGCAACTTTTTGTCCAATACTTACTTGGAAATTAAAATAAAATGATTAGAATCATTAAAAATGTTTAATTTTGTATTACCATTTATTGTATTGATATTAGTAGTAGTTTTTATACATGAGTATGGCCACTATTATTTTGCTAAAAAATATGGCGTAGGGGTTACTGACTTTTCTATAGGTTTTGGAAAAGAAATATTCGGCTGGAATGATAAATCAGGAACTCGTTGGAAAATATGTTGGATTCCCCTCGGCGGATATGTAAAATTCTTTGGTGATAGAAATGTTTTTTCTCAAAGTGATCAAGAAAAAATTATCCAAAAATATAACGAAGAAGATAGAAAAAAGCTTTTTGTTCTCAAACCTTTATACCAGCGATCTTTAATAGTCGCTGCAGGTCCAATTGCTAATTTTATCTTAGCTATAGTTTTATTTTCATTTATTTATATGTTTGTTGGAAAAGATTTTACACCTGCAGTTATAAACGAAGTTCATAAAGATAGTCCCGCTGAAATAGCTGGTTTAAAGAAAAATGATGTAATTCTTGAAATTGATGGAGTAAAAGTTAAAAGTATATTAGACGTTTCTAAATTAATAACATTGTCGACTTCTGAACTTATTGATTTTAAAGTTTCGAGATATGATCAGGAAATTTTATTAAAAATTAGACCCAATCTTGTTCAAGCTGAAGACAACTTAGGAAATAAAGTTAAAAAAAGAATCATTGGAATTCAATTAGGAGCTTATAACAATCAAATAAATCATGTTAGGCTTGGTCCTGCTAAGGCAGTATATTATTCTGTAAATGAAGTTTTTTTTATTACCACATCTACTCTTAAATATTTAGGATCAATTTTAACTGGATCTGGCGATAGTTCTCAATTGGGTGGTCCAATTCGTATTGCTAAAGTTACAGGACAAGTTGCCGAATTTGGGATTGTCCCTTTTTTAAATTTGATGGCTTATATTTCTATAAGTTTAGGATTAATTAATTTATTTCCTATTCCATTGCTTGATGGTGGTCATTTAATGTTTTATGGATTTGAAAAAATTTTGGGAAGACCATTAAGTCAAAAAACTCAGGAAGGTTTTTTTCGAATCGGAATGTTTTTAATATTATCTTTAATGTTTTTCGCAACTTTTAATGATCTTAAAGATTTTGGTTTATTTTAAAGGGTTTTTAATAGTTAAATAAAGTCAATAAAATCAATAGTTTTTGAGCACAACATCTTGTGTGGAAAAGTACACTACATACTAAAAAAAAGCTTGAATTATCAACGATTTTGTTAAGTATATTAATAAACCTTATAAACCGGAGCTAAAATGAACAAAAAACAATTAGTTGCCAAATTGGCTGGTTCTTTGAACCAAAGCAAGGCTGATGCAGAGCGTACTTTTGATACTATTACCAACACTATTTTAGATGCCCTAAAAGGAGATGATTCAGTTAAAATAGCTGGTTTTGGTACCTATAAAGTGGCTAAAAGAAAAGCGCGAATAGGACGTAATCCTCGTACGGGAGAACAGATTCAAATAGCAGCTTCTCAAAAGGTAAAATTTTTACCTGCAAAAGCACTAAAAGAAATATTTAATAAATAATTTCACATTGATAACAGCCTTTATAATTAGAAGGCTGTTATCACAGTAATGATTTTTTAAGCTGTTATTTTAATTCACTTTCATCCCAATTTTTTTTCCAGTCAATATTTGGAGACAACCCGAATACAGAATTAATATTTGTCAAATGTATAGCCAATGAAGGTATTGGTGTAAAACAGTACTCTTTTTCATAAATATTATGTAGTGGTTTTTCAAATGGATAATGTTCGAATTTGCACATAGATGTTAATTCTTCCCAATATTTTATAACCATCTCTTTACTCATTAAAAAAGTGCATAATGTCTCTTTAACTGATCTCCAATGCCATTTATCGCCAAGTAAAACTTTGGTATTTTCAATTTCGCCATATAAATAAGGATAATCAGTAGGACAAAGTATTAATTCAGTTTTTAGCATACTTGATAATTTTTCATAGGTTAAAACCATTTCTTTAAAAGCTTGGATAGAATGTATGTAATCATCTTCAACAAAATATACTAAATCCTCTGATTCTCTAGCAAGTAGAAGAGATTGGTAAATATTTGACATATTCGATATTTGATTAAATATTACTTTCTCTTTTTTTTCATTAACAGGATTTATATCTTTTTTAAAATCATCAACATTGAGTGAGACAAATTTACTTTTAAAAAATTGATCTGAAAGAATCGATTTTATTTTATCAATAACTTTTTTTTCAGAGTTATGATCAACGATAATTAATTCTAAATTAATATTATTAAATAATTCTTTTGCATAATTGATTGATTTTATTATAGAGTTCAGCGATCTTAATGTGTATTCTGATTTTTCTTGATCAAATAGCCTTTTTTTAGACTGTGTAAGCATATTTACAGAAGCACAAGTTCTCAAAATTATAGTTAAAGATTTTATAGGTCTAGTTATTTGAACTTTGCCCATGGGCATTGTTAATGATCTTTTGCCAATTTTTGAAAGATCATCATTTATATGTTGATTTGTAACAGGTAAATAAAAATTACCCTGATCTATAATTTCATAATCAAGCAATCTACAAATTTTTATAAAAATCTTTTTAAAAAAAGATTTTTTATTTGCTTTATTTTTTACCTTCATTTAAATATAATTTATCTCAAAATGAAGATTAAATCATCTCAAACTCTTGTTCAAGAAGCTTTAAAAGTAGTTAAAACTATTACTCCCAATGAAGCTTTAGAAAAATTAGAAAAAAACCAATGTAATTTAATTGATATTAGAGATGCTGTAGAGTTGCAAAGAGAAGGAATAATTGAAAATTCATTTCATATACCTAGAGGTTTGTTAGAATTTGCAATACAACCAGAAAGTCCTTATGCTAAAAAAGAGAAAATAGATTTTAATAAAGAAATTGTGCTATTTTGTGCAGCAGGAGGTAGGTCAGCGTTAGCAGTAAAAACACTTGAAGATATGGGTTTTGAAAAAGTTTCTCATGTGGAGGGTGGTTTTAATTTAATGAGAAATAGTGGATTTAAAGTTAAATAGATTTTTTATATTCATCTAATGCATAATCTAATCTATCTTGACCCCAAAATAATTTTTTATTTACTGTAAAAGTCGGTGCACCAAAAATTTCTTTATCGAAAGCTTCTTGCGTAAGCTTTTTTAATAAATCTTTTACTTTTTGCTCATTTATTTTTTTGAAAAAAAAATCACAATCTATATCTAATTTTCTTAAAATTTTTTTAGTTATTTCTTCATCCGATAAATCTAAATTTAAAGACCAATAAGCATCAAAAAAATTTTCTATATATTTTTTTCTAACATTTTGATCTACAATCAAAACACCTCTCATTAATTTAAGAGAATTAATTGGAAATTTTTTATTGAATTTAAATTTAATATTAAATTTTTTTGCAACTAATTCACAGTCATTAATTGTAAATTTTTTTTTAGCCTCAATAAATGCAGCAGGAGTTATTTTTCTTAAATTATGTAACCCTCCCAATAAAATTGGTTTATAAATAAATTTAATTTTTTCTAATTTTTCAATCATCATTACTCTTTTGTGAGCTAAATAAGTATATGGACTCACAAAATCAAAATAGAATTCAATTTGATTAGTCATAAAGAGCTATTTTTTTAGCAAAAAAGATTCTAATTAACCAATAAATGACCAAACCTATTGGGCCTATAAAATAAGTTAAAACTATAGGAATAAAAGCTAACGATTTAGGCATGTAGATTTTTTGATAATCGTTTACTATCCAACATCCGCAAAATAAGTTTATTGATAAAAAATGTATCCAAAAAATAATTGCATATTCTTTTTCAGAAAAAAGATTAATTAACTCATCTATTCCTAAGTATAGATTGAAAATATCTAAAAAATTGAATCCTTTTTTAGAAATTTCATAAATTAAATATATATCAATCACAGCAAGTATTAAGAGTGGAAAAATAGATGTAACAAATATTTTAGAAATTTTACTTTGGGGAAAGAAAAGCAGCATAAACCAAAAAGGTAAAACGCCAAAGGTTAGCCAGATGTAAATCATTTCAATCGTAAAAAAATTATAAATTTGATCAATCATAATTAAGAATTTATATTATATTACATCATCATATGATTCCTATAAAAAATAAAAGAAAAAATTTGGAAATGACCATAGAAGAGATGCGAAATTTTGCTTCTGCATATATAGAAAAATATGCACCCTCAAAACAACAGGTAAAAACTTATTTACTAAAAAAATATTTAAAATCTTCTATTTCTTCTGTCAAAAAAGATGATCTTACTAATTTAATTAATTTGGTAACTGAAGATTTGGAAAATTCTAAGTTTATTAATGATAAGTTTTATTCTGAGAGTAAAGCAAAAAACTTAATTAAGAGAGGAAGCTCAATAAATAAAATAAGAAATTATTTAATCTCTAAAGGAATTAAAGATAAATACATCAAGGAAACAATACACAAAATTAATGAAAAGAATGAAGATCAAGATTTTTTTTCAGCTATAAAAGTATGTAAAAAAAAAAAAATTGGACCTGAAAGAGATCAAGATAATAGATTATTATTTTATAAAAAAGATATATCGATTTTAGCTAGATCAGGTTTTAATTTTGAAACATCTAAAAGAGTAATGGATATGGAAAAAGATGATTATTTGAGAATTGTTAATTTTTTATAGTTTTTTTTTATTTTTTTCGTTTAAATAATATTCTAATTTTTTTTTAATATGATTTTTTACATAAACAAAAACCAAAAGTCCAAATATTGAAACTGAAACTATAATTATTAATATAATTCTTATTTTTTCATCCATTAAAGTTTTATTCCTCTTTTCAAAATTATACTTGGATTTTTAAAATTTTTTTTTCCATAACTAATTTCATTTCCATCAAAATCTGTAATTATGCCTCCTGCATGTTTTAAAATTGCGTGTCCCGCAGCTATATCCCATTCATGAGCCCTAGCTTCTGCTGCATAAAAATCAAATTCTCCCGAGGCAATAACGCAAAATTTAAGGGAGCTTCTCATATTAGTAAAATTTGTAATATTATATTTTTTATATAATTTATTTATTTCTGGGTTTGTTTTTCTTGAATATGCAACGGCATTTATTTCATTTTCTTTACTTCTTTTTTCGCATTTTAATCTAACTTTACCTTTTTTATTTAATTCAAAACTATTTGAACTATCGTAAGAGTAAAAAATTCTTCCTTTGGCAGGTGCATTAATTATTCCAGCAGCTGGTTTATTATTTAAGATCAATGCGGCATTAATAGTAAATTCCTCTTTATCTTTAATATAATCCGAAGTTCCATCTATTGGATCTATTAACCAAAAATCTTTTAAATCATCGCTATCTTTATTAGCTGAAGTTTCTTCGGATACAACTTTTAGATTTGGAGTTAAACTTTGTATTTTTTTTGTTATTAACTTGTTTACTTCAATATCTCCATTTGTAACTGGAGTATTGTCTGACTTAATTTTTTTGATTAATCCCTTTTTTCTTAATTCCAATGAAATATTCCCTGAATCAACAAAAGTATCTATTAGATTAAGAATTATTTTTTCAATTTCTGCTACGTCCATAATTTATTTTTCTTAATAATATATTTTTTGAATTTATTACTTTTTTGCCAACATTTTCAAAATTTACTGTAATTTTATTCTTTATTATAGTCTGTACTTGCCCAATACCCCATTCCTTATTTAAAGGATTTATAACTTTATCTCCAGGCTCGAAATCTATAATCATTTAATATAATATATATTGTATATAAATTTAAATATCATCATTTATGAGTAAAATAATAAATTCACTTGGCTTATATAAAGAACCAAAAGATACGACTGTAGTTGTTGCAATGTCTGGAGGCGTAGACTCATCTACGGTAGCAGGAATCATGAAGAACGAAGGTTATAATGTAATTGGCATAACATTAAAACTGTATGATGATGCAAAAAAAAATATAAAATCGAGACAGTGCTGCGCAGGACAAGATATAATGGATGCCAAAAGAGTTGCTCACAAACTGAACATTAAACATAAGATTTTATATTATCAAGACAAGTTTAAATCAGCAGTTGTTAATAATTTTATAGATAGCTACCTTAATGGAGAAACACCGATTCCTTGTGTTCAATGCAATCAAACAGTTAAATTTAAAGATTTATTTGAAGAAGCAAAAACTTTAAATGCTGATGCATTGATAACTGGACATTATGTAAAAAGCATAACAGAGAACAATATTACCAACATGTATCAAGCAGACGATATAAATAAAGATCAGAGTTATTTTTTATTTAGCACAACTAGAAAACAATTAAATTTTTTGAGATTTCCACTAGGAAGATTAAATAAAAATCAAACAAGAGAAATAGCACATAAACTTGAATTAAATGTAGCTGATAAACCAGATAGTCAAGACATATGTTTCGTTCCAAACGGAGATTACGCTTCAGTTATAGAAAAATTTAGACCAAATTCTCACAAGAAAGGGAATATAAAAAAAATAGATGGTTCAGTCGTAGGAGTGCATGATGGCATTATTAACTTTACAATAGGTCAAAGAAAAGGAATAAAAGTTGCAGATAAGGAACCTCTTTATGTAATAGAAATTAATCCTACAAAAAATGAAATTATAGTAGGACCTAAAAAAAACTTAATGAAAAAAAAAATAAAATTAAAAGATTTAAACTTATTAAATCAAGATCAGAGCGAACTTGAAAAAGAACTTTTTGTTAAAGTTAGATCAACAGGAAAGTTAATTAAAGCTAAGGTTGAATTGCTCAATGGGTCTGCAAATGTGCATTTAGAAGAAGAAGAATATGGTATTTCGCCAGGTCAAGCATGTGTTTTTTATTCAAAAAAAAAAGAAGGTTTTAAAGTTTTAGGCGGAGGTTGGATTAAAAAATAGTTATCCCCATTGTCCACAAGATTTTTGTTTAGAAAAAAAATCAACTAAAAAGTGATACAAAACTAATATTAAATAAAATAATGTATAAATTAATTAAGAGGCAACTCTTAACTGGCCAGCTAAGGAAAAACCGAGAGGTTCAAGCTTAGCGGGCAGAAAGTCTTGCAGAGTAGCGCTAAAATTGTAAGGCGGTCATGGCTTGGCGGTAGCGCATACAACGACGAGCCAAATCTTATCACACGCCCGAAAGGGTGTGTGATTGGGGTTTCCAGCTGAAAAAAGTCATCAAATAAAAAATCTGAATTAAAAAGAAATAATTCCATGAAATTATATTTTTAATTTCTGGAAAACTTTCTATTTTTGCTACAAGTATTGGAACTAGCAGTATACCTAGTGATATCAGTACGACTGATAGTAAAAGTTTAGCTTTTATAAAATTGCGATTAAAATTTGACTCATTTTTAAGCTTAAAATATTGAAGGGCTAAAAGAAGCTGAGCAATAACTGTAAAAAATATATATATATAAATGCCGATTTTTCTAAAAAATCTGTAAATATTGCTTTCACCTAAAAAAAAAATATATAAAAAAAGAAATAATACTGAAACCACCCCAATTACATAGGAAATTGTTATCTGTTTATTATTTTTAATTAATGGCTTTAATTTTAAAAAGTTTTCTCTCCAATAAAGTAATAGAAAAATGCCAAAAGAATACATAAAAGGCTTAAAAAAATATTTAACAGGCTCATATCTACCAACTCTTGAAATAGAGGTGCAACCATCTAGGTTTGGAATGCAAAAAGGAACTAGGTCGAGTCTTACTGACACGATATAAGATACTACCACTGTAAAAAGTGGCAAAGCAAATACAATAAAAGATAAATACCTTATATTTATCCTCATAGGATTATTTATATATTATTTTTTGATTATTATTTTTTCTTATTCTTTTTTCTAGCTCTTCTTTTTTTTGAGCCCATTTTCCTACGACCTCTATGTTTTTTTGGGTATCCCATAATCTCCTTTGATTCTTTTTATTGACATATTTAAGGGATATAGCATTGTCATCAATACATATCAATTTTTATTATGTCTAAATTTTTTAAAACCTTTCTTAAACATGCAGGTAAAGATTATTACAATCGATCAGTAAACCCACCTGTTGTTAGAGCATCTACTCTAATTTTTAGATCTATTGATGAATTAAGAAAGACCCAAAATAAAGCATTAAAAAATCCTACCGGGGGGCACTTTAGTTATGGCAGAGAAGGTAGTTCAACATTATTTGCTTTGCAAAAAATACTAAGAGATTTAGAGCAATGTTATCATGTATTTCTAACACCAACAGGCTTTGGGTCGGTATTTCTTTCTATTTTCAGTGTAGTTAGACCAGGAGATGAAATTCTTTTATCTGATCCTATTTATTCCCCAACACGTTTACTAACTGAAAATTATTTGAAAGAATTTAATATAAGCTCTAAATTTTATAATCCTAACAATATTAGTGATTTAAAAAATAAAATTTCAAAAAAAACAAAACTAATTTTTGTTGAAAATCCAGGAAGTAACACATTCGAATTTCAAGATTTATCTAAAATTATTTCTTTAGCAAAAAAAAATAAAATTTTTACAGCGATAGATAATACTTGGGGCACACCATATTTGCTCAAACCTATAAAATTAGGATTTGACATGTCTATCGTTGCTGCAACAAAATATTATTCGGGACATTCAGATGTTATGGGAGGAAGTTTAGCAGTAAATAAAAGAGTTTTTAAATATGTTGAAAAAGCCAACAAAGTTACTGGGTTAAGATTATCACCTGATGATGCATATTTAATAACTAGAGGAATTAGATCTTTGGATGTTAGGTTGGATAAACATCAAGAAAATGCAAAAAAAGTCGCTAATTTTTTATCAAGAAATAAAAAAATTTTAGAAGTCTTATATCCTATTAAAAAACATACCCAAAGATATAAAATGTGGAAAAAATATTATTCAGGAGCTTCTGGATTGCTTGGTTTAAAAATTAAATCAAAAAACAAAAGATCGGTTATTAAATTTGTTAATTCTTTAAAACTTTTTGGTTATGGTTATAGTTGGGGCGGCTTCGAAAGTCTTGCCCTGTATCAAGATGTAAGAGAACAAGGGAATAGAAAATTTTTAAGTTTAAAAAAAGATGAACATTTAGTAAGACTTCATATAGGCCTTGAAGATTCAAAAGATTTAATTGAAGATTTAAAAAAATCTTTAAGGTTTATTAAATGAGTTCAGAAAAATTTATTCCAAATAAAAAAGCACTTACAACATTAGTAGCTGCATGTTTGGTAGTTATTGTTTCATTAGGTATTAGACAAACTTTTGGGTTATTTTTTTTTGATTTTGAAATTGATCTTGGTTGCACTCAAACAGAATTTGGTTTTGCTATGGGTATACAACTATTTTTTTGGGGATTATTTGGACCAGTTTTTGGAATAATTACAGACAAGTTTAGTGGAAGAGTGGCTGTATTTATAGGTTTTTTATTTTATTTAGCTGGAATTTACTTTTTAAATTATGGACCCAATACAGGATTTTGGTTTACTTTTGATTTAGGAATTTTAATTGGAATTGGTCTTGCTGCAACTGCAATTAGTATTCCTGTTTCAATAGTGTCAAAACACTTTCCTTTGAATACTAGAACTATCGCAATAGGAATTGTTACTGCAGCCGGATCATTTGGATATTTTGTCTCTCCAATGTATACAAGATTTACACTTTTAGAATATGGTTGGAACACAACATTAGTTATTTTTGGAGCTATGGTTTTAGTTGGTTTGATTATTTCATTGTTTCTTTCAACTCCGATGCAAGATTTTAAACAAGAACAAGAAAACAAACAAACAGCTATGGAAGCCGTTAAAGAAGCATTTTCAAATAAAAGTTTTAATTATTTAACATTAGGTTTTTTTGTTTGCGGGTGGCACATAGCACTTGTAGCAACTCATATCCCTATGCATATTAGAGATAAAGGACTCGAAGATTGGACAGCAACAGCAATTTTAGCATTAATTGGTCTATTCAATGTGTTTGGAACTTTAACTAGTGGATATATGTCTACAAAGGTTAGTAAGAAAAAATTACTAAGCGCTATTTATTTGTTAAGAGGAGTTTCAATAATGTATTTTATTTATATGCCGCCTAGCGTATTAAATGCACTAATTTTTGGAGCGACATTTGGTTATTTATGGTTATCTACGGTACCACCAACCAGCGGTATAGTAGGTCATATTTTTGGAACAAGATATGTATCATTATTATATGGATTTGTATTTTTAAGTCATCAAGTAGGCTCGTTTCTTGGTGCTTACCTTGGTGGTTTATTTCATGATTTATATGGATCTCTTGATTATGCGTGGTACATTTCTATCGCTTTATCTTTATTTGCAGGCTTGATACATTTGCCTATAAAAGAGAAAGCAATTGAAAGAAAACAGCTCGCAACATCTGAAATTTAATCCTTATTTAGAAAAACTATATCATTCTGATAAGTCTTTGATAATTTATAAAGTTCAAGATGGCTACAATCTATATACTGATTTTTCAAAAAAAATTATATTAACAAAAAAAAATATAAATAATTTTTTTAATTTCTTTAATAATAAAAAGTTTAAGAAAGATACTGATCTTTTAATAGGATTTTTCGGATATGAAATTCTTTGCAATTTATTAAATATTAAAATTAAAAATCAAAGAAAACTTAATTTTTACAAAGGTATTTTTTACAAGCCAGAAACGTTAATAAAGATAAGAAAAGATATAAAAGTAATATCATCAGTCAAAAAACATAATTTTAATAGTTTTTTTAACAAAACCCAGATTTTGAGTCCGTTTAAAACAAATATTAACTATAAAAAATATAAAAAAATATTTGATTTATTTTCAAAAAAAATAAGACAAGGAGAGACGTACCAGATTAAAATTTGTACCAAATATAAAAATAAATCAACAATTAACCCTGTTAATTTTTTTTGGAAATTAATGAAAATAAATTCATCACCCGAGTCTTTTATGATTAGAGATAAAACCTTTTCAATAGTAAGTTGTTCACCTGAAACTCTTATCGAGAAGAAAGGAAATAGTATAATTACCAAACCTATTGCTGGGACACTTAAAAAAAGTAAAAAAATTAATAAAATAAAAGCACTAAATTTTTTCAGAAATAATGAAAAAGAAACTAAAGAACACAACATGATTGTTGATATGGAAAGAAGCGATTTATCAAGAATATGTAAACCTGGATCGGTAAAAATATTGAAGAAGAAATATGTAGAAGAATATAAGCATCTTTTTCATTACGTTACATCGATACAAGGTAAATTAAAAAAAAATACTACTCCAAAAAACATAATTAAATCAATGATGCCCGGGGGTTCAGTTATTGGGTGTCCAAAAATTAGAACCCTAGAACTTCTAAACAAACAAGAAACAGAAGATAGAAATATATTCACGGGAAGTTTTGGATATATCAAATTTAATCAAGATATGAAATTCAATATAATTATAAGATCAATTTTAAATTATAAAAATATTTCAGAAATATCTGCAGCCTCTGGAGTTGTATTGGATAGTTCATCTAAAAAAGAATTTAATGAAAATTTTATTAAGGCAAAATCTTTATTGGAGCTTTATAAATGATTTATATAATTGATCATCAAGACTCTTTTACCTGGAATGTTGTCCATCAATTTTCGAAGTTTGACAAAGTTTATTGCTCTAATTATTTTAATATTAATAAAAAAAAATTAGATCAATCTACAACAATTGTTTTATCACCTGGGCCAGGATCTCCAAAAGACTATCCACTAACTTCAAAGATTTATAAAAAATATAAAGGTAGAAAGAAAATTATAGGAATTTGTCTTGGGTATCAGCAAATTTTATTTAACGAAAAAGGAAAAATAGTACAGCAAAAAAATATTTTTCACGGTTATCAATCAAAAGTAAAAGTAACAAAAGAGAGTAAATTATTTAAAAAAAATAAAATATTTAAAGTAGGACGGTATCATTCTTTAAAATTGTATGAACCATACAAATCAAATAGTATAAAAATTACAATGAGGTGTGCTAAATCAAATATTCCAATGGCTATCGAAAATAAAGAAATTAATGTATATGGTTTTCAGTTTCATCCAGAATCTTTTTTAACAGAAAATGGTAACTTTATTATTAAAAAAATCTTATCGTCATAAAGATCTAAAAGAAATTAAATTTAACGATCTTTGGAATTCTTATGGAGTATTTACTACCATGAGGGTTATAGGCAAATCTGCTAAGATTTTATTTTTTAAAGCTCATATAGACAATTTAATAAAATCGTTAAAAAAATATAAAATTTATAAAAAAAATTTAAAAAAAAATATTACTGATTTAATAAAAATAAATTTAAAAAAAAATAAAAGTTATGATCATTTATTAAGAGTTGCTTCAAATAATAAAATTATTTCTATTTCTTTGCGAAAAAGACCAAAACCAAAAAAAAATTTTAAACTTAAAATAATAAACTACAAAAGAATAGATGCTAAATATAAAAATTTAAAATATAAAAAAATTTTAAAAATATTAAGCAAATTAGATACAACAAATAACGATATTGCTCTTTATAAAAATAAAAAATTACTTGAAACTGGCACATCAAATCTTCTATTTGTAAAAAAAAATAAAATTTTTTCACCCGATAGAGATTGTTACAAAGGTACTACGATTAAATTTTTTAGCAAAAAAGTTAAAATAAATTATACTAATGTATTTTTAAATAATCTTAATAATTTTGAAGAAATTTTAATTGTAGGATCAGGAAAAGGAGTAGTTTCAGTCTCTTCGATTGATAAAAATATATGGAAAAGAAAAAGTATTAAATTATTTAATAAACTTGCAAAAATATACAAATCTGAAATAAAAAATAATTCAAAATTAATTAATATAATATGAAAGACCCAAATAATCCCTGTTTATTCTGCGCAATTAAGAAAAATGAAATAATCGATGAAAATGAGTTTGCTTATGCTGCGTTTGACTCTTATCCAGTTTCTAAACACCACTGTTTAATTATTCCAAAGAGACATATAGAAAGTTATTTTAAATTAAATAAAGAAGAAGTTATTTGGTGTGATCAATTAATCAAAAAAGTTAAGAATATGATTGAAAAAAATGATAAAACCATAAAAGGATTTAATATTGGTATTAATTCTGGAAAAGTAGCGGGCCAATCTATTATGCACTGTCATATACATTTGATTCCAAGAAGAGAAGGAGATGTGGATAATCCTCAGGGTGGAGTAAGAGGAGTTATTCCTTTAAAACAACATTATACAAGAGAAAATAAATAAATTTTGATTTATTAATGTTACTAAATAGCCCCATTACATGGTTGATCTATTTTGTTAACTGTACTAAATACTTTATTCGAAAGGGAAAAAATCATAATGCTATCCGTTAATCCATTTGCAATACTGGCTGATACTGTATCACCATTATATATGCAGTCTTTTGTAATATTAATGGTACTACTTATTATTGTTGGAACTCTTTTAGATATTATACACAAAAAAAATGTTAAATATTTTTTTGAAAATGCAAAAAAAGCAAAGTTATCAGCTACTAAAACTTTAACCAGTGGCGAAAAAATAACTGTAATTTCTAAAACTATTATTAGCGATATAGCCACTACATCCGAACTTGGCGCTGGAAAAAGAAGAGCAGCTCATTTACTTGGAATGTATGGAACAATTTTATTCTGGATTGGATCAACAGTGATGATTTTTTGTTATTCAAGCTCATCATCTGACACTCCATCTTTTTGGCCAATCATTTGGCACGTTGGAGCAATAATGACAGTTGTAGGAGGAAGTTGGTTTTGGTTTTTTTTAAGAGTAGATGTTTATTCTGAAGCGCAGCCTTGGTATAGAATTATTAAAGCTGATTTATTTGTACTTGCACTCGTTGCCTCATCTTTATTTGGATTAATTTGGTCTTATTTACAATCATTAAACTTGAATGATAGATGGGATGATAAAGTATTTTTGGCCTTGTACATTGTCTCTAACTTAGTTTTATTCGGCGGTGTGTATTGGTCAAAATTTGCGCATATGTTTTATAAACCTGGTGCAGCAATTCAAAAAAATTTAGCAGAAGCTGATGGATCTAGAGACAATTTGCCGCCAGAGTCTGATGCCCCAAAACAATTTGGATTAGGTATAACAAGGGAAGATCCAAAACATTATTAACATGATGCAGAAAGGAAAAAAATAAATTATGTCAACTTTTGTATACATGACTCGTTGTGATGGATGTGGTCATTGTGTCGATATCTGTCCTTCAGATATCATGCATATAGATGAAACTATTAGACGTGCAAAAAATATTGAACCAAATTTTTGTTGGGAATG
The DNA here is from genome assembly GCA_902560855.1 of uncultured Pelagibacteraceae bacterium. Taxonomy (GTDB): domain Bacteria; phylum Pseudomonadota; class Alphaproteobacteria; order Pelagibacterales; family Pelagibacteraceae; genus Pelagibacter. The sequence goes on from CACENJ010000008.1 coordinate 32,157, forward strand.
TTATTCATGTGTGAAAGCATGCCCAAATCATGCAATTGATGTTAGAGGTTATGCTGACTTTGCTCCTATGGGCCACAGTGTAAGGGTAAGAAGAGAAGAAGAAAAAGGAACAATCTCTTGGAAGATTAAATTTAGAAATGGAACAGTAAAAGACTTTGTTTCTCCAATTACAACAAAACCATGGGGAAAATTTATTCCAAAACTTGCAGATGGAGAAAAACCAAACCAAGGAGAAATAAATTCACAAATTCTTTATTCAGAACCAGAAGGATTAAATACAAAAAAAGAATTACCCAAAGTAGAAAAAAGTGCATTTAAAAAAGGTGTTTATTATTAATGGCTAGAAAAACTATATTTGAGGATTGTGATATTCTTGTTGTAGGCGGAGGCATGGCAGGAACTGGTGCTGCTTTTGAAGCTAGACACTGGGGAAGAGACTTAAAAATTATCTGTGCTGAAAAAGCAAATATAGATAGAAGTGGTGCTGTAGCTCAAGGACTTTATGCAATCAATTGCTATATGGGAATGCAATGGGATGAAAATCAGCCAGAAGACCATGTCAGGTATGCTCGAAATGATTTAATGGGCATGGTAAGAGAAGATTTAGGTTATGACATGGCTCGTCATGTAGACTCAACAGTACACATGTTTGATGAATGGGGTTTGCCCATGATGAAAAATGAAAAAACTGGACGCTATCTAAGAGAAGGTAAATGGCAGATAATGATACATGGGGAAAGTTACAAACCAATCGTTGCTGAAGCTGCAAAAAAATCTGCTGATAAAATATATAATAGAATTATGATTACCCATCTTCTGATGGATGAAGCAAAAGAGAATAGAGTAGGTGGAGCAGTTGGATTTAACATGAGAACAGGGGACTACTATGTTTTTAGAGCAAAAACAGTAATAGTTGCTGCAGGTGGAGCGTCACATATATTTAAACCAAGAGCTGTTGGCGAAGGAATGGGTAGAACTTGGTATGCACCTTGGAGTAATGGTTCAGCTTATGCATTACCAATCGCTGTTGGCGCCAAAATGACTCAAATGGAAAATAGAATTGTTTTATGCAGATTTAAAGACGGATATGGACCAGTGGGTGCATATTTTTTACATTTAAAAACTTATACTCAAAATGCTAATGGAGAGAATTATGAAAAAAAATGGTATGAACATACCAAAGAAATGGTTGGTGAATACATAGATCACCATCCAACGCCAACTTGTTTACGTAATCATGCTTTTATTCAAGAAACAATGGCAGGAGGTGGACCAATTCATATGGTCACTACAGAAGCATTTCAAGATCCACATTTAGAAACTGTTGGATGGGAAAATTTTTTAGGGATGACAGTCGGACAGGCAGTTGTGTGGGCATCTCAAAATATTGACCCAAAATATACTAATCCCGAACTAACTACATCAGAACCATATGTTATGGGTTCGCACGCTACCTGTTCAGGTGCATGGGTGAGTGGTCCAGAAGATCTTTCGCCTCCAGAATATTTTTGGGGGTATAATAGAATGTTAACTGTAGACGGTCTTTTCGGAGCAGGAGATACAGTGGGTGGTAGCGCTCATAAGTTTTCATCTGGTTCTTTTACAGAAGGTCGTTTAGCTGCAAAAGCTGCAGTAAAATATATACAAGATAAAAAAGCCGAAGGGGTCAATGTATCTGATGCACAATGTGAAAATTTTAAAGAGATTATTTACAAACCATTAGAGAATTATACTGTTGGCAGAAATGAAATTACTGGAGGAACAGTATCTCCAAGCTATATTTCTCCAATCCAAGGACTTCAAAGACTTCAAAGAATTATGGATGAATATGTGGGTGGTATAGCTACTAACTACATGACTAATGCCAATATGCTTAAAAAAGGCCTAGAGTTATTAGAATGGCTACAAGAAGATTTAGAAAATGTTGGTGCTGAAGATTATCACCAGCTAATGCGTGCTTGGGAACTTAAACATCGAGCACTTACTTCACAGTGTGTAACAGAGCATACGATGTTTCGTGAAGAAACTCGTTGGCCAGGTTATTATTACAGGGGAGATCATTTAAAATTAGATGACGAAAATTGGCATTGTTTAACAGTATCAAGAAGAGATCCTAAAACTGGTAAATTTACTTTAGAAAAAGTGCCTGTTTATCATATTGTAGATGAAAAAGAAAAAAAACAAGCATCCTAGAAATATTTAAAAAATGAATCTTCTTGAGAAAACTGACCAAGAGATAATCGATTTAGCAAAACCTATTTGGGAAAATCTCGTCAAATCATCAAATATTAAAGATTACGGAGGCTTTACAAGAGACTTTTCATCTCAGATGCTTTTCGGCGCTAACGAAGTAGAGCTAGGCAAGCAATGGTCAAACAATAAATTATTAACCAGCCTATCTGATAAATATGAAGCTTTTGGATGTTTAAGAAGAAATTTACATGTGACTGTATTATTTAAACAAACTAGCAAAGATGTTCCGGGAGAATTTCTAGGGCGTTTGGTTCTTGGAATTGAAGATGAAGAAATAAAAGTTTTTGGAGCAACAATCTATTGATCCTTCCTAAGGTTAAAAAATTCAAATAAATAAAAAAGATTTGACAAATTTTTAAGTAGTGGTATTGAAGATTTATGGCCAAGTTTTTTAATAAAAATTATGAAAAAATATTAAAAAAACTTCCATCTCCATCCTTATTACAAAGCTCAAAACCTGTGGTAATTTTGGGACTTTTATTTTATTGGAGCGTTATCTTAGTAGGTACTTTTTTAAATTTTAATTAGAAATAACTTTAAAATTTTGTTCATTAACAATCTATTGATTGACAATATTGAACTAGAGGAATACTTAATAGTTAATGGAAGTTTTTCTCCCAATTGCTGAAGTATCAGTAAATGTAATTACAATTTTTTCTTTAAGTACAGTCGTAGGTGTTTTATCAGGATTATTTGGAGTTGGAGGTGGTTTTCTTATGACTCCTTTTTTAATCTTTTTAGGTATACCTCCTTCATATGCAGTAGCGAACGAAGCTAACAACATACTAGCTACCTCTGTTTCAGGCTCAACAACACATTGGTTAAAAGACACGTTAGATTACAAGATGGGAATTATGATTGTTGTTGGAGGAGTTGCAGGAACTATAATAGGAATTATTACTTTTACTTATTTTAAAGAAATTGGAAAAATCAATATAGTAATTTCATTGGCATATATGTACATATTGGCAATAATTGGAACTTTAATGTTGGTTGAAGGACTTTCTGAAATAGATAGGGCTAGAAAAAAAATTATTGTAAAAAAAAAATTACATTCACATTATTGGATACATGGACTTCCTTTAAGAATGAGATTTAAAAAATCAAAATTATATGAAAGTGTTTTTACACCAATTATAATTGGTTTAATTGTTGGTTTTATTGCTTCAATCATGGGCATTGGTGGAGCATTTATATTAGTTCCAGCAATGATTTATATTATTGGAATGCCCACTAAATTAGTTCCAGGAACTTCTTTATTTGTAACTATTTTTGTTAGCGCAATAGTAACTGTTCTTCATGCATTTAATTATGGATCAATAGACTTAATTTTAGTAGCAATGTTAATTTTGGGTTCGATTCTAGGAGTTCAAATTGGACAAAAACTAGGAGAACGTATTGATAGCTCTGAACTTAAAGCTCTTTTAGCAATTTTACTATTATTAGTTGGTATAGCAATTGCTTATGACAGTTTTTTTGCAGAAAAAACAGTTCAAGAGGTCACTTATAACGGCGCAGAAAATTTAGGAAACTTTTCAATTTTTATTAAAAACCTTTCTAAAGATTTTCCAATCCAGTATGGAATAATTTCTATTATTTTTGCAATTGTATTAGGAGTTGGAGCAGCTTTTGTTAGAAGATTTTTTTCTAATTTAAGAAAAAAATATGCTTCTGAAACAAAATAATGAAAAAAAATTTTATAATTTTATTTAAATTTATAATTTTATTTAATTTTTTTATTTTTCCTACAAAATCTGACCCAATGTTTGAACTTGGTAAAAATATTTTTTTAAATAAAGCAGTATGTTCAGCTTGTCACGTACTTGCGGATGCAGGTTCTAATGGTCAGATAGGACCAAATTTAAATGAGATTAGACCTGATAAAAATAGAATATTGAATGCTGTAAAAAATGGTATAGGAGTTATGCCTATGTATGAGGGTGAACTTACACCAGAGGAAATCGAAGCAGTTGTGCACTATGTTTTTACAAGTGCAAACAACTAATTAAGCACTTCTAAACAACTTAGTCATTATAAATTCTTTATGACCCAATACTTCAGCGCAAGTTAAACGACCACTAGCTGCTCTTATTGTTATTTTTATTAATTCATCTCCAGCTTGTTCCATATTCATTTCCCTTTTTAAAATTTTTGAAACATCTAGATCAATATGTTCTTTCATGTTAATAGCTGTGCTCGGATTTCCTGTTAATTTAACAACAGGTTCAATAGCATTTCCAATAATATTTCCTTGTCCAGTTGGAAATAAATGAATATTAAAACCTGCAGCAGCTTGTAGAGTTAGACATTCTCCAGCAGCTGATGAGGTATCCATAAAATATAGACCAGGGCCTTTTTTTGGTTCTTCAGCAGGCGTTAATACATCTATAAACTTTCTTGATCCAATTTTTTGAAAATTTCCAAATGCCTTTTCTTCAATCGTAGTAAGACCACCAGCAATATTACCTGCTGTTGGCTGGCTTTCAGAAAGATCATTTGTTGCTTCTTTTAGAATAAAATCATTATAATCACTCCAAGTTTTCATAAATTTTTCTGAAGCTTCTGGAGTAGCACCTCTTGTTGCGCAGACTTTTTCAGCTCCAGTAAGTTCTGAGGTTTCTCCAAAACAAAGATGAACACCTAATGGTTCTAATTTATCCATTAAATTTCCAACTGCAGGGTTTGCTGCCATTCCTGAAGTTGTATCTGACTCACCACATTTTACTGAAATCCATAAATCACTTAGAGGACATTCTTCTCTTTGTTTTTCAGAAGCCCATTGAGAAAATTCTTGTGCTTTTTGAGATGCTTTCATAATAGTTTTAATATCTCCAGCACCTTCAATACTAAAACCTTCAACAGGTTTTCCTGTAGTAGCTATTGCATCAACTATTCTTTTAGTCCACTTTGGTTCAATACCAATCACAACACACGCTGCAACATTTGGATTTTTTCCTGTTCCTATCATTGTGTCAAAAAATAATTCTAAGTCAGCTCCAAATTGAAGTCTTCCATAAGCATGAGGAATTGCAAAAGTACCTTTTATATTATTAGCAACAGCTTCTGCACATGCATTTGAAATATCATCAACAGGTAGAATGACCACATGGTTTCTTGTACCGACTCTTCCATTTTCTCTTTTATAGCCTAAAAAACTTTTTGGAATTTCCATACTATTACCACTTCTTAGTTTTTACATTGTGAACATGAACATGTTCACCTTTTTTAATTGATTTAACAACTTTACCAATATCATGACCATATTTTAGTATTGTGTCACCTTCTTTAAAGTCGATCATTGCTATTTTATGCCCTAAAGGAATTTCACTTTCTGATTTAATTGTCACAGAACCATCATTTTCCATAACCCAGCAATTACACTCTTGGTTGGGAGTGATTTTTTCAATAACAACAACACCTACATTGTCTTTTTCATCATGTATAATAATGTCAGTTTTTGCCATATGACGATTTCTTTATTTGAAATTTAGTAGATCTTATATATTAATCGTGTTCATTAACAAATAAAAATTTTTAAAGAGAATTAATATATGACTAAAATGACAACCGAGGAAGCTTTTATAAAAGTTCTACAAAAGCATGGAATAGAACATGCTTTTGGAATTATAGGTTCAGCATTTATGCCAATTTCAGATTTGTTTCCTAAAGCTGGAATAACTTTTTGGGATGTTGCCCACGAAACAAATGGAGGTCTAATAGCTGATGGCTACACAAGATCAACCGGAAAAATCTCAATGGTTATTGCACAGAATGGTCCAGGTATTACCGGATTAGTTACACCAATTAAAACAGCTTACTGGAATCATACACCTTTACTTTTAGTAACTCCACAAGCTGCTAATAAAACAATGGGTCAAGGAGGTTTTCAAGAAGTTGAACAAATGAATTTATTTAAAGATATGGTTTGTTATCAAGAAGAGGTAAGAGACCCATCAAGAATGGCTGAAGTTTTAAATAGAGTTATAGAGAAGGCTATTAGAGGATCAGCTCCTGCACAAATAAATGTTCCTAGAGATTATTGGACACAAGTTGTTGATATTGAAATTCCCCCAATAGTAAGATTTGAAAAACAAGGAGGCGGTAAGGATGCCATAGAAAGAGCAGCGAAATTATTATCTGAGGCAAAATTTCCCGTTATTTTATCTGGAGCAGGTGTTGTTATAGGTGGCGCAATAGAAGAATGTAAAAAACTTGCAGAAAAAATAGATGCACCAGTTTGTAGCGGCTATCAACATAATGACAGTTTCCCAGGAAGCCATCAATTAGCAGTAGGACCTTTAGGGTACAATGGATCAAAGGCTGCAATGGAATTAATTTCAAAAGCAGATGTTGTTTTGGCTTTAGGCACAAGACTGAATCCATTTTCAACTTTACCAGGTTATGGAATTGACTATTGGCCTAAAAACGCATCAATAATTCAAGTAGATATAAATCCTGATAGAATTGGTTTAACAAAAAAAGTAACAGTAGGTATTTGTGGTGATGCAAAATTAGTATCACAACAATTATTAGAAAAACTTTCGTCCAAAGCAGGAGATATTGGCAGAGAAGAAAGAAAAAATTTAATTCATCAAAAAAAATCAGCATGGCTTCAAACTTTAACAGGACTTGATCATGAAGAAGATGACCCAGGTACAGTTTGGAATAAAGAAGCAAGAGAAAGAGATAAAGATAGAATGTCACCTAGACAATCATGGAGAGCAATTCAAGCAGCTATGCCGGAAGATGTTATTATTTCTAGTGATATAGGTAATAATTGTGCTATAGGAAACGCTTATCCAACATTTGAAAAAGGAAGAAAATATTTAGCTCCAGGTTTATTTGGACCTTGTGGCTATGGGTTTCCTTCAATCTTAGGTGCAAAAATTGGCTGCCCCAACACACCTGTTATAGGTTTTGCTGGTGACGGAGCATTTGGAATAAGCATGAATGAAATGAGTTCATGTGCAAGAAAAGAATGGCCAGCTATAACAATGGTAATTTTTAGAAACTATCAATGGGGAGCAGAAAAAAGAAACTCTATATTATGGTTTGATGATAATTTTGTAGGAACTGAATTAGATCCAGAGTTAAGTTATGCAAAAATCGCTAATGCATGTGGTTTAAAAGGTGTAGTTGTTAAAACAATGGAAGAAACTACAAAAGCGATTAAACAGTCTTGCGAAGATCAAAAAAATGGAATTACAACTTTTATTGAAGTGATTTTAAATCAAGAATTAGGAGAACCTTTTAGAAGAGATGCTATGAAAAAACCAGTTAAGGTGGCGGGTATTAATAAAAAAGATATGAGACATCAAACTCCTTAAATAACTGGCTTATTATCATTAGACAGTGTATTTCTAATTATGAGGAAGATAATAAAAGATTTTTTAAAAAATATATTCAGATTCCTTACGTACGACTTTTACGTTAAGTATACCGAAATACCTGAATATGTTAGATCGTCTAACAAATTTTATTCAGAGCTTGAAAGTAGATATGCAAAAGAAGCTGTGGACTTCGTTAAAGAAAATTGCCAGAAAGCAATGCCATTTCATCACAAACATGAACTTTTAAAACATGCTTTAAAAATATCAAATATTGAAGGTAGTATTTTAGAATTCGGTGTTTTTAGAGGTAAATCAATAAACTTAATTGCTTCAAACACAAAACAAAATGTTTATGGATTCGACTCATTTTTAGGTCTCCCAGAAGATTGGAGTGGGAGCAATCATTATGTTTCTAAAAAACATTTTGACCTAAAAGGAACGCTACCTAAATGTAAAGAAAATGTTAATTTAATAAAAGGATGGTTTAAAGATACTATTCCTATTTTTTTAAATGAAAATAAAGAAAATGTAAAACTCATGCACATTGATTGTGATCTTTATAGTTCCACCTACTTTGTGCTAGAATCTTTCAGAAATAATTTTGTACCTGGTTCATTAATTGTATTTGACGAATTTTATAATTTTCATGGGTGGAAAAATCATGAATATAAAGCTCTTATTGATTTTAAAAATAAATATAATGTTAATTATGAATACATAGGCTTTACAGATAGGCGGATGCTTATTCGTATAATTTAGTTAATATTAGTCTTGCAAATTATAACCAGAAGGATTTTCTCCTTTTAGTTTTTGCTCTAATCTTTTTTTATACCAACTTTCATTTTTTAATCGCCATTCATGAGTCATGTATTCTTGACTTTCTTTAGAATTAATTTTTCTCAAGGTAGAAAGTTTTAGTCCTAATCTTTCAACGCTCACTATATCTTCTCCTGTAAAAAGTTGATAACAATTCATCTTTCTGTATCTTAGATTTCTATCTGTCATTATAACGTATTCAGCATCTTCAGCTTCTGTTTGTTTAATTTTTAGTTTTTCTCTAAAATTGTAGTTATTTGCAAAAAAATGATTGTCGCAGGTTCTTATTTTTAATTTTGATGTTTCCAAATCGCCAAACTTTTTTCTAATTTTTTTCATTAATTCTGGATAAGATGTGTAAACGTAATCATGTTCAAATTTATTTTCTCCCATAATATATTTTGGTGCACTTAAATAATTAGTATAAGCATACTGATAAGGAGTTAAAGATACGAATCTATATAAAGATAAAACTAATAAAAAAAGCAAAATATAGGAAAAAGATTTATATAAAAAAGTTAATTTTTTAAAATTTGTTAAAATATAAAATAAACCTATAGATCCAATTGTTGCAAAAAATGGCATAGTAAATAAAAATAATCGAGCATTATCATAAAGATTTGTTTTTGTGATTATCATCGTTGTAATCGGAAAAAATAAAATTAAATTTAATAAAGAAAAATAGAATATAAAGTTAAAACTTGTATTTTCTAAAAAATACTTTCTATGAATAAAAATAATTGTGTAAGAAAAAACTATTAATAAAGAAAAATATAAAGGAACTCTATATAAGAATATATTAAATATATATGTTCTAGGTGTGTTTCCTACCTCGTAAAATTCTCCATTAACTATACCATGTTTAAAAGCTATCAGCCATTTAGAAGACTTTTGAAGTATTTCTATCAATAAATGGAATTCCCCATTATGTATTTGGGGCCAAGTCAAAAAAGCTAAAATAGATATTATTATTAATGCACAAAACACATCTGAAATTATTGATAAAAAATTTATTTTTTTTTTAAAAATTACAAAAACCCAAATTAAAAATAGCGGAACAAGTAAAGCTAGAAAGGTAAATCTGACACCAGTTCCAAATCCAGCAAAAAAAGACATTAATAAAAGATATTTAAAACGATATCCTTCCAAGCTTTCTAAATAATTAATAAAAAAATATATAGTCCAAATAAGCGCAGTAAATACAATTGGATCCTTAGGATTCATACCTGAGTGTCCAAAGAAAATTGGATTAAGAAGTGTTAAAATACATGATAATATTGCTATTTCTTTATTAAATATTTTTTTATTTACAAAAAACAATCCAATCACTCCAAAAATAGAGAACGAATAGTTTATAAAGTGTCTAATTTCTGCTGTATATTTTGCGTCTATAAAATTATCAAACAACCTACATAGTGCATAAACAATTGTATCATACAATCCTGGATACCATTTAGTGTTTTCCCAATCATAACCTTTAAAATTTCCCATACTTTGTAAGTATAAGAAACGCAAACCACCATTTGTGTGATGATACGGTTCATCTGCAAACAGTCCAATTTTAAAAGCACAATAAGCCCCAAACAGAATAATAATTAAAGTAAAATAAAACAATAAATTGTAATGGGATTTTTGCATAATTAACTTAGTAATTTTTTTTAAAATCTATTTTATGTTTCAAAAAATTTTCTAGATTATTTTCTCCTGTTAATGCATCTAGTTTAGTGATTAGTAAGTGCACTAAATCGTAAGATTGAAAAGACCAAAACATAATAAGTATAATTTTTTTTAAACTGTCAGCATCAATTTCTTTTAAATTATTTAATTTTTTTATGAACACACAATCAAGCTGAAATAGATGTTTTAGACCAGAGTAAATATTATTATTTAGAACCATAGGTTTAAAAATTCTTGTATTTATGTTGTTAAACATATGTAAATTAAATCCTAATTCTTCTAACTGATTGCAAACATAAGAAAAAGGTTTTTCATTGTGGTAAAGAGGAATTGGAGAAGTTTCAATTTGTACGACAAGAGAGTCTTTAATTTTATTTTTTCCATTTTTTATTATTTCAGACTCATAACCTTGAACGTCTATTTTTATTAAGTCGAATTTATTTTCTATTTGATCTAATTTTTTTGTTTTAACTGGTACTTTTTTTAATACTTGAGACCATTTTTCAAAACCATGGAAAAGTTTTAAATATTCAATATCCGGTTCTAAAAAAGATGTCATTCCGGGCATAGCACAAATATTTAAATTTTTAATCTTTCCGTCACCAATTGCATAATTATAATATTCTTTATTTGGTGAATTTTTCAGTTTTTTAAACTCATCATTGTTGGGTTCAAAACCTATTATCTTTGAGTCCGTATTATTTAACAACTTATCTATAAAAGGTGTAGATTCACAAGGGCTTGAGCCAATATCACAAATGTTTATTGTTGAGTAATTTTTAATAAAATTCATAATATCAAACTAGTTTTAATGTATCATAATAGTAATTAAAATATTAATATTTTAACAATTATCCTTATAAATAAATGACTATAATTAAAGCTTGTACTAAAATATATTAATGATGATGACAAACAATTTTAAAATGATTGCTATAATAGTATTTGCAGTAATTGCTCTTTATATTTTTCGGACGGTAAATTCTGACTATAATTTAAATAAAACAATTTCTGCATGTATGGTAGCGCAAAAAAATGTTTCTGAGTCATTTGATATAAATGAAGCTAGAAAATTTTGTAAAGAAGAAATAACAAAAGAAACTTCACGCTAAAAAAATTAAAGATGATAGGATTCGAAACTATTGGAAATGCAACTTTAACAGTTTTTGATGATATTCCTGTTTTAAGCACCGATCCATGGATTAATGGA
>CACENJ010000009.1 GCA_902560855.1 uncultured Pelagibacteraceae bacterium
TATTTTACGCTGTTTTTTTATATTTTTTTTCTAGTATTTCTTTAAGGTATTTTGCTGTATGGCTATTATTTTTGTCGCATATATCTTCAGGTTTGCCTTCTGCTATAATATTTCCACCATTAACACCGCCTTCAGGGCCCATATCAACAATGTAGTCTGCAGTTTTTATAACATCTAAATTATGCTCTATAACAACAACAGTGTTTCCTAAAGAAACAAATGTATGAAGTATTTCTAGTAATTTTTTTATATCATGCTGATGTAAACCTGTAGTGGGTTCATCTAAAATATACATTGTTCTTCCAGTAGATCTTTTTGATAGTTCTTTAGCAAGTTTAATTCTTTGTGCCTCACCACCAGACAAAGTTGTTGCTTGTTGACCAATTTTTATATATCCAAGGCCAACTTTTTTAAGAGTAAGTAATTTTGACCTAATATTTGAAATATTTTCAAAAAAGTCACAACCCTCATCAACTGTCATATTTAATACATCAGCGATACTTTTATCTTTAAATTTAATTTCTAAAGTTTCTCTGTTATATCTGCTACCTTTGCATTCATCACAAGTTATATAAACATCTGGTAAAAAATGCATTTCATAAGTTATTACACCATCACCTTCACAAGCTTCACAACGACCACCTTTAACATTAAAAGAAAATCTACCTGGTTTATAACCTCTACTTTTAGATTCTGGCAGTCCTGTAAACCAATCTCTTATTGGTCCAAAGGCACCCGTGTATGTTGCGGGGTTTGATCTTGGTGTTCTTCCTATTGGTGATTGATCTATATCTATAACCTTGTCAATTAATTCAGTTCCTTTAAATCCTCTAAATGGTTTAGGAATCTTTCGAGATTTGTTATTGTTTAAAGTTAAATTTAACGCGTGGTATAAAGTTTGCAAAATTAGTGTTGATTTACCACTTCCTGATACACCAGTAACACAAGTAAATGTGCCAAGAGGTATTTTTAAATTAACATTGTTTAAATTATTTCCCGACGCTCCACTAATTTCAAGGAACCTGCCATTTTTTGCTAAACGTCTTTTTTGAGGCACAGGAATAAATTTTTTATAGGATAAATACTTCCCAGTAATACTTTTTTCACTATTAAATATATCATTGTAATTACCTTGTACTACAACTTGCCCTCCATCATTTCCTGCTTCTGGTCCTAAATCTATAATATGGTCTGCATTAGCCATTGTTTCCGTATCATGTTCTACTACAATAACAGTATTACCCAGATCCCTTAATCTTTTTAGTGCATTTATTAATTTAATATTATCTTTCTGATGTAATCCTATTGACGGTTCATCTAACACATATAAAACTCCAGTTAAACCCGAACCTATTTGAGATGCTAATCTAATCCTTTGAGACTCACCACCAGACAAGGTTCCAGATTCTCTTGCTAAAGTTAAATAATCAAGTCCAACATTTAATAGGAAATTCAATCTTTCATTTATTTCTTTTAATATATGTTCTGCAATTTTAAATTGTTTGTGGTCTAGTTTTTTTTCAAGGTCATTAAACCAACGATTTGCATCTAAAATGGATTTATGAGTAACTTCTCCAATATGTAAATCGTTAATTTTAACACATAAAGCTTCTTCTTTTAATCTAAAACCAGTACATGTTTCACATTTTTTGTCCGACTGGTATTGACTAATTTCTTCTCTTGTCCAATCACTATCGGTTTCTAAAAATCTCCTTTCTAGGTTATTTACAACACCTTCAAAAGATTTCTTTGCAGTAGTATATTTTTCGTAACCATCATCATAAGTGAATTTTATTTCGTCATCACCTGAGCCATATAAAATTATATCTTGAATTTTTTTTGGTAATTTTTTCCATGGATCGTTTAGAGAAAATTTATAATGTTTAGCTAATGAAGATAATGTTTGAGCATAATATAAAGTTGTAGATTTTGACCATGGTTCAATAGCACCATCAGCAATATTTTTTTTTGTATCAGGCACAACTAAATTTGGATCTATATTTAATTTTATACCTATACCCTCACATTCTTCACATGCTCCATAAGGACTATTAAATGAAAATAGTCTTGGCTCTATTTCTTCGATTGTAAATCCACTTTCAGGACACGCGAACTTAGTTGAAAAAATTATTTTTTCCATTTTTCTATATTTTTGTGGCAAAGTTTCATTTTCATACTCTATATGAACAAGCCCATTAGAAAGATTTACAGATGTTTCAACACTTTCGGCAAGTCTATTACCAAGATTTGAATTAATAATTATTCTGTCAACAAGAATAGAAATATTGTGCTTAACTTTTTTATTTAGTTCAGGAGCTTTATCAATTTCGTATAGTTTATCATCAATTTTAATTTTTCTAAATCCTCTTTTTTTATAATTTAAAATATCTTTTTTATACTCACCTTTACGACCTCTAACCACAGGTGCATAAATATATATAGTGGATTTTTTTGGTAACTCTTTAATTTTATCTACTATTTGTGAAATCGTTTGTGAAGTTATAGGTTTACCTGTAAAAGGAGAATATGGTGTTCCAGCTCTAGAAAACAACACTCTCATATAGTCGTATATTTCTGTAACTGTAGCTACTGTTGATCTTGGATTTTTAGAAGTATTTTTTTGCTCAATTGAAATGGCAGGGCTCAAACCTTCAATTAAATCTACTTTAGGTTTTTTCATTTTATCTAAAAATTGTCTTGCGTAAGCCGACAAACTTTCGACATATCTTCTTTGACCTTCGGCATATATAGTGTCGAATGCTAATGATGATTTTCCTGAACCAGACAGGCCTGTTATTACAACAAATTGGTCTTTTGGTATCTCTAAAGAAATATTCTTTAGATTGTGTTCTTTTGCACCCTTAATAACTATCTTTTTAAGCATATTTTTTGTTGCTTTAAATTAATAAAATTAATATTCACATTAAATTATGATATAAATATATATTATATAAATTTAAAATCTTAAAATATTATGGCAGGCAGTTTAAATAAAGTATTATTAATAGGCCGTTTAGGCGCAGACCCTGAAATTAAACAAATGGTTAATGGTAAGAGTGTCGCTAGGTTAAGTTTAGCTACAAGTCAAACTTGGAAAGATAAGAATAGTGGTGAAAAAAAAGAAAAAACGGAATGGCACCGTATAGTTGTATTTAACGAAGGTTTGGTAAATGTGGTTCAGCAATATTTAAAGAAAGGTGCTCAAATATATATTGAAGGTCAATTATCTACAAGAAAATGGAAAGATGAACAGACGGGTCAAGACAAATATTCAACAGAAATAATCATACAAGGTTATAATTCTTCATTAACTATGCTGGGTGGAAGTGGTGGTGTTCAAAATAGCAATATATCAAAAACATCAACAAATGATGAATCTTCAAATCCACCACAAAACGATATGGATGACGAAATTCCATTTTAGTTTTTATGCAAAATATCGATACTTCTAAAGGATCAGAAACAAAGAATATTAAACCTATTGCAATGTATGACGAAATGAGTTCGTCTTATTTATCATATGCAATGAGCGTTATCGTAAGTAGAGCTCTTCCTGACATAAGAGATGGTCTTAAACCAGTTCATAGAAGAATACTTTATGCAATGTATAAAGGAAGTTATGATTGGACTAAGCAATTTAGAAAATCAGCAAGAATTGTCGGAGACGTAATAGGTAAATATCACCCTCATGGAGATCAATCAGTTTATGATGCTTTAGTTAGAATGGTGCAAGATTTTTCTATGAGTTTACCCCTTATTGATGGACAAGGGAATTTTGGATCTGTAGACGGAGATCCACCTGCTGCAATGAGATATACAGAAACTAGATTGTCAAAAGTTTCACAATTTTTAATAGATGATATTGATAAAAAAACGGTAGATTTTAAAAGCAATTATGATGAAACAGAAAAAGAGCCTACTGTTTTACCAGCTCAATATCCAAATCTATTAGTAAATGGAGCTGGAGGTATAGCTGTTGGAATGGCAACTAGTATTCCACCTCATAATTTAGGAGAAATTATTAATGGAACTTTGGCTTTAATAGAGAACAAAGAAATAAAAATTAACGAATTAATGAAGCATATACCTGGACCTGATTTTCCAACAGGGGGTGTAATTATTGGTAAACAAATAATCAAAGAAGGCTACAAATCTGGTCGAGGTTCTTTCAAAATTAGAGGAGAAATGAGTATTGAACAAACTCGAAAAGGTAAAGAAAGATTAGTAATAACATCAATTCCTTATCAAGTTAATAAATCAACTCTAAATGAAAGAATAGCTGAACTTGTAAGAGAAAAAAAAATTGAAGGTATTAGAGATATTAGAGATGAGTCTAATAGAGAAGGAATCAGGGTTGCTATAGATCTTAGATCAAATGTTGAGCCAGAAACAATTAAAAGACAACTTTACAAATATACATCCATTGAAAGTTCATTTGGATTTAATACTTTAGCAATTGTTGACAAGAAACCTAAAACTTGCAATTTAAAAGATTTTTTAGAAAATTTTCTTAAATTTAGAGAAGATGTAATAATAAAGAGAACAAAATTTGATTTATATAAAGCTGAAGAAAGAGCTCATATATTAATTGGACTTTCGGTTTCAGTTGAAAATATAGATAAAGTTATAAAAATAATAAGAAATTCTAAGAATCCAGAAGATGCTAAAAAATCTTTACTAAATCAAAAATGGAAAATAAGCAAATCGATGAATTTAATAAAATTAGTTGAAAATAAAAAAGCTAACAAATTATATTCTTTTTCAGAAAAACAAGTTTTAGCTATCCTAGAATTAAGGCTGCAAAAATTAACCGCTCTAGGAATTAATGAAATTCAAATTGAAATTAAAAAACTTTCTGAACTTATTTATTTTTACAAAAAAATTATTAATTCTAAAAAAGAATTACTAAAAGTAATAAGCAATGAATTGCAAAATATAAAAGATAAGTTTGCTGTACCTAGACGTACTAAAATTATTGATGCTGTGCTAAATTATGACATTGAAGAAACTATACAGAAAGAGTCTGTCATAATTACCGTCACAGCTAAAAATTATATTAAAAGAGGAGCATTAAGTAGTGTAAAACAACAAAAAAGAGGAGGAAAAGGTAAATCAGGAATAAAAACTAGAGATGAAGATTCAGTAGTTCAAACTCTATCTGTAAATACACATTCCTCAGTATTATTTTTTTCATCCGAAGGTTTAGTTTATAAATTAAAAGCTTGGAAAATACCCGAAGGCTCATCTTCATCAAAAGGCAAATCTTTACACCATATATTGCCATTAAAAAATCATACCACAATAAGCTCAATAATGGCTTTCCCTGAAAATGAATCCGAATGGAAAAATTTACAAATAGTTTTTGCTACAGCAAATGGAAAAATTAGAAAAAATAATTTAGAAGACTTCTTATCAATTAATGCATCTGGAAAAATTGCAATGAAACTCGATAGTAATGATAAAATAATTGGTGTAAAAATTTGTAAAGATGAACAAGACATAATTTTAAGTACTAAATTAGGTAAATGCATAAGGTTTGAGTCAAAAAAATTAAGAATTTTTAAAGGTAGATCTTCAAAAGGTATAAGAGGAATAAATTTATCAGATAAAGATTCTATAGTTTCTTTATCAATTATAGATCACGAAGTTAAAAGAAAACAAAACGGGAAAAATTCTAAAGACGTACAATCCGAAATTAAAGCAAAAGAAAAATATATTTTATCTATTACAGAAAATGGATTTGGTAAAAGAACATCACACTATGATTTTAGAGTTACTGGTAGAGGAGGCAAGGGTATTATAGGAATCGTAAATTCTGCTCGAAATGGAAATGTATCATCGTCATTTCCAGTAAACGAAGGTGACGCGATATTGATATCTACCAACAAAGGAAAAGTTATAAGATGTGCTGTTAAAGAAATTAGAGTTGCTGGAAGAAATACACAAGGTGTACGAATTATTAAATTATCTGGTGAAGAAAAAGTTGTATCCGCTACTAAAATAGATGATAATTTAATAGAATGAAAAAAAAAGCTATCTACCCAGGTACCTTTGATCCTATAACATACGGCCATATTGATGTTATAAAGAAAGCTTTAAAAATTTTTGATCAAGTTATTATAGCAGTTTCCGACAGTAATAATAAAAACTATCTTTTTGAAATAAGTGAAAGAATTAATCTAGTAAAAAAAGCTATATTTAAAGATTCTAAAATTAAATCAAATAAGGTTAAGGTTATTGCGTTTAAATCCTTAACTACTAATTTATGTAAAAAATATAAATCAAATATAATTTTACGTGGCTTAAGAGCTGTATCAGATTTTGAGTACGAATTTCAACTTGCTGGTATGAACAGAAAATTGAATAAAAGTATTGAAACTGTTTTTGTGATGTCTGATGTGGAAAATCAAATAATTTCATCAAGATTTGTAAAAGAAATAGCTGAACTTAAAGGAGATATTAGAAAATTTACCACCAAAAGTACCATTAAAGCTTTAAAGAATAAATTATTATGAAATTATTAATAAATATATTAATTTTTTTTTTTTTAACAAATCAAACATTAGCAAAGGAGAATTTTATGATTTTAAAATTAAAAGATGGTGATGTAAAAATTGAACTATATGATGATGTTGCACCTAATCATACTGAGAGAATTAAAAATTTAGCTAATAGTGGAAAATATGATAATGTAGTTTTTCATAGAGTCATAGATGGATTTATGGCGCAAACTGGAGATGTTCAATTTGGAAACTCTTCATCTAAAGATTTTAATTTAAATAGAGCAGGGACTGGTAATTCAGATTTGCCAGATTTGAAACAAGAATTTAGTGATTTACCTCATGAAAGAGGAACTGTATCAATGGCGAGAACTTCTGATCCTAACAGTGCAAATAGTCAATTTTTTATTTGTTTTGAAGCTGCTCCTTTTTTAGATAGACAATACACGGTATTTGGTAAAGTTGTCGAAGGTATGGAATTTGTAGATAAAATTAAAAGAGGCGATCCTAATGGTTCTGTAGAAAATCCTGATAAAATTTTAAGCTTTAAATCGTTGTAACAAACTAATAATGACATTAAAAAAGTTTAAATTTAATGTCATTAATAAAGATAAACATTCAAGAGTAGGTTTAATTGAAACCAGCAAAGGAGATATTAATACTCCAGCTTTTATGCCTGTTGGAACACAAGGAACGGTAAAGGCAGCATTTATTGAAGATATTAAAAAAACTGGATCACAAATTATTTTAGCTAATACTTATCATTTAATGTTAAGGCCTGGTTTAAAAAGAATTGAATCTGCCGGCGGCTTACATAAATTCATGAACTGTTCAATGCCAATTTTAACTGACTCAGGTGGCTTTCAAGTTATGTCTTTATCTAAACTAAATAAAATTGATCGAGAAAAAGGTGCAGTTTTTAATTCTCATATTGATGGTAAGAAAATTATACTTAGTCCTGAAGAAAGTATAAGAATTCAAAAAGGGTTAAACTCGGACATTTTAATGGTAATGGATGAATGTCCTAAAAAATCAAATGATTACAAATTAATTGAAAAATCTATGAATTTATCTATGTACTGGGCTGCGAGATCAAAAAAAGCTTTTGGAGAAACTAACCACAAAGCCTTATTTGGGATTATACAGGGAGGTTTGTTTAAGGATCTTCGATTAAATTCATTAAAAGAATTAATAAAAATAAATTTTGATGGTTACGCAATTGGAGGACTTGCAGTGGGAGAAACACAAAATCAAATGTTCACAGTTCTAGATTACTTAAAAAATGATTTACCAGAAAGTAAACCAAGATATTTAATGGGTGTTGGCACCCCATCTGACATTATCGGTGCAGTTAAAAGAGGCATTGATATGTTTGATTGTGTAATGCCAACAAGATCTGGTAGGACTGGTCTTGCATTTACTTGGAATGGGAGGATTAATATAAGAAATGCAAAATATCAAAAAGATAATGAACCTTTAGATAAAAATGCTTCTAATTTTAATTTAAATATGTATTCAAAGAATTATTTAAACCACCTATTTAATTCTAATGAAATTTTAGCTTCAATGATATTAACACTACATAATATTAATTTTTACCAGGAATTAATGAATGCTATAAGAGAAAACATCAAAAAAGGTACTTTTGATGATTTTCACAATAAGTACATTAACAAGTTGTAATAGTTTTGCGTTGATTATTTTAAAAAAAACACTATAAGAAATCTTTTTGGGCCGTTAGCTCAGTTGGTAGAGCAATTCCCTTTTAAGGAATGGGTCGCTGGTTCGAATCCAGCACGGCTCACCAAATAATTAATATTAACTTATTGGTGGGTACTTTAAGGTAATTTCAGCTACCCAGGATTTAATTTTCTTTTTTCTATTTTCAGGTGATGGGTGTGTACTCATAAACTCTGGTGGTCTTTTACCTTTGTTTGTTTCACTCATTCTTTCCCAAACATTTATTGTTTCTCTTATGTCAAAACCCGATAATGATGCAAATATTAATCCTAAATAATCAGCTTCAGATTCTTGTTTTCTATTAAAAGGATTAACTATTCCCATTTTTGTTAATAAACCAACCGTATTTATTCCTGTCGTTCTGTTAATTGTAGATAATTTTCCCCCTGACAATGCGTCTGTGACTTGAGTAACAACATTTATTGCTACATTTCTACTTGCTCTTTCAACCGAATGTTTAGCAACAGCATGTGCTATTTCATGTCCTAATACAGCAGCTAAACCATTTATATTTTTTGTAATTTCAAGCATACCT
The DNA here is from genome assembly GCA_902560855.1 of uncultured Pelagibacteraceae bacterium. Classification (GTDB taxonomy): domain Bacteria; phylum Pseudomonadota; class Alphaproteobacteria; order Pelagibacterales; family Pelagibacteraceae; genus Pelagibacter. The sequence goes on from CACENJ010000009.1 coordinate 8,776, forward strand.
GTATAAACAGCTATTTTTCCACCAGGCATACACCAAGCATTTTTAACTTTCTTGTTTTCTATAAGAATATATTCCCAATCAAAATTTAGAGTTGGATCAACAAGATTTTCTCTCATGAAATAATTACTTATAGAATCTTCCATTTTTTTACCAATGTCCTTTATTTGATTTAAAGTATCTTCATCTTCGCTCATTTTTTCTTTTTTCTTTATTTCTTCGTATATCTGTCTAGCTTGAGCATTTAATTTATGTTCAGGAATTAATTTTAGTTGTTTTCTTTCAGTAATAGGAGCAGTTGTGCATGAATGCACACCTAAAGTTAAGCATCCACAACTCAATAAATGTAAAAATTTTCTTCGATTCATCCTTTAAATTACTATAATATAAATTACTTGATTCAATATGGCCAGATTAAAAAGAAAAAGCAAATCAATCATTGGTAAATTAAGAAACTATTTTATAACAGGTATAGTGGTACTTGTCCCTATTGGTATCACTTTGTATTTAACAAAATTTTTTATCTCTATTTCATCAAAATTAGTTCCATCAGAAATCAACCCTAATAGCTATTTGCCTTTTGCAATACCAGGTTTAGAAATTATACTATCAGTATTATTTATAACCTTTATTGGAGGATTATCACTATCATTTATTGGTAAAAAGATTTTACAATTATTTAATGATTTATTAAAAAAAATTCCAATTTTGAGAACAATTTATTCTGCTATTGGACAAATGGCTGAGACACTAGCCCCAAGAAGAAGAAATAAAAAGACCGTTGTTCTAGTAGAATATCCAAGAAAGGGTAGTTGGGCAGTAGGATTTGCTACTAAAGATAACACAGGAGAAATATCAAAAAAAGCAAAGGAACCATTGGTTAATGTTTTTGTACCAACTACACCAAATCCAACTAGTGGATTTTTACTTATGTTTCCAAAAAGAGAAGTTATATATTTAGATATGACTTTTGAAGAAGCTTCAAAATTTATTGTATCAGCTGGAACCTCAAATCCTAATCGTTAAACTATATCATTAATAATTTCGGCTTGATCGTATAACTTTATTAGAGGAATATATTTAATTAAATTTTTTTCTTCATTTTCTATTCTATTAACTTCATTCTTCGCAAGCAAAAATAAATCCTGATTTTTTATGGGATCCGCTAACCTAAATTTTTTTACTCCACTTTGTTTGAAACCCAATATATCTCCATATCCTCTTAATTTCATATCTTCTTCTGAAATATAAAAACCATCATTAGAATTTTTTAAAATATTTATTCTTTTTTTAGCATTTATACTTAGATTAGACTTGAACATAAGAATACAAGTGCCTTGCTTTTTTCCTCTTCCAACTCTTCCTCTAAGTTGATGTAGTTGAGATAATCCGAACTTATTTGAATTCTCTATAACGATAACATTAGCATTTGGAAAATCTATGCCAACTTCTATTATTGTTGTTGATACTAATATAGAATATTTTTTTTCTTGAAATTTTTTTAAAATTTTATCTTTTTCTTTAGATTCAATATTTCCATGTATAATTGCAACTTTTCCAGGAAAAATTTTTTTTAAAAATTCATATTTATTAACTGCTGATTGATGATCTATTTTTTTAGATTCTTCTATTAGTGGGCAAACCCAAAATATTTGATTATCATTTTCAATTTCTTTTTTTACAAAATTTATCACTTCATTAATTTTTGTATCAAGTTTACTATATGTTTTTATTTCTTTTCTATGGTAAGGTTTTTCTTTAATTATTGATAAATCCATATCGCCAAAAATAGTCATTGTAAGAGTCCGCGGTATAGGTGTTGCTGACATTAAAAGGACATCGCAATTTGGCCCGCCTTTATCAGAAAGTTCTTTCCTTTGCTTAACACCAAATTTATGTTGTTCATCTATAATTATATAACCAAGATTAAAAAAATTCATTTTTTTTTGAAACAATGAATGAGTGCCAAAAATTATATTTAATTCATTTCGTATAGCTTTTTTTTGGATGTTTTTTTTAATTTTTATATCTGTCTTGCTTGTAATTAATTCAATATTGATTTTTTTGTTAAATAATTTTTTTGCTAATAAGTAGTGTTGATTTGCTAAAATTTCAGTAGGAGCCATAAATGCTACTTGATAACCACAGTCTATAACATTTAATGCTGAAACAAGTGCTACAATTGTTTTTCCAGTTCCCACATCACCTTGTAATATTCTAAACATTTTATAACTTGAAGATAAATCGTTATTTATTTCATTTAAAACTTTTATTTGATCATTAGTTAAATCGAAATTTAATTTTTTTTTTAAATCATTGAATATATTAATATTAATTATTTTATTTTTTTTTTTAATTTTTTTAATAGACTTTCTTATTTCAGACAAAACTAAAAAAGATGCTAAAATTTCATCAAAAACCAATCTTTTATAAAAACTACTATCGTAATTAGAAATATTTTTTGGGTCATGAAGTTTAATTATTGAATCCTTCCAACTTTTATTTTCAAACTTTTTTAAAATATTTTGATTTAACCATTCTGACAAATTTGGTAGATTTTCTAAGATTTGATTTATTATTTTATTGTAAGTTTTTTCACTTATACCTTCGGTTAATGAATATTTATTATGTATTTTTTCTATTAATGTGCTTTCTTTAGATACATATGTCGGATTGGTAATTTGATATCTATTTTTGAAATAGTTTATTTTTCCACTTATGGAAACTTCCTGATTTATAGGAAGTACTTTTCTAATATAGCCCTCGTAACTATTAAAAAAAACACAATCAATAAATCCAGTTTCGTCTTCACATATAACTTTATTAGGTAAATTTCTTATACGTGGAAAAGAATATTTTTTAACCACAACGTTTACAGTAGATATTTCTCCAATTTTAAGATCCTTTATTTTAAATCTTTCAGTTCTATCAGTATATGATTGTGGAAGCCTAAATAATAAATCAAATAAATTATTTATTCTTTTTTTTTTTAATATTTTGGAAATCTTTTTACCTACGCCCTTTAGTGTAGTTAAATCGTTTAATAAATATTCATAATTATTCATATTTTTTATATTAAATATAATATATTATTAATTATGTCTCTTGATATTGAAGTTTTAAAAAAAAAAATTATTTATCAGTCAAGCTATAGGGGAACAAAAGAAATGGACATACTTTTACGTTCTTTTGTTAAAAATTATATAGATAAACTTACTAATAAAGAATTGGAAGATTTACTAGATTTATTGAAAGTAGATGATGATAGCCTTTATAAATTTAAGCAAGGCATTCAATCAAATAGCAAAGTGAAAATTAATAGAATTACAATAATATTTAAAAATTTTAGTTTAAAAAACTAAATGGCGGAGAGACTGGGATTCGAACCCAGGAAAGAGTTGCCCCTTTGCCGGTTTTCAAGACCGGTGCTTTCAACCGCTCAGCCATCTCTCCATACGGTTGGTTTTATAATTAAAATAATTAAATTCAACAAAAAAAGTAATAAATTTAATTTATTAATTTTTAATTTGTTTATTATTTAATACAATTTCATCATATAAAGGACTGTAATATTTTGATAATAACAATAATTCTTAATGTTAAAAAATAAAATAAACTTTGTAATTTTATCTATAATTACTTTTTTCTTACTTCAATCCTTTTTTTTATTTTTATTAAAAATTATCTCTTTTTTTCAATCTTACGATTTATATGTTACCTCTGGCGCCGAAGTATCTACGCTAAATTATTTGTACAATCTCTTAAATCAAAATGATTTTTATTTAAATAATGAAAACGAAATTTTATATGAAATTTACGGATATAATTTTCATTTATTGTATTTTCCAATTGTAAAATTATTAGATTTATTTGGTATATCTTATTTAATTAGCTCAAGATTAATAACTACACTTATTATTTTTTTACTTGGTTATATAATTTTAAAGATTTGCGACAATATAAACTTAAATAAAAGTTATTTTGCAGATAAGAAATATTTATTTTATTCTATTGTTTTATCTTTCTTATTATATCACCAACTTAGTTCCTGGTGGATTATAACTTACAGGCCAGACTTTTTAGCAATTACTTTAGCTTTTTTTTCTATTTATTTATTTTTGAATTATATTGATAAAGAAAACAAATATTTATTATTCTTCACAATTTTTACATTGGTATTTGCATGGACTATTAAGCAAAATTTTATATTTGGATTTGCTTCTATATTTTTTTACTTTTTATATTTTAAAAAATTTAAAGAAATAGTTTTACTTTTTTCAGTTATTCTAATTTCAATAATTTTACTAAACTTTTTAACTGGCTTTAACAATTTTAGCCTTTTGGATAGATCGCCAAGTATAATATTAAAAAATTTAGAATATGACGATTATGTTAAAAAAATATTTATATATGGGGTTAAAAATTCATATTTATTAATCTTTTTAACTTCTTTTATTATATTTATGAAAGATTTTAGAAAAGATAAAAAAAAGTTTTTTTTGCTTCTGATATTTATATTTATTTTTATTCAATCTTCAATTGTTGGAATTTTAAAAGGTGCAGGATTTAATCATCTAATGCTATTAGGTATTTTCTTATTAATAGGTATTCATTTAATTGATTATAAAAAGTTGTCTCTTAATTATAGAATTATCTTCATTATATTTCTTTTACCATCATTAATATTGTCGTCGATACAGATCTATAATTTTAACAAGATAGGTCGAATTTATTTGCACTATAATTTAGAAGAAAAAAATAATCTTGAAAATTTTAATACATATAGAAAAGAAAATCTTAAAAAACCAATACTAATTTTAGGCGCCACTGATAGATACGAAATGTTATTAAGAGAAGATGAAAATGGAATTGACACACATCAATTAGTTAGTTTTTTTGATTCTAGTTGGAGAGAATTCATGTTTTATAGAAAATCAGAACAAGATAAATATGATAAAATATTTAATAGTAAATTTTCTAAGATCAATACAGTGTTAGTTTTAAACGACCACGCACATCAAATAAATATAAACTATTTAAAAAAAAATAATTTTATTCTTGATGATACTGTTAGTATAGCTACTTATGTTGTACATCGTTATAAACATAATGGTCAAACATATTCTATTTATTCAAGCGCAAATATTATTTCAAGAATTAGTGATTTTTTATTTAAAAAAAAAGAAGTTAAAAAAAGTTATTTAAAATTAGAAATTTACAAAAGATAAATGTTAAAAAATAAAATAAACTTTGTAATTTTATCTATAATTACTTTTTTCTTACTTCAATCCTTTTTTTTATTTTTATTAAAAATTATCTCTTTTTTTCAATCTTACGATTTATATGTTACCTCTGGTGTTGAAGTTTCTACGCTAAATTATTTGTACAATCTCTTAAATCAAAATGATTTTTATTTAAATAATGAAAACGAAATTTTATATGAAATTTACGGATATAATTTTCATTTATTGTATTTTCCAATTGTAAAATTATTAGATTTATTTGGTATATCTTATTTAATTAGCTCAAGATTAATAACTACACTTATTATTTTTTTACTTGGTTATATAATTTTAAAGATTTGCGACAATATAAACTTAAATAAAAGTTATTTTGCAGATAAGAAATATTTATTTTATTCTATTGTTTTATCTTTCTTATTATATCACCAACTTAGTTCCTGGTGGATTATAACTTACAGGCCAGACTTTTTAGCAATTACTTTAGCTTTTTTTTCTATTTATTTATTTTTGAATTATATTGATAAAGAAAACAAATATTTATTATTCTTCACAATTTTTACATTGGTATTTGCATGGACTATTAAGCAAAATTTTATATTTGGATTTGCTTCTATATTTTTTTACTTTTTATATTTTAAAAAATTTAAAGAAATAGTTTTACTTTTTTCAGTTATTCTAATTTCAATAATTTTACTAAACTTTTTAACTGGCTTTAACAATTTTAGCCTTTTGGATAGATCGCCAAGTATAATATTAAAAAATTTAGAATATGACGATTATGTTAAAAAAATATTTATATATGGGGTTAAAAATTCATATTTATTAATCTTTTTAACTTCTTTTATTATATTTATGAAAGATTTTAGAAAAGATAAAAAAAAGTTTTTTTTGCTTCTGATATTTATATTTATTTTTATTCAATCTTCAATTGTTGGAATTTTAAAAGGTGCAGGATTTAATCATCTAATGCTATTAGGTATTTTCTTATTAATAGGTATTCATTTAATTGATTATAATAAGTTGACATTTAATTTAAAGTTGATTTTTGTAATATTATTTTTACCATCATTAATATTGTCGTCGATACAGATCTATAATTTTAACAAGATAGGTCGAATTTATTTGCACTATAATTTAGAAGAAAAAAATAATCTTGAAAATTTTAATACATATAGAAAAGAAAATCTTAAAAAACCAATACTAATTTTAGGTGCTGCTGATAGATACGAAATGTTATTAAGAGAAGATGAAAATGGAATTGACACACATCAATTAGTTAGTTTTTTTGATTTAAAATGGCGAGCATTTATGTACAACAAACTTAATCACCAAGAAAAATTTAAAGATACGTTTGAAAATAAGATTAAAAAAATAAATACCGTATTAATTTCAAATGAGAATAAATATACTGATCGCATTGAATATTTTAATAAAAATAATTTTTTACTTGTTGATACTATTACAATTGAAACATACGAGCATGTCAGAAGTTTATATCAATTAAAAAATTTTTTTTTAAAAAAAAAAGGTAAAAATAAAAAAAAATTAGAACTACTTGTTTATAGAAAATAATTTCTATTTTATAAAAAAATTTTCTTTTACAATCTCCTTAGTAATTCTTAATGAATTTGCTAATATAGTTAATGTAGGCGGACAAGACGGTAAGTCTGAAAATATTGATGAATCTGTAATCGAAATTCTTTTAAAATTTCCAACTCTTCCATAAGTGTCACTATCAAAAAAATTTGTTTTATTTAATCTCATTGGAAATACTGCACCAAAATGATTTCCGCTTAGAGACTTCATTTTAAATGGAAGATTAATATGTGTAATTTGACCATTCAAAAAACTTTTATTAAATAGTAAATTACACTCAGAAATAATCCTTTTAATTTCAAAATTTGATTTATGAATTTTGATATTATTATTATTATCAATTTCAAATTCATCTGAATAATCTGATCCTATACTAAAATAAGAAAAACCATAATTTTTGAAAAAGTTTAAAAGAAAAAAATATTTATTAAAGTTTTTAACAGATGGAATTATAAAATTTATAATCTTAGGATTTAAATTGTATATTTGTGAATAAATTGGTTTATTATTATGGTTTACTTGTATTAGTGGAAAATTGTTAAAAAATTTATTTTTAAAGTTGTCTATATCCTTGAATTTAACTGGAAAAACAATCTTTTTAGAACTTTTAATTTTAAAACTTTTATCAGAGTTGTTAAAAGAATTTTTTATAATCTGATATGATGATACGGCCCCACATCCTAAAAATAAATAATCACAATCATATTTTCTTTTTTCATTTAGTTTAGAAATTGTTTCTACAAATGCTTTATTTTTTTCCTCTGATACTTTAATAATTTTTTCTTCTATTAGTGATATTTTTGATTCTTTAGAAAGTTGATCTATATAACTTCTAATATTGTATGGTCTTAAAAAATCGTTAAAATTTTTTTTGGTATCGTCAGTTTTAACTTTCTTTGTAAGCATTGATGAAAATTCTATAGAAAGTTCATTGTCTTTATATATTTGATTGTTTTTTTGATTATCTTGTTTTTTAAAATTATAATTTAATAATTTATCAATATTATCGCTATAAAAAGAATTAATTTCAGCTTTTTCAAAAAATTTTAAAATTTCACTATAATATGGATCTAAATCATTTTTATTTATTGGCCATTTTAAAAAATCTTTTTCTGCATACTTTGATATTACACCTGACCATACATTAGATAAGCCACCAATATAAGATGACTTATATTGATAAAAATTCTTTTCATTAAATAACGACTGAGACTTAATTTTTTTTATACTTTTTTCACTTATTTCATCATCTATATCAAAGACAATTGGTTTAATACCTTTTTCAATTAAAAATTTAATACATATAAAAGATGCAAATCCAGTGCCACCTACAAATATTTTCATATTTTGTTAATAATTAATCTTTTCTTTGATCAATGATAGTTTCAATATAATTTTGGTTTATATTTTCTTTCGTTCCATCATTTTTTGAAATTATAGTTTGGGCTATAATGCCAATTAATATAAAGTTAATACCTGTTAATAGAAAAAAAACAGCAAGTATAGGTAACGGTGTTAAAATAAATGAACCGCTTATAAAATATTTCCAATATATCATTGCACAAAAAACTAATAATGAAAGAAATATTGATGAGAATCCAAATATTCCAAAATAATACAAAGACTTTCTTTTATTTTTTAAAAATCCTAAGTAAATTATATCCATTAATACTTTTATAATTCTAGAAAACCCATAATTAGATTTTCCAAATTTTCTAGGTCTGTGATTAACTTCTATTTCAGTAACATTAAATCCCATGTCAGACGCTCTAGCAGCTAATAATCTATGAAAATCTCCACTCCATTCTATTAAATCGTCAAAAATTTTTCTTTTTAATACTTTAAGAGCACATCCGTGATCATGAATTTTAGATGAGGTAAATAATCTGACAATCGAATTTGCTAATAAACTTGGAAGTGTTTTATTAATAAAAGAATCTTGCCTTTTTTTTCTCCAACCAACAACCATGTCGTATCCAGTCTCAAATTTTTCCACTAAAATATTAATATCTCCAGGGTCATTTTGTAAATCTCCATCTAAAAATATTAAATTTTCATAATTTGATTTATGTATACCAGTCAATATAGCTGCTGACTGTGATACATTTCTTCGATGTTTTATTAAAATCAAAGGTATTTTATAATCTTTACCATTAATAGATTTTAATTCATTAAAAGTATTATCTTTAGATCCATCATCTACGAATATTAATTCAAAATCTCTTTCATTAGTTTTTTTTAGTTCATTTAAGGCATGGAACAACTCTTTAGCTAGTAATTTTACATTTTTTTCCTCATTATATAGAGGTACAATAATTGAATATTTCATGATTTAAGAATATATCATTAACTCTATGTGCGCAATCTTTGGAATAATTGGCGATTGTAATCCTGAATTATTAAGGAAGATTTCTTCCGTACAAAAATTTAGAGGACCGGATGATCAAAACTTCTTTTACGATAAAAATTTAAATTTTTGCTTTGGCAATAATCGCCTTGCTGTAATAGATGAAAATTCTGGAAAGCAACCAATGTATTCATTTAATAAAAATTTAATTTGTGTTTTTAACGGAACAATTTTTAATCATTTAGAACTTAAAGATTTTTTGTTAAAAAAAGGTATTACTTTTCTTACAAATTCTGATACCGAAGTTTTAGTAAATAGTTATTCATATTGGGGTGATCAAGCGTTTAATTTTTTTGATGGGATGTGGTCAACTGCAATTTATGACATTAATAAATCAGAAATTATTCTTAGCAGAGATTACATTGGCCAAAAACCTCTTTTTTACGAAGTTCAAAAAAATAAAATAATCTTTTCAAGTCAATTAAATGGAATTTTTCAAGATAAAACTTCTTCTAGATCTATAGATTATAATTCTATACAAAAATTTTATTTTAATTCAGGAATTTCATCTACAAAAACTTTATTTAAAAATATTAACCAAGTTTCTCCTGGTGAAATGATTAAAATCAATTTAAAAAATCAAAAAATAAGTAAAAAAGTTTATTGGGATTTAAAAAATGGACCTGATTTTAATACATTTTTTAAAAAAGATATTGATTTATATAAATTTTTTCCAGATGTAATAAAAAATTATTCAATTTCCGATATTCAACCAGAATCATTGCTTAGTTCTGGTATAGATTCATATCTTGTTACAAATTTTTTTAATAAAATTTTTGAAAATTTTCAAACTTATACTTTATCTTTTAAAGAAAAAAGTTTTAACGAAGCAGATTTCGTTAATAAACATTTTAAAAATTTTAACAAAAATATTATTAATATTTCAGATTCTGATTATAAAATAAACTTAGATATAATATTGAAAAATATAGATCACCTCTGTGGTGATACTTCTATTTTACCGACTTACTCAATTATTAAGAAAACCGGATCTACAAAAGTTGTAATTGGAGGTGATGGTGGCGATGAAGCTTTCTTTGGATACATTGTTTTCAATGCACTTATTTATGCTAAAATTTTTAAAAGATTACCTAATTTTATTAATTCTTTATTAAAAAATTTAATCAAATTACTTCCTGCAAATAGAAATTATATGAGTTTTTCTTTCAAATCTAAAAAATTCTTTTCTTCTATTAATAATAATTTTCAGGATTTAGTGCCAATGTGGATGTCTTCATTAACTTTTAATGAAATAAATAAATTATTTGATACTAATAACGAATTAGATTTTTTTTGTAATGAACATAGATTTACAAAAAATACATTCAGAAATGCACAGTTATATTTTTATAAATTTTATTTACCAAATTTAGTTTTGTTTAAAACTGATTTTTCTAGTATGCTAAATTCAAAGGAATACAGAAGTCCTCTTTTGAGTAAAAATGTAATTAATTATTCTTTAAACACTGACGTAAGCGAATTATATAATTTTTTCCATAATAAAAAAATTATTCAAAAAAAATTTAATAAAGATTTGCCTAAAAAATTATTTCAGAATCCAAAACATGGCTTTGCTTTTCCAAGACATAAAATTTTAAATGAAAAAAACGTTTATAATTTTGTTAGAATGGATAAATTAACCAATAAAAAATTTTTTATAAAGAAACTAGATAATTTTGTGAATAATAAAGAAGATTGTGGTCAATATTTGTGGAATGAAATAATTTTGACCAACGTTTTAACAAACCTGCAAAGCTAATAAAAATATACAAAATGAATGTTACAAGGTTTAATAAAGGTATAATTTCTTCATCAATAGGATCTTTTTGGTGGGGAGTGCTAGGCACATATTATTTTCAATACATTACATTCATAGGAACTTTTGAAGTTGTTGTTCATAGATCAATTTGGACATGTGTTATTCTTATAATAACAACAACAATTTTTAAAAAATGGCACACGTTTAAAAAAGTTATTTTACATAAAAGTAGTTTTTTTATTTTGTTCATTACGGCTATTTTAATCTTTTGTAACTGGACTGTTTGGATCTATGCTGTTGCTACAAATAAAATCATTGATGCAAGTTTCGGATATTTTATTTTTCCAATATTAAGTGTTTTTTTTGGTTATATTTTTTTAAAAGAAAAATTAAATAAAAAAAGAATAATTTCTATTTTTTTAGTTTTAATTTCGACTATATACCTTTTATTTAACTTTTCTTCTTTGCCATGGACAGGATTTTCAGTTGCATTATTATGGAGTGTATACAATCTATTAAGAAAAAAAATAAATGTAGAAACTGATATTGGATTATTAGTTGAAAGTTTATTTATTTTACCTTTAGTTCTTATTTTTTTTTATATTATAATACAAAACAATCAAAATGATTTTACGTTTGAAAATCTTTCTTTAATGTCATTGATCATGCTTGCAGGACCTATGACTGTGATTCCTTTATTTTTATATATTAAAGGTGTTGAATTATCTGGCCTTGGACCATCAGGAATGATTTTTTTTATAACACCAACAAGTCAGTTTTTACTTGGTTTTTTTTATTATAATGAAGATTTAAATTTTCATAAGCTATTAAGTTTCATTATTATTTGGATTGCTGTATCAATTTATCTAAAAGATCTATATGAAAATAATTAAAATTTTATTTGCATCTTTATTATTATTTATTCATTATATTTCTATTTGTAACGCTACAGATTTTTCCCAATGGGTTATAGATTTTAAACATAGAGCAATAAAAGCTGGTATCTCCAGTAAAACGGTTAATGCTGTTATGGATAATGCTGAATTCATATCAAAGGTTATTGAATATGATCGTTATCAACCTGAGTTTTACGAAGACACATATACATATATAAACAAGAGAGTTAATAAAGCAAAAATTAAGAAGGGTTTGGATATTTATCAAAATAATAAGAATTTAATAAATGAAGTTGACAAAAATTTTGCAGTTGAAAAAGAATTGCTTTTATCTCTTATGGGAATTGAAACTAATTTTGGTAAATATTTAGGTAAAATGGATATTATATCTTCAATTTCTACTTTAAGTTTTGATAAAAGGAGAAGCGAATTTTTTACAAAAGAGTTACTAATACTTTTAAAACTTATTGATGACGGTGTAATTGATCATAAAACTTTATATGGTTCATGGGCCGGAGCCTTTGGTAATTTCCAATTTATGCCAAGCACAATTAAAAATTACGCAATAGATTATAATTCAAATTTAGTTATTGAGTTAAAAGAAATTGAAGACTCATTTGCTTCTGCTGCAAACTATTTGAAAAATATAGGATGGAGAAAGAATAGTCCATGCTTTTATAAAATTGAACTTAACGAAAAAATACCTAAAAAATATTTAAACACTTCAGCAAAGAAAATTAAAAACAAAAGAAAAATATCATATTTTAAAAAATATATTAATAACATAAATGAAATCAGTGTTAACAAGAATTCGTTAGTAGGCATTGTGACACCTGATAAAGATATTATACCCGATGCTGAAAATCTATCTCCTGCTTATTTGATTTTTCATAATTATGAACTAATATTAAAATGGAATAGGTCACTAAGATTTGCCTTGGCCGTTTGTACTCTTAAAGATGAGTTTAAAAATGTTTTATAAATTATTCAAATTGTTGATTTTTTTTGTTTTATTTGCATGTGCTACAAAACAAACTGATAATATATCAATACCTGAAATACCAAAAAATCATTTTTTAAATAAAGGTTTTGCTTTAATTTATAATGATGATTTGTATAAAGAAAAACTAGTTAAAGGAAAGATAGAAAATCGAAGTTTAGTTATATTTCAAAAGAATTTAAAAAAAGATACTGCGGTTAAAATTACAAATTTGAGTAATTCAAAATATTTAATTGCAAAGGTAGGGAAAAATGTTCGATATCCATATTTTTATAATTCTGTTGTTTCTAAACGTATAAGTGATGAATTGGAATTAGATGCTTCAGAACCATATATCGAAATTAAAGAAATTGTTGAAGGTTCGTCCTTTATTGCTAAAAAAGCCAAAACTTATGATGAAGAAAAGAAAGTAGCAGACAAAGCTCCTGTTGATGATATACAAATTAAAGAACTTAGCATTAATAAGAAATCTAAAAAGAAAGTTAAAAAAGAAAATTTTAAATACATATTAAAGATTGCTGATTTTTACTTTAAAAAATCAGCTGATCAAATGAAATCAAGAATATCTAATGAAACTTCTATTAAAAATGTAAATATACAGAAATTATCTAGTACAAAATTCAGAGTTTTTCTTGGTCCTTTTGAAAATTTAAATTCTTTAAAAAAATCTTTTAATGCTATAAAAACTTTAGAATTCGACAGTATAGAAATTATTAGAAATTAACATGCTTCAAAAATTAAAAATTGTTATTATATTAACTTTTTTATCAGTCTATATTTCTCCATCAAAAGCTGAATTTGATGTGAATGCAAGAACAGCTATACTTCAGGACTATTTATCAGGAGAAATTTTGTTTGAAAAAGATGCGGATGCCAAAATTTTTCCAGCTTCAATGACAAAAATAATGACCTCTATAATTGTTTTTGATTTACTTAAAAAAGGCGAGTTAAGCTTAGATGATAAATTTTTTGTTTCTGAAAATGCTTGGAGATGGTCACAAGCTGGATATTCATCTATGTTTATAATGGTAAACGACCAAGTAAGTGTTGAAGATTTACTAAGAGGTATAATAGTTGCATCTGGTAATGATGCCTGTATCGCATTAGCTGAAGGTATAGCGGGAACAGAAGATGAATTTGCAATAATAATGACTGAAAAAGCTAAAGAGATTGGTATGGATAATACTAATTTTAGTAATTCATCTGGTATTACTTCTTCTTATAATTATTCTACAGTTAGAGATGTTTTAATAATGTCAAATTATTTAATAAAAAATTATCCTGATTATTATAAATATTTTAAAGAAGAAGAATTTACTTGGGAACGAACAGGGGGAGATCCGATAACCCAGGGCAATAGAAATCCATTGCTATACAAAAACATGGGAGTTGATGGTATTAAAACTGGTTATCTTTCAACAGAAAAATATTCATTAGCATCATCAATGATAAGAAATGATAGAAGATTAATTGCAGTAGGGAGTGGTTTTGAAACTAAAAATTCTAGATCTAGAGAATCTGCAAAACTTTTAACATATGGAATAACAAATTTTGATACAATTAGAATTGCTAAAAAAAGTGAAAAATTCGATAGTTTGGATGTATGGCTAGGTAAAAAAAACACGATTGATGTTCATACAAAAGAAGATGTATATAAAACTATACCCAAGGCTAGAAAAAAATATTTAAAAGGAACAGTTGAGTATGAAGGGCCTATTTTAGCTCCCATATTAAAAGATGATATTGTAGCTAAACTTAAGATTTTTTATAAAGATGATTTAATAAAAGAATATGACCTTTATGCATCCGAAAACATTAAAAAAGTTAATATTTTTTCAAGAATAATAAAATCTATTAACTATTTAATTTGGGGCGATGTATAAAAAATTAATTATTACCTTTGAAGGAATTGAAGGTTCTGGAAAAAGCCTGCACATTAAAAATGTAAAAAATTTTCTTAAAAAAAAAAATATACCATTTATTAAATTAAGAGAACCAGGTGGATCAAAAAACTCTGAGAAAATAAGAAAGTTAATTTTAAGCAATAGATCTACATTTAATAAAAAGACTGATTTATTATTATATTTAGCAGCAAGATGTGAAAATATAGAAACAATCATAAATAAAAATTATAAAAAAAAAATAATATTATTAGATCGTTTTGTTGATTCTACTCTTGCATACCAGCATTATGGAATGAATCTGGATAAAAAATTTATATATCAAATAAATAAATATTTATTAAAGAAAATAAAAATAAATTTTACTTTTTTGCATGTTGTAAATAAAAAAAATTTAATTAGTAGAATTTCTAAAAGAAAAAGAATTAATAGATATGATAGATTTGCATATAAATTTTATAATAAAGTGCAGAATGGTTATATGAAAATTGCCAAAAAAAATAAGCGAAAATATTTAATAGTTGATTCAAATAAAAAAATTAACGAAAATAAAACTATTATACTAAAAAAAATTAACAAAATTCTTGGTATTTAAATGGAATTAATAAACACAAATAACGAAAGCTCAAATCATCTATATGGTTATGATGATTTTTTTTTATATTTAGTTAATTTATATAACAATAAAAAACTTCCAAATAAAATTATTTTTTCCGGACCTAAAGGAATTGGCAAATGTACTTTTGCTTATCACTTGATTAATTATATCTTTTCTAAAAATGAAGACTTAAAATATAATCTTAATAATTTTATTATCAATAAATCAAATAAATCTTATAATTTAGTGATAAATAATACGCATCCTAATTTTTTCTTAATCGATTTATTAAATGATAATAAAGTTATTGAAATTTCTCAAATTAGAGAAATGATTAATTATGCTAATAAATCATCATTTAATAATAAAGAGAAAATAATACTAATAAATAATGCTGAATATCTTAATTTAAGCTCATCTAACGCTCTTTTAAAAATAGTTGAAGAACCTAACAATAATATTATTTTTCTTTTGATTTGTGATAGTAGTAAAAAAATTATAGACACACTTAAATCTAGATGTTTAAAATTTAATTTTAACTTATCATTTAATGAATGTATAAATATTACAAATAAGATTATTCAAAAAGATATTTCTGAATTAATAAACAAAGATTTAATTTATCACTATTCAACTGTAGGTGATTTAATTAATATAGTTAATTTTTCTGCATCTTCAAAATTTAATATTTCAAATATTACTTTAAAAGATTTCTTGATAAATATAATTGATGAAAAATATTATAAAAGTGACATGTATATAAAAAATAACATTTTTAAATATATAGAATTATATTTATTTAAGCTAATAGATCCTAGCAAATCTCAAAAACAAATTTCTCTTCTTTATGAAAATTTTGTTAATAAAATTTATTATTTAAAAAAATTTAATCTAGATGAAGAAAGCTTTTTTATTGAATTCAAAGCAAAAGTATTAAATGGATAAATATTATTATATTACTACACCTATCTATTATCCTTCAGGTAAACCTCATATGGGTCATGCCTATTCAAGTATAATCGCTGATTTCTTTGCTAGATTTAAAAGAATTCAAGGTTATAAAGTTTTTTATCTTACTGGCACTGATGAACATGGTCAAAAGATTCAAAGAGCTGCTGAAAAAAAGGGAATTGACCCTAAATCTTTCTGTGATGAAATAAGTAAAACTTTTAGAAATCTATCTAAATTATTGAATCTTTCTAATGATGACTTTATCAGAACAACTGAATTAAGACATGCAAAATCTGTAGAAAACTTATGGAATATACTTGAAGATAAAAATGAAATTTACTTATCAAAATATTCAGGATGGTATTCAGTTTCTGATGAAGCTTTTTATTCTGAAGATGAAATTCAAGAAATAGATAATAAAAAAACTGCTAAAACTTCTGGCTCTATAGTAGAATGGATAGAAGAAGAATCTTATTTTTTTAGATTGTCAAAATGGCAAGAACCTTTGCTTAAGTTTTATTCAGAAAATCCAAAGTTTATTTTACCTGAATCAAGAAAAAATGAAGTGATAAGCTTTGTTAAAAGTGGCTTAAAAGATTTATCTGTTAGTAGAAAATCATTTTCGTGGGGTATAAAAGTTCCATCTAACAAAGATCATGTTATTTATGTCTGGCTTGATGCACTTACCAATTACTTAAGTGCTTTAAACTATCCCCATACAAATAACGATCTTTATAAAAATTATTGGCCTGCTGATTTGCATTTAATTGGCAAGGATATATTAAGATTTCACGCTGTATACTGGCCTGCATTTCTTTTAGCTGCAAATATTCCACCTCCCAAAAGAGTTTATGGTCATGGCTGGATATTATCTGGGGAAGAAAAAATGTCTAAATCAAAAGGTAACATTTTAGATCCGCTAGAAATTATTGATAATTATGGTCTAGACCCTCTAAGATACTATTTAATAAAAGAGGTTTCTTTTGGCAATGATGGAAACATTTCTAAGGATAAATTAGAAAATTGTATCAATAGTGATTTGGCAAATAACTTCGGAAATTTATGTCAAAGAGTTATTGCTTTCACAGAAAAAAATTTAAATCTAAAAATACCTAAAGAGTACGAGTTTATCGAAGATGACACAAGAATTCTTAACCTATATAAATCAAATATCAATAATTTGATTGATTATATTGATAATCAAAATTTAAATAATTATGTAAACTTTATTCAAGATCAATTGTTTTCTGCAAACAAATATTTTAATGATCAAGAACCTTGGAAAAAAAAATCTGACTTAAAAAGATTAAATACAATAATATATGTTTCTTTAGAATTAATTAGAAAAATATCTATTATGTTATATCCTATAATTCCTAATACTTCATTGAAAGTACTTAAGATATTTAATATTGAAGAAAAAGATATCGATTTTAATTCTATAAAAAGTCACAATATATTAAAAAAAAATACTAATATTAATAAAATTTCTATTTTATTTAAAAAAATTGAAAAAAATGATTGATTCTCATTGTCATTTAGATCGTAGTCCATTAATAGAAAATTTAGAAGAAGTAATTTCAAGATCAAAAAATATTGGTATAGAAAAATTATTAACAATATCTACCACAAGTTCTTCATTTAAAAATATTTTAAATTTAATTGAATTTGACTCAATTATTTATGGTACTTTTGGTATTCATCCACATGAAGCAGACAATGAACTTGTATCTAAAAATGAAATTGTTAAAAAAATTAAGTCTTGTAATAAAATTATTGGAGTAGGTGAGACGGGTTTAGATTTTTATTACAGTAATAGTGATAAAAAAAATCAAATAATGAGTTTTCAAAATCATATTGATGCTGCAGTTCAACTAAACATACCTGTAATTGTACATTCTAGGAATGCGGAAAATGAAACTTTTAATATATTAAATGAATATAAAAATATGAATCTTAAAATCTTGATGCATTGTTACACTGGTTCTCGAAATTTCGCAAAAAAATTAATGAAATTTAACACTTATTTTTCTGCTAGTGGAATAATAACATTTAAAAATACTATTGAACTACAAGATACATTTAAAACTATCCCTGACGATAAATTGTTAATAGAAACAGATAGTCCTTTTTTAGCACCTGTACCTATGCGTGGTAAAAAAAATGAGCCTAGTTTTATTAAATTTACACTTGAAAAATTAGCTGAAATCAAAAATCACGAAATTACTTATTTAGACAAATTAACTACAAATAATTTTAATAAATTATTTTTTTAGATGTCTGTTAAATTTACCATATTAGGTTGCGGAAGTTCTTTAGGAGTTCCAAGGGTGGATGGATATTTTGGTAAATGTGACTATAAAAATAAAAAAAATTATAGAACTAGATGTTCTGCATTAATAAATATAGAAAAAAAGAATATACTTATTGACACATCGCCTGATTTAAAAAGCCAACTATTATCAAATAATGTTAAAAATATTGATAAAGTTTTTTTTACACATCACCATGCTGATCAAACTCATGGTATAAATGATTTAAGAGTTTTTTACCTAATAAATAAAAAAAAAATTTCTGTATATGCCGATAAAAATACTAAAAAATTTTTATTAAATTCTTTTAAATATTGTTTTAAAAATAATTTGAAAAATTATCCTCCAACTCTTAAGATGTTTAACCTAAAACAAAACCAAATTTTTTTTTATAACAAAAGAAAAATTTCAATTAAAAGTATATCTGTAAAACATGGAAATATTAATAGCATTGCTTATATTGTTAATAAAAAATGTGCATATATAAGCGATGCTAATGAAATTTTTTCTAAAGATTTGAAATATTTCAAAAAACTAAAATATTTAATAATAGATTGCTTAAGATATAAAAGCCATCCATCTCATTTCGGGTTATTGGATGTTTTAAATTTAACTAAAGTTTTAAAACCAAAAAAAACAATACTTACAAACTTAAATAACGAAATGGATTATAGTGAACTACTTAAAATATTACCAAAAAATATAGTTCCGGGTTATGATGGAATGTCATTTTATATTTAAAATTTTTTCTATTTGATTTACAATTTTCTTTGAGTTGGGGTTCGTTAGCGATGAATAGGTATCATGAACTTTTCCATTTTTATTGATTAAAATTTTATGAAAATTCCACTTTGGTACAGCAGAATTACCAAAGTTTTTTTTAGCCCAAATATATATTTCATGAGCATTTTCACCTTTTACATCGACTTTGTCAGTCATTGGAAAATTTATATTAAAATTTACTTCGCAAAATTTTTTTATTTCTTCGTTTGTGCCAGGTTCTTGACCACCAAATTGATTTGAGGGGATACCTAAAACGATAAGACCGTTATTTTTATATTTATCCCATAATTTTTGCAAATCACTATATTGCTTTGTAAAACCACAATTGCTTGCTACATTCACTAAAAGTATAACTTTGTTTTGGTACTCTGATAATTCAATAAGTTTACCATCTATACTTTTTATATTTAAGTCAAAAAATGTTTTTTCATATTTAGCAAAAGTTTCACTCATAAAAATAAATAGTAATAAAATTATTCCAATAATAATGTTTTTTTTTATTATGACCATTATTTTTTAGATGATAATAAAAGTATAAAATATCCAAAAAAAGTTGACAATAGTGAGCCAGATAAAACTCCAATTTTAACACCATCCATATATTCTGTATTTTCTATAAATGCTAAATTTCCGATGAATAGACTCATGGTAAATCCAATGCCAGTTAATATACCAACTCCATAAAAATTTATCCAATTTGCATTAGTTGGCATTTCAGCAATTTTTAATTTTATTGAAACGTATGAAAATATGAGTACTCCAAATTGTTTTCCGAAAAAAAGTCCGAGCAAAATTCCTAGTGGTACAGGTAATAAAAATGAATTAAAAGTAATGCCGTCTAAAATAACCCCTGCATTTGCAAAAGCAAACATTGGCATTATACCAAATGCTACATACGGGCTAATATTGTGCTCAACTTTGGTTAGTAAAGAAAAGTCTTTTTCTTTTTTTCTATGAGGTATTACAGTTGCTAGCAAAACTCCAGCTATAGTAGCATGGATACCTGATTCATAAGTGCAAAACCATAATATCAAACCGAAAAATAAATATGGTATGAATTTTTTTATATTAAATCTGTTTAGAATAATTAAACAAACAAAAGTAAATAAGAGTAAAGACATGTATTTAATATTTAAGTCTCCAGTATAAAAAAAAGCAATTATTACTATAGCGCCAAGATCATCAATGATTGCTAATGCTGTTAAAAAAACTTTTAAGGATATGGGTACTCTAGAACCAAGTAACGAAAGTACTCCTAAAGAAAAGGCAATATCTGTAGCTGAAGGTATAGCCCAACCTTGTATTGTATTTTCATCTTGATAATTAAAATAAATATAAATTAAAGCTGGAACTAACATTCCACCAACAGCTCCAATTATTGGCAAAGAGGCTTTTTTTGGTGTAGATAATTCGCCTTGTAAAAATTCTCTTTTTATCTCTAAAGTTACAAAAAAGAAGAATATTGCCATTAAAGCATCATTTATCCAGTGAATTAAACTTAATTTTAATCCAAAATTATTTACACCAATAAAAAGATAGGTGTTTAAAGTTTCAAAATATAATGTGGAAAAATTTGAATTGCTTATTATTAAAGCCAATATAGCGCTAATTAATAATAGAAGACCGCTAGCAGCTTCGAGTTTAAAAAACCATCTAAAAGATGATGTTATATAATTAATCATTTATTTTATTTTATTAGATCTTTAAAAAACAAAAAAATATCTTTTAAGGATTCATATAAACTCGATAGATAAAAATCAATATTTGGAATGATCGAAGCAATATTTGTTTTAAAAGTATCGAGAACAATTATAAAAGCAATTAAAGAAAAAATTGCAACTATTATATAACTTAAAAAACCAATGCTTTTATTTTGATTTGTATTTACGTTATTGTTCGAAAAATCATCTTCTTTTTTAATTATTTTTTTTTTATTTGGGACTTTATTAGTTTTAACTTCATTTACTAATTTAATACTTTTAGTAGGTTTGTAGTGCCATTTATAAGAACAAGATCCGCATTGTAATAATCTACCCGAATCAGGTATTAGATTGTCTGATATTTCAAATTTTTTATTACATTTTTCGCATGAAATGATCATATTTTCTTATACACTAAAATATTTCTAAAATCTGCGATTTTTATCAAGGTTTAAGCTTTTAAAATATCTTTATGTACTATAATAGTAAACAAATTCGGGGCGTAGCGCAGCCTGGTAGCGCATCTGGTTTGGGACCAGAGGGTCGCAGGTTCAAATCCTGCCGCCCCGACCATTATTAATAAAATGTCCAAAAACAAATTTAGATACTTAAATTATTATTATTGGGTAAGGAAAATATCTTTTTCAAAATTATTTCAAAAAAATTTTTTTATATCAGAAACATATAAACGTAAAGTGGTTTTTAATTCTATATATCATTCAAATCATTGGAGAGACTATAATAAGCCAAAAAATAATGAATCTGTAAGTGGACTAGGTTCAGATTTGGATATCAATTCAAGTCTAGTCACTAATATTAAAGATTTTATATCAGATTATAAAATTGAAAAAATTTTAGATTTAGGCTGTGGTGACTTTAACTGGATGAAATATATTGTTTTAAAAAATGATAATGTTAAAAAATATTTGGGTTTAGATATAGTTGATAAAATTATTAACACAAATAATCGTAAATATAGAAATAATGAAATTTCTTTTAAAACATCTGATATTTTAGTAGAAGATTTACCAAATTCTTATGATTTAATTATAATTAGAGATTTATTTATACATTTAAAGAATGATGAAATTTTAAAAATAATTAACAAAATTAATAGTTCAGATATAAAATTTTTTGCTGTAACATCATATCATACATCTAAAATTAATATAAATACAAATAGATTTGGTCATCATAGGTTTATTAATATGGAATTAGATCCTTTTTATTTAGATAGACCTTTTAAGATTTTTGATGATAATGAAAATCAACATAACCTAAGAAAATTATACATTTATAAATTAAATGAAAAAAGCTAAAATTTTTAAACCTTCAAAAACTGCTATGCAATCTGGTCTTGCAAAAACAAGTAAGTGGGTAATTGAATATATAACGGATGAAACTGGTATAAATCCATTAATGGGCTGGGAAAGTTCTACTGATACAATGTCCGAACTAAAACTTGAATTTTCCTCTAAAGATAAAGCTGTTGAATATGCTAAAAAGAATAAAATAGAATTTGAAATAATTGAAGAAAAAAAAAGAAAAACCGTTAAGAAATCATATTCCGATAATTTTACTAAATAAATGTTTAAATTTTTTATTCAAAAAAAATGGTTTTTATGGGCTTGGATAGGTTCATTTGTTATTCTTTCATCACTTTGGGTTCAGGTTGTAATAGATGTGAAAATAAATGAATGGTTCGGTGTATTTTACGATATGATTCAGAAAGCACTTGCAGAACCAAACGCTGTTTCAATTGAAGAATACTTTGCAAGTTTGTTTTCATTTATTACATTGGCAGGTATGTATATTGCTGTTTATGTAGCAATTAGTTTCTTTACAGCACATTTTTTATTTAGATGGAGAACTGCAATGGTTGAGTGGTATCACTCTGTTTATGACAAAGCTCGAAAAATAGAAGGTGCATCACAAAGAGTTCAGGAAGATACAATTAAATTCACAAGAATCATGGAAGGATTAGGTACAAGTTTAATAGAATCTATAATGATTTTGATCCAATTTGTTCCTATATTGTTTGGCTTAAGTATTGGCATTCCTATTTTCTTTTTTGGTGAGTGGGAATATGGTCTAATAGTTGGTGCCTTGATTTGGACTATTGGTGGAACTGTTTTTTTAATTGTACTTGGTTTGATATTAAGACTGGTTGGTGTTGAGTATGATTTACAAAAGCAAGAAGCTGCTTATAGAAAAATTCTTGTAATTGCAGAAGACAATGAAACTGTAAGGCCAAAAACAATTGACGAATTATTTGATGATGTACGTAAAATTCATTTTTTGAGTTATTTAAGATATCTATATTTTAATATTGGACGAATTGCATACTTACAAGCAAATGTTTTATCTGCGTACGTTTTTTTAGCACCAGCCATTGTAGCAGGAGTAGTTACACTAGGAGTTATGCAACAAATTATAAGAGCATTTGGAAGAGTTGAAGGATCTATGCAATATTTATTAAAAGCTTGGCCAACTATTATAGAACTTGCAAGTGTATATAAACGTTTAAGAGAATTTGAAGATAAACTAAAATCATCTGAAGAAGATGTAACTATTGAAACAAAATAGTTATGGTATTTAAAAAAGATTTTTTAGATAAAATAATTAACATTACATCAAGTGCAGCAATTGCATGTTATCCACATTTAGGAAAAAAAGACAAAGTATTAGTAGACAAAGCTGCTACAGATGAAATGAGAAAGAATCTTAATCAATTAGACATAAATGGAGAAGTGGTAATAGGAGAAGGAGAACTAGATAAAGCTCCAATGTTATATATTGGTGAAAAATTGGGTACTGGAAAAGGTCCAACTATTGATATAGCAGTTGATCCACTTGAAGGTACAAATTTTGCAGCGAATAATTTGCCTGGTGCACTTTCAGTGCTTTCAATAAGTTCAAAAGGAAATTTATTTAACGCGCCCGAAACTTATATGAATAAATTAGCAGTAGGCAAAGATGTTCCAAAGGATGCAACTGATTTAGATTTTTCTGTAGAAAAAAATATTAAAAATATTGCAGATGTTAAAAATAAAGATATTTCAGATATAACAGTTTGTATACTTGATAGGCCCAGACACAAAGAAATAATTGATAAATTAATGAAGCTAAATGTTAACTTAAAATTAATTTCTGATGGAGATATTTCTGGAGCTCTTTTAGTCACAAACGATAAGTATAAAGTAGACATATTTCTTGGAATTGGTGGAGGCCCAGAGGGTGTTTTGGCTGCATCTGCTTTAGATGCATTTGACTGTAAATTTCAAGGGCGTTTTTTATTCAAAAATGATGATGATATTTCTCGAGCAAAAAAAATGGGTATAAAAGACTTAAATAAAAAATATGATTTAAATGAAATTGTACGTGGAGACTCCATTTTCTGTGCCACAGGAATCACACCAAGTGATTTAGTTAACGGTATTGAATTTAATAATAATAAATATATATCAGAGACATTAGTTACTCATAAGTCCAGTAAATTTACAAAAATAATAAAAAGAGAAAATACTCTAAAAACTTGATAAATATTGACTTATACAATAAAAGATTTCTTTTTGGTCCCTTCGTCTATCGGTTAGGACACGTGGTTTTCATCCTCGAAAGAGGGGTTCGATTCCCCTAGGGACCGCCACATAATCAAAATGAAATATTATGTATATTTAATTGTAAGTTCTAGTAAGGGAAGATTTATTAGTTATGTAGGATATACTAATGATATAAATAAAAGACTTAAAAAACATAATACTTCGAAAGGTGCAAAATTCACAAGAGGGAAAAAGTGGAAATTAATATATATAAGAAAATATAAAACAAAAAAAGAAGCTATGATAAATGAGTATAAGTTAAAAAAGGATAGAATAAAAAGAGCAAGGTTAAAAAATGAATATTGCAATTTTATTGCCATATAAAGAAAATTTTTCTAGTCAATATGCCGGCGCAGTATCTTTATTTGTTAGAGATACAACTTCAAAAAGTCAATATAAAAACACAATTACTATATACGGACAAACTAAATACAAAAAAAAATTACTTAAAAATTACGTAAATTTAAATTTTCAAAAGAATATTTTTCAAAGCAATAATAAAATTTATGTTGAAGAGTTTTTAAGAAACGAAGAAATTAATAAATCTGATCTAATTGAAATTCACAATAGACCTACATATATAAAAATATTATCTAAAAAAACTAATGCTAAACTAATTTTATATTTTCATAACGATCCACTAACAATGAATGGTTCTAAGCTTTTAACAGATAGAAAAGAATTATTAAAAGTTACTGATAAGTTAATATTTAATAGCAAATGGTCACTAAACAGATTTCTTAAAGGTTTTGATTTGTTAAAAATAAATAATGAAAAACTAATTGTATTAAATCAGTCAGCAAAAAAAACAAAAATAAATTTAAATAAAAAAAGAAAAACTATAACTTTTGTTGGTAAATTAAATTTGGCTAAAGGTTATGATTTATTTGGCAATGCAATAATCAAAATTTTAAACACTCATAAAGACTGGAAAGGAATTGTAATAGGAGATGAACCTAGAGAAAAACATATTTTTAAACATAAAAACTTAAAAGTTTTAGGATTCAAAAAGCATGAATTTGTTTTAAATAATTTTAACACAACAAGTATTGCTGTTGTTTGTTCTAGATGGGAAGAACCTTTTGGAAGAACTAGTTTAGAAGCTTCGAGTAGAGGATGTGCTTTAATTATAAGTAATAGAGGTGGATTGCCAGAAACTACTGATCATGCAATTATTTTAAAATCACTTACGGTAAATGAGTTATACTCAAAAATTAACTTACTCATAAAAAATAAAAATTATAGAAAATCACTTCAAAGGAAAAATTATAAATCTTTTAAACTCTCGCATGAATACATTACAAAATTACAAGATAAAATTCGAGACACAATTTTTAAAATAAATTCTTTTAATATCAAAAAAATTAATTCTTACACTAAATTTAAAATTCTACATATTACTAATTTTAACGAGCGATACGATGGTAGATTGCATTATAACACTGGTAGAAGAATTAATAATGGTTTTATTAGAACTGGACATAATGTTTTAGCAATAAGCGATAGAGATATATTAAAACAAAATAAAAGAATAATTGATATTAAGGGTAAAAAATATTTGAATGAAAAAATTATTAGATGTTATGAGAATTTCAAACCGAATATGATTGTATTTGGTCATGCGGACAATGTGTCAAATGAAACTATCCAATATATTAAATCAATTGATAAAAATTTGAAAGTTGCACAATGGTTTTTAGATCCAGTTACAAAAAATGGACCTGATTATTCAAGAAATAAAGAAAGAATTACTACAAAAGCCGATATTTGTGATTATAATTTTTTAACTACATCACCAAAAGCTTTAGAATTTAAATTAAATAATGCTTTTTTTATACCTAATCCATGTGATGAAGCGTTCGAAATTCTAAATAATTATGAAAATGATTGCACTTCTGATCTTTTTTTTGCAATGAGTCATGGGGTTCACAGAGGCAACTTAAAATCTGGTAAAATTGATCCTAGAGAAGGTTTCATGAATAAATTAATTAGAATGAATAAAGATATAATTTTTGACTTGTATGGCATGAATAATAAACAACCTGTATGGGGCAATGAGTTTTTATTAAAAATTTCTAATTCGAAAATGGGCTTAAATTTAAGTAGAGGAGAGCCAATAAAACATTATAGTAGCGATAGAATAGCTCAATTAGTTGGAAATGGATTATTAACGTTCATTGATAAAAAAACCAAATATAATGATTTTTTTTCTGAAAATGAAATGATTTTTTATAACAATATTAATGACCTAACAGAAAAAATACAAAAATATAAAAGAGATGTTAAATCAAGAAAAAAAATAGCAAAAAATGGTAAAAAAAAATATTTTAAATTTTTTAATTCTAATCTAGTTTCTCAATATATAATTAATAAAACATTCGATATAAAAACTAATAAAGTATTTTGGGAAATTAAATAATTTTTTATGAAAATTTGTTTTTTGGATAAAACTGATTTTTCATATACATTTAAAGATAAATATTCAGCAAAATTGCGTGGTGCTGAAAATATATTAATAAATCTTTCTAAAACATTAAGCAATCTAGGAAATGAAGTATTCGTATTTAA
The DNA here is from genome assembly GCA_902560855.1 of uncultured Pelagibacteraceae bacterium. Taxonomy (GTDB): domain Bacteria; phylum Pseudomonadota; class Alphaproteobacteria; order Pelagibacterales; family Pelagibacteraceae; genus Pelagibacter. The sequence continues at coordinate 36,089 of CACENJ010000009.1, forward strand.
TAATTGTGATAAAGAATTTCATGAAACTAATTATCAATGGAATAATCTCAATAGAACAAATAATAAAGTTTTTTCTTTCGACATAGCTATTGCTAATGGTGATGCAAGACTTTTAAATAATGTAACAGCAAATAAAAAATTTGTTATATCTCATAGTTTACAATCAATTGAAAAATTTATACGAAAAAAACAATTATTTGCTTACATAAAAAATAAACCAACTTATTTACTCTTAGGCAAATATCATGAGAAAAATAGATCTAAAATTCTTTCTTTATTTGGAACAAAAATTTTAAATTATGCTGTTGATGAAATTTTTTTGAATGAAAACATATCTTCTTCTATAAATTCAAGACAATCAATTTTTACATCAAGACAAGATAGAAATTTAGATATTTTGATTAATATTTGGAAAAGTAATATTTATCCTTTAATGAAAGATGCAAAATTATTAATTACACCCAAAAATGATGTTTCGTTAACTAAATACGGTATTATAGACAGAAAAATGCATACGCAGCAACATTTAATAAATGATTTAAAAAATTCTAGATTAATGTTGGTACCTGGTCATAAATCTGAATTGTATTGCCTTGCGGCTGAAGAAGCCAGAGAATTATGTATTCCAATAATTACTTTAGGTATAGGTTCATTAAGTGAAAGAGTACAAGATGGTATTACCGGATTTATTGCTAAAAATAATAATCAATTTTCTGAATATGTTATTGAATTATATAGTAATGAAAAACTTTTTAACGAACTAAGAAATAACTTAATTAATATGCGTGGCAAATATACATGGAGGGTTGCGGCAAAAAATTTTATGAAAGATTTATAGTTTTATTTTATTCAAAGCATTATTTTTAAATAAGTTTGCTTCATGAATATATCTTCTTACCATTTGAGTTGTTTTATGTCCTGTCATAGCCATTATATTTCTTTCCTCTGCTCCTGATTCAGCTGCTGATGTTGCAAAACCAGATCTTAAACTATGTCCTGCATATTTAGATGAATCTAAACCTGCTTTTTCGGCATATTTTTTAATAATAAGAGCTACCGATTTATCAGAAATATCAAATATTTTTCCTTTTTTTGATACTGCAAATCCGTAAGTCGTATAATTTTTTAGTGCTTTTACAGGACAATATTTTTCATTATCAAAGTAGGGGATAGCTTTTATAATTCCCTCTCCAGATTGATCTGTCTTAGATCTTTTAATTATTATTTTGACACCTTCTTGAACAAACTCTATATCTTCATACTCTATATTCACTAATTCCGACCTTCTAAAACCTCCTGCAAAACCTAAAAGTATTAATGCCTTATCTCTTCTGATATCTGATAACTTAACTTTCGCTTCTACTAAACCTTCAGCTTTAATTTTTATCTCATCAATCACATTAATAATTAATTTTAACTCATTGATTAATATAGGTTTTTTTGCAATTTGCCTTGATCCCAAAGTCCTTTTAATGCCATGTAAGTTTTCCATTATTATTGGATGTTTTGTATCTAAATAATGACCTTTCATCTTATGAAATACGCTTATAGAGGCTATTCTTCTCTTTAAAGTGCTAAATTTTGATGATTTAGATAAATGCGTAAGATAAATGGACAGTATTTTAGGCTCTGTGGGCATTGATGATAGGCCGTTTTTAATACAGAATGATGAAAAGTCCTTAAAATCAGCCTGGTATGCACGCAAAGTATTTTGAGCTTTAGAATTCTTTAAGTTTTTTAAAGTTTCTAATTCAAGGCTTTTTACGTCAGTTATTAAATTATTCATATATTTTTCCGATAACCATTAATTATCGGAAGTATAATATAACTCATTTTTAATGTCAACTAAATAAGTTAATATAATTTATGCCAAAATATATTCTTATAGGCCTAGGTATTACGTTAATCATATTTTTTACTATGCATTTATGGACTAAAATGTCCGATAAAGCTAAAAATAAGACCATAGCAAGTATTTTTGGGTTAATTGCTATAACTTTTGTAGTAGTTTTAGGACTATTATTGTTTTAATTATGAAAGGTACTAAATTTCAAATTAAAGTATGGAAATATCTTAAAAAAATTCCAAAAGGAAAGGTAAAAACTTATAAAGAAGTGGCTATTGGCATAAAAAGACCTAAATCAGCACGTGCTGTAGCTAATGCATGTGCAAAAAACCCGTATGCTCCGAAAGTTCCTTGTCATAGAGTTATAAGGTCTGATGGTTCACTGGGAGGTTTTTCTGCACCTGGTGGGATTAAAGCTAAGAAAAAGATATTAAAAAAAGAGGGTTTTTACTTCTAAAAGCTAGTAATACCAACGTTTTTTATCATAAGTCATATATTATCCTTAAAATTTTTACTTTCCCCCTTCAGTTGCACTCTATATGCAAATATCGCAAAATATACCCCTTCTATGGCTGTTTAAACAGCATATTCATTTTATGCAAGGCTCTCAAATCTAAGTATGCCAACGGTTATTTAACAATAAAAAATGTTCTTTTTTAAAGCTAATTTTCTTTAAATATATATTTATCTATCAGTAATGTTTGATTTTTCTTTAATATAATAATTTTATCTTCAAATTATCATCTATAAGGTGCTATTTTATTCGTTTTTTTCATTTTTTTGATTTTTATATCTAATATAAATTATATTTATTATATTTTACTTTAAGTTAAGCTTTTTATTAAATAAATTCAGTAGTATATGTGATATAGTTAATGTAATACATTAATATATGGGTACGGTTTATTTACTAACATAAAACTCTTATAACCGGCTTTCCCTATTAAATATATAAATACCAGAAGTAATAATTATGAATAAACCAGTGAAAGTCCATAGATCAGGAAAATCATTAAATATATAATAGCCTAAAATTATATTAGTAACTATTTCAAAATATCCAAAAGGAGCTAGTTTGGATGCGTCAGCATATTTAAGAGAATATATAAGCAATATATGACCCAAACAAGCAAATATACCCATAATTGCAAGCCATATCCACTGAAATGATGTAGGAGTAGTCCAAACAATAGGCACAAAAAATGAAGCTACTATCGTCCCTACTACACCAGTGAATAGTAAAGTAAATAATGGACTATCTGTAGAGTGAAGTTTTCGTGTAATTATTAAATATACTCCATAAAAACATCCAGTTCCCAAAGCAGCAATTGTAGCTAAATTAAATTCTAAAAAACCAGGTCTGATAACTACTAAAGATCCTAAAAATCCAACTAAAACAGCAGTCCATCTTCTTAAACAAACTTTTTCACCTAAAATTATTGGAGATAATGCTGTTGTTATTAATGGAGCAACAAATGCAAGAGTTAAAGCTTTTGCCATTGATATAACTGATATTGAATAAAAAAAACAAATGTTAGCAGAAAAAAGAGTGAGTCCTCTTAAAATTTGTAATTTTGGATTCTCAGACCATGTTAAATTTTTTTTAAAGAAAAAAAACATAAAAGGTAATGTAAAGAAAACTGTAAAAAAATATCTAGCCCAAGTTATTTGAAAAAAAGATAATTCTGTAGATAAATACTTGGCAATAGCATCCATGAATGGAAGCATTATCCATGCGGATAAGTTTAGAACTATAGCCTTCATTAAGAAAAGTATTTTAAGGAAATAAAAACAATGATTGGTATAGTTATTAAAGACATTAAGGTAGATACAACTATCATACTAGATATGTTATCTACTATTTTTTTTGGTGAATACATAGAAGCTATCAAATATGTTAAAATAGCACTAGGCATTGAGGATTGAATTAGTAATACACCTGCAGCAAAACCAGATAAATTAAATACTTTGATTAAAGCAAAACCTATAATCGGACCTACAATAACTCGACCGATTGAGGAGATTAAAGAGCTTTTAAGAGAAAAAACTTTCATTTGCGTTAATGAAACACCAAGAGACATTAGTATTAAAACAATCATAGCATAACCCAATAACATAACTGTGTTTAAGACAAACTTTGGCATTTCTAGGTCAAAATATAAAAAAGCTACAGCGATTATTACTGCATAACTAGATGGGCTTTTTAAAATAATTTTAATATCAAATTTTTTACTAGCTAAAAAAATATTTGCAGTAAAATGTAAAAGTACAACCAAGGATGATATTGCAGCAGCAACACCCATGCCTATAGTACCATACGCAAATAGGCAAATAGGGATACCCATATTGCCAGTATTAGGAAGAAAAAAAGGCGGTAATTCTCTAGAAATGTCTTTTTTCATAAAATATAAAAATATAACACCAGTCAGCGCAAAACACGTAAGAGCAATTATGGAATAAAAAAAGTATTCAGAAAATACATCATAAGTAACTCCAGAAGAAGTAATAGCAAAAATAAATAATGCAGGTGCACCAAAATTAGCAGAATAATTAGTTATAAATGTTGTATCTATGTCAGATTTTTTTTTACCCAAAAAATAACCTATTCCTACTATAAAAAAAACAGGAAGCAGTACTTCAAACAGTTTTAAATATATTTCCATTTAAAAAAGTCTGATTATTGTTGGATTTTTGAGTACATTTTTATTAGATTTAAATGATTTTAGACACTTATCAGAGTTTAATTCTTTTGCCTTATGAGTAATAATTACAATAGATGCTCTTTTTTTTCTATGATCGGGTATTTGAATTAAACGCTCAATTGAAATTTTATACTTAGCTAGTTGTTTTGTAATTTGAGATAAAACACCAGGTTTATCTTTAACTTCAAATCTTAAATATAAAGAACTAAAATTTTGATTTTTGTCATAAAAACTAACCTTTTTTCTTTTGCTAGATGGAATGCCAAAAGGAAATTTTATATTTCCTCTCAATATAGACAAGAGATCTGACATAAGTGCTGAAGAAGTTGGACCGGGTCCTGCCCCTTCTCCTTGTAGAACGCTCTCACCGACTGGATTACCTTCAAGAATTACAGCGTTCATTACTCCATCAATATTAGCAATATAACTGTCTTTTTTAATTAAACATGGATGAACTCTTTCAAATAACTTATTATTAATAATTTCTGTAATACCTAACAATTTAATTCTTAAATCTAGTCTTTCAGCCATTTCTATGTCAGTAAGTTCAATATTTTCAATTCCATTTTTTAAGCATTTATTTTTTGATATTTTTTTATTAAAAGCTAGTGAAGATAAAATTCTAATTTTAGATAAAACATCACTACCATCTAGATCAAACTTAGGATTAGACTCGGCAAGGCCTAATTCTTGAGCATCTTTTAAAACTTTATGAAAAGAATTTTTTGTTTTTTGCATTTTCGTAAGAATGTAATTTGATGTGCCATTTAAAATGCCAATAACTTTATAGATTTTGTTTGTAGCTAAACCATCCTTAATAGTCCTTAAAACAGGTATGCCGCCACCTACAGCGGCTTCAAATTCCAAATTAACTTTATTTTTTTCTGCAATTGAACTTAGGTAATCACCATGTTTGGAAATAAGAGCTTTGTTTGCTGTTATTACATGTTTTTTATTTTTTAGTGCTGATTCTACAATTTTTTTAGATACACCATCGGATTTTCCGATTAACTCCACTACAATATTAACTTTTGAGTTTTTAATTATATCTAGGGGATTTTTATAAAAAATTTCTTTTTTAAATTTAAAATTTCTTTTTTTTTTAATATTTTTTGCAGATATAGCTACAATGTTTATATTTGTATTTGTTTTTAAGCCAATATCTTTTTTTTTAGAAATTATTTCTTTGTATAATCTGCTACCTATATTACCAATTCCAATAATTCCTATACCTATTCTTTTCATAAATTTAATTTAAATTTGGGATTTTGCTCTTAATTGAATAGTTTTTTAAAATCTCTCCATATTCATCAAAAGTATAATCTTTATCATACTTCAATTCTTCAAAAGTTGAATATAAATTTTCATTCCAATAAGCACTATCATTATTAAATGAGCACGATGTAAGTAAAAATAAAAATAAAATTGCTTTTTTCACAGTAATCCCCTTGATTCAGGAAAGTTATATATATTATTCATATTTTGTACACCTTGACCAGAGCCTCCTTTTATTAAATTATCGATAGCTGATAATATAACTAACTTATCTTTATATTTGCTTTCGCATATAGAAATTAAACAATTATTGGTATTAATCACATCATTTGTGCTTATTGGTTTATTAAATTTTGTTACTTTAATAAATTGCATTTTTTTGTAAAATTTTTTTAAATAGTTATGTATTTTTTTTGCACTCATTTTTTTTGGTATACTAACATAAATAGTGCTTAATATTCCTTTAAACATTGGACTTAAATGTGGTGTAAAACTAAATTCAATTACGCTTTTTGAAATTTTGTTAAACTCTTGTTCAATTTCAGAATTATGTCTATGAAATCCAATTCCATATGCGCTCAATGATGAATAAAGATTTTTTTTAGAATATTTTTTATGTATGCCTCTTCCCGCACCAGAATATCCAGATTTTGAATCTATGATAATATTTTTTTTTGAAATCTTATTATTTTTTAACAATGGTAATAATGGCAAAAGTATAGATGTGGGGTAACAACCTGGACAAGCAATAATTTTATAATTTTTAATATATTCTCTACTAAATTCAGGTAATGCATAAATACTTTTAGAAATATTTTTTTTAGCTTTATGATTTATTCCATACCACTTTTTATATATATTTGAATTTTTAATTCTAAAATCTGCTGCAAGATCTATAAGTTTATTTTTTTTTAATAAATGTTTAGATAACAATTGTGCTTCACCATTAGGAAGTGCTGTAAATACTAGATCTACATATTTTAAAAAAGATTTATCAAATTTAACTATCTTCGGAAATTTTTTACTTCTTAATTTTTTATCATAATAAGAAATATTTTTTCCAACAGATGAGTTTCCACATAAATATTTAATATTTATGTTTTTATGTTTGCTCAATAAATTTATTAATTGAACGCCCATATATCCTGTAGATCCAGCAATTAAAACATCTAGCTTACGCATTTTTTTAT
>CACENJ010000010.1 GCA_902560855.1 uncultured Pelagibacteraceae bacterium
ATCTCGATTAGTCGGATCTTTTGTATAAGCTTTTATCTCACTAGTTTTATCTGTAAAACTTGCGATATTTGGTTTGCTAATGCTAGTTGATCCAATGCCTGCAGTTTGGCCAAACATTCCTTCAAGCAAGGTGTCTCCATTAACTTTTTCATTTTCAAAAATATCAAATATTGTTCCGTGTCTAAATACAATTACTTTTGGACAAAGTCCGATAAACTCTTCAAGTTCACTTGATAGGAAAATAACAGTATTTCCTTCTTCTACAAACTTTCTAAGATGAACATATAAATCTCTTTTTGTACTTACATCAATACCTCTAGCAGGATCATTTAAAACAAGAATTTTCGGATGCGTAGCTAAAGATCTAGCTATCATAACTTTCTGCTGGTTTCCTCCACTTAGAGAACCTATAAGATTATCTTTTGGACCAGTTTTAATACTTAGTCTTTCAACTTCCCAGTCATATATTCCATTTAATTCAAGCCAATTAATAAAACCTAACCAACCTGCTTTGCTTGTTGTTCGATAAAGTGGAACTACTAAGTTTTCATAAATGCTTAAATTGGGAAGTATTCCTTCTTTTTTTCTATCCCCTGAAACAAATGCTATGCCATTGTTTTTAGCATCCATTAAAGAATTATATTTTATGAATTTATTTTTAATATCTAAAACTTCAGTAGTACCCCCATGAGATTCTTGCACACCTGCTAAAATTTTTACGAAGTCATCCTGTCCGTTACCATCTAAACCAGTAACACCTACTATTTCACCTCTATTTACTTCAAAGTTAACAGGTTCACTTTCAGGCCAAACAACTAGATTTTCAGCTCTCATTACCACTTTTTCAGTTTTTGTTTTTACCGCGATAGATGTAGATTTTTCACCAGATTCAGCTCTACCTGTCATCAAACCTAATAAATTTTTTTCGTTAAGATCTTTTTTTTCAAGAACACCAACATCTTTACCGTCTCTCATAACAGTTGCTTTATCACTTATACGTATTAATTCTGCTATTCGGTGAGTAACAATAAAAACTGCAACACCATTATCTCTTAACTCTCTCATTTTTTTAAACAGTCTTTCTGTTGAATCAAAATCAAGAGCAGCTGAAGATTCATCTAAAATTAACACTTTTGTGTTTTCACGCAAAAATGCTCTACCAATAGTAATCCAAGCTTTTATGGGTAATGATAAGTTGAATGCTTGAGTATATGGATCTATATATTCTCCAGCCAGGTCTTCCATAAGCTCTTGTGCTTTTAAAACTTTTTCTCTTTGTGTTAAATTTTTGTACCAAAAACTATCCGAGCCAACAAATAAGTTATCTACAACAGAAGCTTCCTCAGCTATCATTACTTCTTGAAAAACAGTAGCAACACCCATATTTCTTGCCATAACAGGTGAAGTAGGAGTGTGACCTAATACAGAAACTTTACCTTTATCAATTGGCAAAACGCCCGACATTACTTTTGCTAATGTACTTTTTCCACAACCGTTACCACCAACAATTGCATGAATCTCTCCAAAGTTTGCACTAAAATTGCATCCATTAAGGGCTCTAGTTACACCAAAATATTTATGGACATCTTGAACGTAAATATCGCCAGTAACAGTTTCTGATTTTTTAGACAACACCTCTTTGTTAGAGGTGTTGTCTTTTATGTTTTGTTCTGCACTCATACTTTGAACTTAAAGTATTAGTGAGATTTTGGATCGTATTTCTCTGGATCTGAAGGACTATCAAAGAATGTTTCAACATAAGCTCTAGGAGCCCAGTTTTCTATTCCCGGATTATCCCAACCTGTAGAGTTTCTATCGCAATCTTCACCTAAGACTGCTGCGATATCGTCAAAACTCTTAGTCGCAGGACCAACCAATATAGATTGAATTCTTGGACCTTGACCTTGTAAAGTTCTGATCATCACTTCCATACCAAGTTCTATTTCATCTCCAGGAGGCCAAGCGTATATTGCTTCATCAATATAACCTGGATTCTGTCTCCAATAACACAGAGCACCTAGCTCTCCACCTAATGCGATTGGTGGAATTGGATCACGTCCAGATTGAAGTAATGCTTGCAATGTTCCAGTCTCTCCTGATGATTGAACAGCAATACCATGTATCTCTATTGGATTACTTGATAGCCATTGAGAAAGTTCTTTCTGAGCAACTTGTGAAGTCCAGTTATGTGCTAACTGCGCAACAACTTTAATATTAGGATACTGTCCTAAACCTTCTAGCATTCCATCGCTTTGTTGGTCAGAAGCAGAATAGCCTGGAATTCCATCCATAACTATTACATTTCCTTTTTCTCCAATTAATTCAGCCATCCATGCACCAATATAAAAACCAACTAGTCTATAGTTAACTGATGTATTAATTGAATATGGCGATGTAGTAAAACCTGTGAAAGAAAGTGTAGGTATACCTTTTTCCCAACCATATTTTATTGTTTGGTTAAGAGCTGTTAAGTTTGAACAGCAGATAATTATTGCATCTACTTTTCCACCATCTATCATCTGTCTCATTTGCTGAATTTGCAAAGTATCATCCAAATTTGATTGAGTAATTACAATTTCATCAACCATTCCAAGTGCTTTCCATTTAGGGTAAACAACTTCCATTAAACGTTCCATAGCCCCTTTACGCCAAGTGTTACCGGCATAAGTACTTGCATAACCTATTGTCCAAGGTGGTTTTCTAGGACTTTTCCATCCTTTCATGACAGTTGGTCCCAAAGGCTGATCTTTATCCATAAAGTCCATATTGTATACATAATCTCTCATATCTTTAGGGACTTTGCTTAGACACTCCGTGCATAATTCTTGTGCAGAAACGCTACTAAAAATTCCTAAAAACCAAGAGAAAAGAACAACATAGATTAATTTGCTTATTCTCATAGTTCATCCCTCCTTTTTTTTTAATATTCTCTCACGTATAGATTAATTTATCCAGACTATTGAATAGCTCATTTATATATATAATTTTTATAGGTAAAATTTTTGTTTGTTTTTAATGAAAAAAATATACTAAGTTTAGATAAATAATAGTTGATAATTTATTCTAATAGGAGTTGAATCTATTTGTATTTTATTAATTTTTTTATATTTATTTTTATGAAAAGATTTTTTTTAGCCTTGGTATTTTTTTTACTTTCTTCAACAAACTTGTTTGCAGAATATAGATTGGAACCCGTTAATTGTACTATAAAAAAAAAAGATAATTGTGGAGCTTATCTTTATAATACCAAAACAGGATCGACTTATTTTTGCAATTCAACAAAATGTACTGAAATATTGGAAGCTCTAGAAGAGACTGGTGCAGTGGAAGAAGTTAAAGGAACAAAAAAATCTAAAATACCTAAAAAACCTAAAATAAAGAAAAAAAAATCAAAAATTCCAAAGTTTAAAAAGTCAGAATAATTTACTATTGTTTTTTTGATTCCGAGAGAGTTATTTCTATGGCTGATCTAATTTCATTACAATAAGCTATATCTTCTCCTAAGAAAGTTCCTTCAATAAAACTTTGGTTAATGACTCCGTTTTGAATCATGTAATCCATATAATCAGATGTTTGAATATCGATACTGCTCAAATATTCTTTTTCCGCTTCTTTATAATCTATATTTTTTAATCTTTTTAAAACGAGAATTCCAAAAGGATAAAGATAATTTGCTGTTCTAAAAAATCCATCAGCTAAATCTGGATGTTCTTCTTTAATTAGTTCTGTTACTGCAGAGTTTAAAGAAACACAACTTTTGATTATTTTATATGTTAATTTATCATCCTCTAGAAGTTCTTGTAAATTAAACCAACTTAGCTGTTCTATTTTTTCAGCATTTAATGGACTTGTAATAAATAACAAAATAATTAATATTTTTTTCATAAAATATTTATATTTATTATTGTTTATAACTTGGATCTTCTTTATCAAGAATTGATCTTAAAGCTTTTAAATGAAGTTTGCCAAACCCGGTAGAATAATATTCCCATTCTTGTGCCGTTTTTTCTGCAACTTCTGGAGTTGCTATGTTTAATTCTTTGCCAGTTGATAAAGCGGTAATGTAAGTTTCGCAAGCTCTTTCAAAATAGTATAATTCATCAAACGCTTGAGCTACAGTTTGTCCAGTAGTTAATATTCCATGGTTTGCTAATAGCATTACTCGATGGTTGCCAATACAAGCTGCCATTTTATTTGATTCTTCTTCAAAACCTAAACCACCAAAATCATCATAAACTGCAAATCTATTATAAAATCGCATAGTATTTTGATCTATAGGTGGAAGTGTTGGATTTTTTAAAACTGATAAAGCAGTAGAATATTTTGAATGAATATGAAGTATGCATTTTGCTTGTGGTACTTTTTTATGTATGGCACCATGTATATTTATTGCAGTAGGGTCAACTAAATCTGGTTTTTTTTTTAATTCTTCAATTTTATTTTGTTCTACTAATATTAGATCGCTTGCTTTTATTGTACTAAAATGCATTCCAGATCCATTAACATAAAAATCATTTGAGCCTGGCATGCATACACTAAAATGGTTAGCTATTCCTTCATGCATATTAAGCTTGGCAGTCCATCTAAAAGCAGCTGCTAAATCATTTAATATTTCTGATCTTTCCATATAAATCATGATAGTATATTTTCTTTAAAAAAAAAATGAGCAAAGTATTTATATCTTGTGCGGTAACTGGATCAGGGGACACAGCAAAAAAACATCCTGATTTACCAAAAACTCCCAAACAAATAGCAAAAGCAGCTATTGAAGCTGCGAAAGCAGGAGCCGCAATAGCACATATTCATGTAAGAGAAGAAGATGGTACACCGAGCAGAAGATTAGAATTATATAAAGAAGTTGTAGACAGAATTCGTTCAAGCGACACAGATGTAGTTTTAAATTTAACAACTGGAATGGGAGGAGATTTAGACATTGGACAGGGCAAGGATCCCTTGGAGTTTGGCCCATTAACAGACATGGCAAACGTTATGGAAAGAATTGCAAATGCAGAAAAATTTTTACCAGAAATATGCACTCTTGACTGTGGAACTTTAAACTTTGGAGATAGTTCTGTGATTACAGTCAACACGCCTAACGATTTAAGAAAAGCTGCTAAACGATTGCAAGAAATAAACGTCAAACCAGAAATAGAAGCTTTTGATTTAGGAAATATGTGGTTCGGTGCTCAATTATATAAAGAAGGATTGTTAAACGATCCTCCAATGTTTCAAATGTGTTTAGGTATACCTTGGGGAGCTCCGGCTACACCTTTAGCTATGCAAGCAATGAAAGATGTAATGCCAAAAGAAGGCATATGGTCAGGCTTTGCAATTTCAAAGAATGAAATGCCATTTGTTGCTCAAACTGTTATCATGGGAGGAAACCCAAGAGTAGGGCTTGAAGATAATTTATATTTAGAAAAAGGAAAATTAGCTACAAACGCTCAGCTAGTTGAAAAAGCAATAAGAATAGTAAATGACCTAGGAGTATCAACAATGACTCCCGCAGAAACAAGAGAAAAGCTTAAGTTAAAAAACTATAAATAGCTAACAATTACCAAATTTGTTCAAACGATTTTGGTTTAATTCTTTTTTCAAAACCTTTGGTTTGCCTTATATGAGCTTCCATTTTTTTAGATAGTTTTTGTACCAATTTTAAACCATCTCTTAATTTGTTATAACTAAAAAAATTCAATATTTTTTCAGATAAATTTTCTTCATTTTTTTTTAAAAGTATATTTAAAATTTCTAGAATTTCAGTAGTTTCATTAATTAATTTTTTTTCTCTATTTTCAAATATTTTTGTTACTATTGAATAAAAAAGTTTTTCATTTTGTAAAATTAAATATAATAGACGTTTGCACTCATAAACTGCCGAAACTGTTGATTCCACACCTTGGCTAACTAAAGATATAGAGTCTTTTATATTTTTTTTTCTTTCATTTGAAAATCTGTGTGACTCACCAACAGTTAGATATCTATGCATCATAAACTCTTCTGGTACTATTGTTTGTCCAATAAAAACTGGAGAAAACGTAGAAGCAACCGCACCAATTGGCGAATACCAAAGCATTCTTAGCTCATTAAAATTTGGATTAAACAAAGGTACAATTTGTCCATAACCTGCAGTATCACCAGTTAATTTTGGAGTACGAATAGCCCACATAACATCTTCTAAGCCAACTTTTTTTGACCTTTTAGATAATTTTTTAATTTTTTCTTCGATCCATCGTACGCCTTCCCAACGACCTTTTCCATCTCCAAGAATTTTATTTACATTAAAAGGACCTTTAGAATACCATTTTTTATCTTTACAAAATTTAATTAAATTATCTGAGTGTAAAAAGTTAGGATTATTTTTTTGTTTTATAGGAATCTCTTCAATATAGCCAGGACGTGAAGCTCTAATACTGTTTGGTCCTAGTCTTTCAGCAACCCAAAGACCTGCTCCTCCTGCGAATTGTATCATTACCCACGCTTCATTTGAGTCTGCAAAAATATGAGAGTTTCCTCCGTAAGTACTTTCTCCATATTTTTTAATTAAATCACCAACTATTTTAACAGCTTCACGTGCAGATTTAGCACGCTCTAAAACTATACGGGATAAATCGCTATAGTTTGGTCCTTTTTGATTTTTTGGAGTCATATTAATTAATTCTTTGCGTGATGTTGACCAAATATCTCTAACTGCAACGCCATGTTCATTTAATCCTCCATTAGTAATAGGCGAAGGGACACCAAGATAATAGGAATAGCTTACTCGAATATGTTTGTGAGTTTCTGAAACCTGTGGAATTTTTATTAATTCTCCAGGCATGTCAGCATCTTTGGTAACTCCAACAGTTATTTTATTATTTGGTTTGTGTTTTTTTTTAGGAATTATTTCAAGCCAATGACTTGATGGTTCATCTCCATATCCAGCTAACCAAGCATGACCATCAGATGTTAAGTTCTTTCCAATGTAAAGACCGTAGCTCATAAATTAAAGATATGAATATTTGATTAATCCATTCTCGTGGCATTTCCGTCCACAGGAATGACCTGTCCTGAAATTTTTTCACCGTCGCTTGAAATTAAAAATGAACACATTTTTCCTATATCTTCCTCGCTAATCCAACAATTCATAGATGCCATTGATACAAAATCTTTCTCAACTAATTTTTTTGGAACTTTGAGAAATTTTGCTTTATCTTTTATAACTCTTACCATTCTATTACCTTTGATTGTACCTGGGCAAATAGCATTTGCTCGAATTTTATATTTACCCAATTCCATAGCTAAAGTTTTTGTTACTCCTATAACAGCCCATTTGCTAGCAGCGTAAGGAGAGCGCAATGGAAAACCCATAATTCCTGCACCAGATGAAATATTTACTATGGAACCGCCTTTATTTTTTTTAAGCATTTGTATTGCAAGTTTCGTAAAATAAAAATGACTTATAACGTTAATTTTAAGAGTTTGTTCCCAGTCATCAGAAGTTAATTTTTCAATGGTTCCAGTCGGACCTGCAACCCCAACATTATTAATTAATGCATCAATTTTTTTTGTTTTTTTTAAAACTTGATTAAAAAAATTTGAAACTTCATATTCATCGGAAGCATCACATTCATAGGAAAATAGTCTTTTATTATTTAAAGGATGTTTTTTTATTTTATTTAATGATTTAATATTTATATCACAAAGGTAAACATAAGCACCTCTAGAAAGGCAAATTTTTGCAGTTGCCCAACCAATTCCTGAAGCTCCAGCTGAAATAATTATTTTTTTATTTAACAGACTTAACGGCATCAGTCATATGTTCTTTTGTTAAAGCTTTTGAAAGCTCTTTTTGTGTAATGTAACCTTTGACATTTCCTTCTTTATCCACAATTTCACAATTTGCATTTGAACAAACAACTTGAGGCAAAAACTCATCTAGGAATTGATCTTCTCCTATTTTAACTAAATTTGATTTATCAATATTTTCTGAAGAATTAGCTGGTTTCATAATAATTTTGGCTTTAATTACTTTTGCACGATTTACATCTTTTACAAATTTTTCAACATAATCGTCAGCAGGATTCATTATAATGTCTATTGGAGTTCCTACTTGTACTAATCTTCCACCATTTAATATTCCTATATGATCTCCTAACCTTAAAGATTCATCTAGGTCATGTGTTATGAACACTATTGTTTTTTTCAATTCACTTTGTAAATCAATTAATTGTTTTTGCATGTCACTTCTAATTAAAGGATCTAAAGCAGAAAACGCCTCATCCATTAACATTATATCAGTATTTGTAGCAAGTGCCCTTGCTAGACCAACTCGTTGTTGCATTCCACCAGATAATTGATTTGGATATTGATGTTCAAAACCCGTTAAACCAACTGCTTCGATTTTTTCCATTGCTGTTTTATTTCTTTCATCTGGTTTTTGACCCTGAACTTCTAGACCATACCCAACATTTTCTAATACTGTTTTGTGAGGGAATAACCCAAATCTTTGAAATACCATGCTCATTTTATGTCTTCTAAACTCAATTAATTTTTTTTGATCTAAGTCCATAACATTAGTACCTTCAACTGAAACTTCTCCTGAAGTTGGATCTATTAGTCTATTGATATGTCGAATAAGTGTAGATTTACCAGATCCAGACAGACCCATACAAACAAAAGTTTCTCCTTCTTCAATAGATATAGATACATTGTCAAGACCAACTGTGTGTCCAGTTTTTTCTAGGATTTCTTCTTTAGTTGCACCATCTTGGACCATTGGAAGTACTTTAGAAGGTTGGTCACCAAAAATTTTGTAAACGTTTTTTATTTCTATTTTAGACATAAGTTATATTTTTTTCTTTTTTTGAGTTCTTTCTTGAATTTTTTCTCCGTAAGATTGTGTAATTCTATCAAATATAATTGCTAGTAAGACAATTGCAATGCCTGCTTCAGTAGCCATACCCACATTTAATTGTTGCAATCCAAGCAAAACTTCATCACCAATTCCTCTTGTTCCAATCATTGAAGCAATAACAACCATGGCCAATGACATCATGGTGCACTGGTTAATTCCTTGCATAATATTTGGTAGGGCCAAAGGAATTTGAACACCCCATAGTGTTTGTTTTCTACTTGCTCCAAATGCTTCTGAAGCTTCAATTACCTCTTTATCAACTAGTCTTATACCTAGATCAGTTAACCTAATAAGCGGTGGCACAGCATAAACAAAAATTGCAATAATAGCTGGCACAGCACCCAAACCAAACAATAAAATACCAGGAATTAAATAACAAAAACTCGGAATTGTTTGCATTAAATCAAGTACAGGCAATAATGCATTTCTTACTTTTCTATTTCTTGCCATAGCAATTCCAATTGGTATTCCTACAACTATACAAAGCAACATACCAATAATTACAATGCAAGTTGTCATAATGCATTTATCCCAATATCTTGGGCTTAGAAATCCTAAAAAAAAAGTGCAAAAAGCTACCATTATGGTCGTATTAGTTTTTCTGCCGCTAGCAAAATAAGTAATAAAAATAACTAAAGCGATAACAATTGGCCAAGGCAAACCAACCAAAGAATTTTTCATTGCAGTATACATTCCTAATAAGAAGTTATTTATTCCTTCAAAAAACAATCCATACTTTATAATTAACCAATCAAAACCACTATTAAGAGGTTGCATTAAAGGAAAATCAAGCCACTTAGGCCAGTTTCCTAGCCAAGAAAAATCTTTAAATATATCTGTAAAATGTTCAGGTTTATATCTAGGTTTAGCAGAACGATAGCTAATTATAATTAAAAATATAAAAATTATTGAGTAGACAACAGGTTTTATAAATTTTTTATATTTTTCCATTTTTACTAGCTTAAAAAAAACTAAAAGCCCCTTTCAGGGCTTTTAGTTAATTAATTTATCGTTAAAAATTAAAGCGAAGCTTTAACTTTTTTTGCAACATCGCCTGGTACCCACTTCTCCCACATACTATTACTTGATAAGAAGTTTTTAGCTGTTGCTTCCATATCTCCACCTGATTCATCCATATAGAAAGCAAGTGATTTGTTCACATCTGCTGTCGGTATAGAATATTTCTTGATGAAGTCAATAATAGGTTTATTTGCAGGATTGTTAGCAAATTTAGTTGAAGCAGCTTTTGTTAAAGACATATTAACATACTCACACGCACAAGTGTCCTTGTATACATCTGGACCATTTGCTTTAATATCTTCAACGACTTTAGTCATTTCATCCCAGCAAGCTTGGTCATATTTTGGTTCTTCCAATTTAACCAAGTCTACTTTGCCCATCAAACCTGTTGGCGTCCAATAGTATGAAAATACTGGTTTGCCTTTTTTAAATCCACCAGCAATTGCCGCATCTAATGCTCCACCTGAACCTGGGTCAAAGTTAGTATAATATTTATCTAGACCATAAACTTTGTGTTTCACTAAGTTAATAGTGTAACAAGTCCATCCAGAAATACAGCTTGTCATTCTACCTTTTCCAGGAGCTTCTGGATCAGCAAATAATTTTGCTATCTTGTCACTCTTCATATCATCAACAGATTTTAAACCATATTTGTCAGCAGTTGGTTTATCCACATAGAAACCTTGAGTAGATGAAGGAGTGTTAACTCCTAGCTCAACAATAGTTCCTTTGGCTAGATTATCTTCAATCAACTGAACAAGATTGTCTCTCCAAACTTCAGTAATGATATCTATTTGTTGATCAAATAGAGCAGCCATTATAGGAGTAGTACTTCCTTTTGTTGATTCAACTTCGCAGCCATATCCTTTTTCAATAATATAACCTGCAATAGCAGTATGAATGTTGGCGCTATCCCAGTCAAAATCTCCCAAATGTACTTTACATGCAGCATTGGCACTTGTTGTACCTAACGTTGCTACAGCAATAAATGCAATTGAAAGAAATAGTTTTTTTAGAAATTTCATGAAATTCCCTCCATTATTTTGTTTAAACTGGCCGTATTAAAACTTGATCCGACACAAAACACAACCTTTATTGAGATTTATATGAGCCAATAAAGTAAGGAAAAAATAATATAAATTTTTTAGATTCAATTATAAATTGAATTGAAAATAAAACTGGATAAAATAGCAATAAGATTATGGCAGTAGAAATTTCTAAAGTCTCAAAAAATGGTTCAGTGTTAAATGTTGTTTGGAGTGATGGAGAAAAAAGCAATTTTAACTTTATGTGGTTAAGAGATAATTGTCCATCAGCGCACGATAAAGACTCAAGACACCGAATGTTTAATATACTCGAAATTTCAACAAACATAGAACCCAAAACATGCAAAGTTAACAATGAAGGTAAGTTAGAAATAGAATGGAGCGAAGGCAATCATACAAGTTATTATGATCAAAAATGGCTTAGAAAAAATTGTTATACTATAAATAACAATAAAAAATACATTTCTCCTTATCAACTTTGGGACAACTCATTACAAAAAAGTTTAAAATCTATCAGTATAGAGCATGATGAAATCGTTAATTCTGACAAAGGTCTAATAAAATGGTTGGAACTTTTACATTATAAAGGAATTGCAATTGTAAAAAATGCACCGACCGAAAAAGAATCTGCATTTCCAGTTCTTAATAGAATAAGTCATACAAGAGAAACTTTTTTTAAAACACCTTTTGAGGTTATAAATATTCCAAAACCAAATAATTCTGCCTATACAGCGCATGCCTTAAGAAATCATATGGATTTACCTTGGTTTGAAAATCCTCCAGGTTATCAATTTCTTCATTGTTTAATTAATGTTGCAGAAGGAGGAGATTCTTCAGCGGTAGATGCATTTGCAGTCGGTGACTATTTAAGAAAAAATGAAAAAGAAATTTTTGAAACTTTAGTGAATGTACCTCTTAAATTTAGGGATAAAGATTACACACAAGAATCGCACAGAAGTTTTTATGGTCCTGCAATTAGTCTAACTAAAGATGGTGATTATAATGACATAAGATTTAGTGTGGCTACTATGGATGCATTAGACTGTCATCCAGATGTTATGGATAAAGTTTATAAAGCTCATCACAGGTTTGGCAATCTTTTACACGATAATAAATTTCAAATTAAATTTAGATTAGAATCAGGAGATATTTTCTCATTTAACAATAGAAGAATTTTACACGGTAGAACAGCTTTTAATCCAAATTCAGGACATAGACACTTACAAGGTTATTACATGGATAGAGATGAAATTATAGGAAGATTAAATTTTTTAAAAAAATAAAATTATAAATTTTCAAAAATAAGATTTTTATTTTTATATTTGTTAAATAGTTTTTTATTCTTTATTGTGTAAAAATATATTTTCTTTTTTATCTTATTTAATTTTTTTTCACTTAAAAACTTTTTTTCTAAAACTAAAAATTTAACGTATTTTTTTTTACTTTTTTTAAAAATTTTTTTAAATGTAAATGTTGATGGAATTAATAAGCCCAAATTTAAATTTTTTTTCTTTTTATACAAGTTTATAATATTTTTTTCTTCGAAGGACGTAAGAGAATAATTTTTTAATCCTTTAATTTCATTTAATAAAACTTTTATATTTTCTTTTGAAAATAAAGGTTTTATTTCTAGCATTAGAAATTTCTTATTTTTTGATAATTTTATTAAATCTTTTAAAAGTGGAATTGGTTTTTTTTTAGATTTACTTATTTTTAATAATTCCTTATATTTTGTTTTTTTTAAAGTCTTATTAATTTTGAATTTTCCTTTCAGGTTAAAATCATGAAAACAAACTATTTTATTATCTTTTGTGCAATGTATATCTGTTTCAATTCCATAATTTTTTTCAAAACAATATTTAAAAGATGAGATAGTATTTTCTGTGAAATTTTTTTTTGCTAATCCTCTGTGTATTATAAGATTTTTTTGCATTTCGCAGTTGACGTTTATAAAATGGTATTTTATACAATACTATGTCTACATCTACATTAGTAATAGTAATTGTGCTAGGAATAGTGTTACTTTTGCTCGGAGTTAGAGCTTATATTAATAAAAATAAAGGTGATGGTAAAAACAAAATTTACCCACTTTGGTAGTTGGTAATTTAAATTGTCCGACATTATTCAAAAATACCAAAATAAATTTAAGAATATAAGTGATGAATTTTTTAAATATTGGCACTTAGGATATAGATTTCAATATAGACCGATTGTTGGATATACTCTTCAAAAATATAAGTCAGATTATTTTAACATTAATAACGAAGGTTTTAGATCAAAAAAAGATTTTTCTGAAGTTTTAAAAAGCAAGAATAAAAAAATATTCTTCTTTGGTTCATCTGCTTTAGTAGGAATACCAAATCTACCAGATGAAAAAACTTTACCACAATTAGTAGAAAATAATTTAAATAAGGAATATGATTGTTTAAATTTTGGACTTATTGCAGCAAAAATAAATTCAGAGTTTTCTTTAATCCAACAAATCTTAACAGAAAATTTACCAGATATTATTGTAATTTTTACTGGATATAATGACTTAAATGCCGCTTACCATGGCCAAAAATTTGAACACTATCAAGACATAGATTCATTGTTAAAAATGGGTTTTGAATATAACAAAAACAAAACAAGTTTTTTATATGCTTTAAACATATTGCTAGACTCAATAATAAATAAATATCAATTACTAATAAAAAAATTTAATTCTAAAGATTATTTTAAAGTTATGAAAAATGCAAAAAAAAAAAGAAGATTAGCTCTTAGTAAAATAGAAAATAATTCTAATTATGAACTTGCAAGAAAAATATTTGCTAATTATTTAGAACTATGTTTTTATTTATGTAAGAAAAAAAAAATTAAAACTATTTATATTCATCAAACATCATTATTAACTACAAACAAAGATTTATCAGAATATGAATCTGAGTATTTTAAACAAAGTGAAGAATTAGGATTATACAGAAACAACAATGTAGATGAAGATCAAAAATTATTTAAGAAAAACGAAGAAATTTTTAAAAACGATGCCCATAGAATTTGTAATGATATGGGAATTCAATATATTGACTTTGAAAAAATACTAAAAGATTTTAGTAAAGAAAATATATTTTATGACAATGTTCATCTTACTGATAAAGGAACAGAAATTTTAAGTAAAGAAATATCAAACTATATTTTGAGGCTTTAATAATTAAGTTAAATTTATTTCCAGCCAGTTGTTGTTTTTACTTCTAGATATTCTTCTAGTCCCCAAACACCACCTTCGCGGCCATTTCCTGATTGTCTATATCCACCGAAAGGTGTTCCCGAGTCAGCTGCATTACCATTAATGTAAACAATTCCTGATCTTAATTTTTTTGCAACTCTTTTTGCTTTTTCTTTGTCTTCAGTTTGCAAGTAGTTACCAAGACCGTACTCTGTATCATTTGTGATTGTGATTGCTTCTTCTTCTGTTTCGAATGGAATTATAGAAAGAACTGGCCCAAAAATTTCTTTTTTTGCTATTTCCATATCATTTGTTACATCGGTAAATATAGTAGGCTTAATAAAATAACCTTTGTTTAAACCATTTGGAAGATCTGGACCTCCTGCCGCCAATGTTGCTCCTTCATTAATTCCGCTGTTAATTAAATTAATTATTTTATCGTATTGAATTTTTGAGACTACTGGACCAATATGATCTCCTTTTTTTGATGCATCATCTACTTTTATCTTATTTGCTTCATCTATCGCTTCTTTAACAGCTCTTTCATAAATAGATTTTTCAACAAGCATTCTTGTTGGTGCATCACATGATTGTCCAGAATTACTCATTACATTTCTAATTCCATCTCTAACAGCATTTGGATATGAGTCTGCAAAAACTATATTGCCACCTTTTCCACCTAGTTCTAAACAAACTCTTTTAATTGTATCGGCAGCATTTTTTGTAATTAGTTTTCCAGCTCTTGTTGATCCAGTAAAAGAAACCATATCAATATCAGGATGACCAGATATTTGTGTTCCAACTCCAGCTCCATCTCCATTAACCAAGTTAAAAACTCCTTTAGGAAAACCTGCCTCGTCTATCATTTCAGCAAATAGCAATGAAGAAATAGGAGCTATCTCAGATGGTTTAAGAATCATTGAGCAACCAGTTGCTAAAGCAGGAATTACTTTTAGAGCAACTTGATTAATTGGCCAATTCCACGGAGTAATTAAACCACATACTCCAATTGGTTCATAACTTATGTGATTATTAGATTTTAAGTCAAAATGCTCCTCAAATTTAAAATTTTTTAACCTTAGTATAAAATCTTCTATATGTGATTGACCAGACGCAGTATGTACAGAGTTTGCAAAATCAATAGGAGATCCCATCTCCAATGACATTGCCTCAGACATTTCTATGAATCTTTTTTTGTAAATTTTAAGCAACTTTTCTAAAAGACTTATTCTTTCTTCCTTTGAAGTTTCTTTCCATTTTACAAAAGCTTCTTTAGCAGCTTTGACTGCAGCATCTGTATCTTCTTTAGATCCTAGAGAAATAATAGCAAATGGTTCTTCGTTTGATGGATTAATTACCTCGAAATTATTTTTTTTCGAAGGAGGTACCCATTGTCCATTTATAAAAAAATTTATTTTTTTAAGCATTTTAAATGCTTACTATATATTATCTTTTTAAACCACGATGTTTTTGAATTCTTCTACCATACTCTTGAGAAATTCTATCAAAGATTATTGCTATTGCCACAATAGCTAAACCATTAAATAGTCCCAAGGCAAGATACTGGTTCATTACAGCTCTTAAAATAGGCACTCCTAAACCTTTTACACCTATCATAGACGCAATAACAACCATTGCTAAAGCCATCATAATTGTTTGATTGACACCCGCGAAAACAGTCGGTAATGCCAAAGGTATTTGAACAGTTCTTAACTTTTGTAGTTTAGTAGCTCCAAAAGCTTCGCTAGCTTCTATTGTTTCTTTATCAACTTCTCTTATACCTAAATTTGTTAATCTTATTATTGGTGGAACTGCGTAAATACAAATAGCAATTAATCCAGGAACCTTTCCAATTCCAAGCAACATAAGTATTGGAATCAAATATACGAAGCTCGGAATAGTCTGCATCATATCTAAAACTGGGAGCATTGATTTTTCTACTCTATTTGATCTTGCCATTAATATGCCCACAGGTATCCCAACAGCTATACATAAGATTGTACATACTGTGATAATTGCTACAGTTGCCATACAATCTTTCCACATACCAAAGTAACCTATAAGAAAGAATGATATTGCAGTTCCTAAAACAAGCTTCCAGCTTCTTGATCCTATCCATGCTAAAGTACAAATAATAATAATTATTAATGGCCAAGGAGAATTAATCATTAGCTTTTCAAATTTGACTAAAAAAAATAATATTGGATCGAAAAAAGCTTCTATGCTATCCCCGTATGCTCTTGAAAAATCTCTAAAAACAAAATCGATACTTTTTCTCAACTCTGCAAGAGCCGATCTTTCCATTACAGGAAATTTAGTAAAAAATTCCATTTAGTTCCTAAAAAAATTAACGAGCCTATAATCAAATAGGCTCGTTAAATAAATTATATTTTAAAGACCAGCTTTGATTTTTTTCTTAGCTGCTGCAGATACCCATTTACCCCAGATACCTTCGTGCTTTTTCAAAAATTCAATTGCTGCGTCTGAACCTTTAGCTTGGTTGTCAGCCATATAAACAAGCATTCCATTCATCACAGGACCAGGGTAAGTACGTTTTTCAACATATCCTAAAACGTCTTTTCCTCCAGTTTTTGCAAAATTAGCTGAAACTAGCGAGTTTACCTCTGATTTAGTCCAAGCCGATGGTTTTGGATTTGCACATTGTTCATCAGGTAACATTATACAGTTATTCCAATTCTCTGCACCTGCATAAGGAACTCCAAAGTCAACTGGTTGCAAATCATATTTTCCAACCATTGAAGTAGGGTTCCAGTAATATCCAAACCAAGGCGCTCCTGAGTCTGAAGCTTTAGAAATCGTACCATCTAAACCTGCTGCAGAACCTGGATCAATTAACACCCAACCTTTTTTCTCCATTTCAAAAGCTCTAAAAAGGTTTGCATTAGCTATTTGACATCCCCAACCAGCAGGGCAACCAACGAAAGCTCCTTTAGAAGGATCTTCTTTGCTTGGAAACCACTCTGGGTGTTCTAAGATTTCAACAGCAGTCATACCTTTTATTTGTGGGTATTTCTTTATAGTTCCAGGAGTAATCCACCAACCTTCTCCAAGGCCAGTGATAGGAGCTTTATTAGCTACAATTATTCTTCCTGCAGATACTGCCTCTTTTAAAGGTTCGACAACTGCATTTGCCCATTGTTCCGGGTTCATGTCTGGCGTACCTTTGTCATTCATAGATGTAAAAGTTGGCATAGTAGCGCCAGGTACTAATTCTACTTCGCACCCATATCCTTTTTCTAAAATGATTTTGTCTACATTGGCCATTAACTCAGCCGATGCCCAGTTTTGCTCAGCAATAACTAGTTTTCCACATCCCGCACTTGCTATTGAAGTGAAAGCACTAAAAAACAAAACAGATAATGTAGAAATTATTATTTTTCTTATTTTCATTATTTTCCCCTTACGTAAGTTTAAGTACGAAAGAAAACATATTATTGAAGAAAAATCAAATAAGATTCAACTATAACTAGATTAAGATCTCATTTTTGTTCCGAGCGGATCATATAGTGGTTCTTTTATTATTGAACAATTGTAAAAATCACCATTTATTTCAACTTCTAATTTTTCATTAGTTTTTAAAATTTCTTTATCAAGATAAGAATAAGCAATACTTTTTTTTACATAGTGAGCGAAACCACCAGAAGTAATATAACCAATACTTTTTCCATCTTTAATAACAGCTTCATTATTTGTCACATCAATATCATTTGTTTCAACAATCATAGGAGTTAGTTTTAAATTACTAGTGTCTTTTTCAGCATTTTTCTTACCAATAAATTCTTTTTTCCAATTAATAAAAATATCTAAACCAGACTCTTTTACAGTAAAATCTGGTCTAAAATCTAATGTCCAGGCGCCCCAGCTTTTTTCTAGCCTCATAGACATTAATGCTCTTCCTCCAAATGGTTTCAAATTAAATTCTTTACCAGCTTTTTCTATTTCTTCATAAAGTTTTAATTGAAAGTGCGGAGCAACATAAATTTCATATCCCAATTCTCCTGTAAATGAAATTCTATTTACTATAGCAGGAACTCCAGCAACAAACATTTTTCTTGTGTCTCTAAATTTAAAATTTTCATTAGAGACATCTTCTCTAACCAATTTTTGAAATAGTTTTCTTGACTTAGGACCAGCAATAGCAATTCCATGAAAATCATCCGATCTGTTTGAGTATTTTAAATTAAATTTATTGATATGGCTTTCAAACCATCTTCTATGCATTTCTTGTGCAGCACCTGATCCAAAGATCATAAATTCCTCATCATTTAAGCATGCAACAGTTAAATCTCCATATAATTTACCCTTATAAGTCAACATTGGACTTAATGAAATTCTTCCAGGCTTAGGTAGTTTTCCTGCTAAAATGTGATCTAGAAATTTTCTTGAGTCAGTCCCTACAAATTCGTGCTTTGAAAAGTTTGCAACCTCAATTGCACCAACATTTTTTCTTACATTTAAAACTTCTTTAGAAACATACTCATGAGATCTTGATCTTTTAATTGTTGGTTCTTCATGAGCATCTTCTTTATTATTAGCAAACCATAATACGTTTTCTAATCCAAAACTATCTCCCATAACTGCTCCTTTTGATACGAAGCGATCATAAAGAGCTGTAGTTTTTTGTTTCCTTCCTTTGGGCAAAGTTTCATTTGGAAAGGTCATTATAAATCTTCTTTCATAATTTTCTGAAGATTTAATTGTTCCATATTGAGGTGATGCATAATCTCCAAATCTTGCAACATCCATTGCCCAAACATCAATCGATGGTTCTCCATCAATTATCCATTCTGCTATACACTTACCAACGCCACCTCCTTGACAAAATCCAGCCATAACACCTACAGCTACCCAATAATTTTTCATACCCGGCACAGGTCCAATTAGTGGACTTCCATCTGGCCCAAAAGTAAATGGTCCATTTACTATATTTTTAATTCCAGCTTTTTTTAAAGCAGGCATTCTTTCAAAACCAATTGCTAGTCTATCTTGTATATTGTCTAATTTTGGCTCTAAAAGTTCATGACCAAAGTTCATTGGTGTGCCTTCAACTTTCCATGGAGTAGATTTTGGTTCATAAGTTCCAAGGAGCATTCCTTTTCCTTCTTGTCTAAAATAAATGTTTCCTTCAAAGTCAGTTCCGATAGGCAATCTTTGATCGCCCATAGCTTCAATTTCTGAAATTGCTTCCGTAATTAAATAATGATGTTCCATTGGCTGTACTGGTAAATTTAATCCAGCTAGCTTACCAACTTCTCTTGCCCACAAGCCGCCCGCGTTGATAACTATTTCTGCATTAATATTTCCTTTGTTGGTAATTACATCCCATGAACCATCTTTTTTTTGTTTGGTATCTTTTACAGTTGTGTGAGTATAATATTTTCCACCATGAACTTTTGCAGCCTTTGCAAAAGCATATGTAACACCCGAAGGATCTACTTCGCCGTCAATTGGATCCCATAAAGCTAAAAGATATCTTTTTGGATCTATTAACGGGTTTTTTTTTTTTACTTCTTCAAGAGAAATAAATTCCTGATCGAGACCCATATATCTTGCTTTAGACCTTTCTCTTTTTAAATAGTCGGCCCAAACTTCATTAGAAGCTAAATAAAAACCACCACTTGGTTTAAAACCAATTACATGACCAGATTCTTTTTCAATTTCTTTATAAAGACCAATGGTATAAGCCATCATTCTTGAAATGTTTGGGTCAGAAGAAATTACATGGACATTTCCTGCAGCATGCCATGAAGAGCCTGAAGTCAATTCATTTCTTTCAAGCAATACACAGTTTTTTAATCCAAATTTAGATAAATGATATAAAATCGAACAACCTACAACACCACCACCAACAACAGCTACTTTAACATGTTTATCCATTGGTTTACAAATTAAAGTGTTTTTGCTTCGTCAGTATTATGTTTTTTTAAACTTGGATCAGATCCATGCGCATAATGCTTAGACATGTCAGGATAATATTTATATGAAATAGGTTTTCTTCCTAAAGCAACTGCCATTTCTCGAACATGATGTGGCTCTGCACCACAACAAATTCCTATGAAATTTATTTTTTTATCAGCACATTCTTTTGCAAACTCAGCCATTTCATATCTATTACAGTACAAATTATCTAGTGCCACTGGAAATGCATTTCCTCCAGGAATACAATCACAGCCATCGTCTTTTTGATTTAAAAAACCAGGGTCTTTTTCAGTAGTTCTGTATGGAACGGGAAGAGCTGCAACATGACAAGAAACAGCTTTTCTTATCTCTGGTAATAGTTTCATAGTCATTTTAGGACCTCTAAAGCAATTTAAACCAACAACGTCAGCTCCATTATCTTCTAATATTTTACATGCTTTACCAGGAGAAGTTCCTTCTCTGGTCTTGCCATCTCGTCTAAAAGCATAATTACAAACTGCAATAAGTCCTGCTTCTTTTATAACTTTAAGTGCAATTTTTAATTCTTCAACCCAAGTGATTGTTTCAGCAATTATAAAATCAACTCCAGCTTCTTTAGCCCAAGCTACTTGC
Source organism: uncultured Pelagibacteraceae bacterium (assembly GCA_902560855.1). Taxonomy (GTDB): domain Bacteria; phylum Pseudomonadota; class Alphaproteobacteria; order Pelagibacterales; family Pelagibacteraceae; genus Pelagibacter. Next base: position 20,717 of record CACENJ010000010.1, read on the forward strand.
TCTTCAAACATTTTTTGACATTCTACAATACTTTTTTTGTCGTTTGGATCGTAAACATTTGTATTAGCAACATTTCCTGCAACCATCAGATCAAGATCTTTAAATTCATTTCTTGCATCATTTGCAATTTTTAATGCATTTTTTTGTAGAGATTCAAGAAGCTTCTCTTTTCCAATTATTCTAAGCTTTTCTCTATGTCCATAATAAGTAAACGCTTGAACAACTTCACTGCCAGATCTTATAAATTCTCTATGTAATTGTGAAACTACTTCTGGGTGCTCTAAAACTACTTCAGGAACAAAAGCTCCAGCCTGCAAATATCCTCTTCTTTCCATTGCAAATAAATACCCTTCTGCACAAAGAACAGGACCTTGATTAAGTTTTTCTATTAAATTCTTGCCCATTTAATTTTTCTTATTTTAAAAGCCTAATCTCATTTTGAGCAAAAATAAATATAAATATTATATTTCGTGACCTTTTCCTTCTGGTTCATTATCTACAAGTTCTGAGGGAAAACCTTCTGCTCTAAAATCTGTATTATTTTGATCTTCCATTCTTTTAACTATCATTGAAGACCAGGCCCTAGAACCATATTTTTTTTGACCATCTTTAAATATTTTTACTACTAATGGAGAAATTTCTAGAGGTATATTTAATTTGGCAGCCAAGTCATCAAACAAAGTTGTGTCCTTTACAACTAAGTCCATTGTAAAATTAATATTGTAAGAACCATTTAAAATTACCTGGCTTTCAGTTTCGTGAACAAATGAATTTCCAGATGAAACTGCTATTCCTTTATATGTTTTAACTAAGTCTAATTTAGATTTTTTAGCAACTGCCCAAGCTTCACCTAATGCAGCTAAATGTGTTGAAGCTAAATAATTAGTAATTACTTTTAAAATTGAAGCAGATCCTAGGTCGCCAGTATGCAAAACCTTTCTACCCATGACGGTTAGCACAGGCAATATTTTTTCAAAAGCTTTTCTATCTCCACCTACAAATATAGCTATATTTCCAGTTGTAGCTCTATGACATCCTCCACTTACTGGACAATCAAGGGGAACTGCTCCTTTTGCACTAACTAATTTTCCTAGTCTTTTCACTTCAGATTCATCAGTTGTACTCATCTCTAGCCATATTTTATTTTCTGAAAGACCACTTATAACCCCATCTTTCGCTTCCATAACCTCAGAACAAATTTCTGGAGAAGGCAAGCAAGTTATTATTAAATCAACATTTTCAGCTAATTCTTTTGCAGTATTTGCTACATTAGCTCCTTTATCAGTAAAACTTTTTGTGATTTTTTCATCTATATCTCTTACAGTTAAATTAAATTTATTTCTTAATAAACTACTAGCAAGTTTACCACCTACGTTACCAAGTCCTATAAAACCTATTTTCATATCAACCTCTTTAATTTTAATGAATATTAACAACCTTATGATATATTTCTTTTTTAAAAATGTATTCAACAAAAGTAGAGCCAAAATATAATCTTAATCCAAATCCTAGAATAGGTTTAATAGCACTAGCTAGTGATTTTATGATTGAAAAAGACTTTATTAATGTAATTAAGGACAAAGATATAGATTTTTTTGTAAATCGAATAGAGTGCTATAATCCTTTAACACGTGAAAATTTAATAAAAATGTCTGAGAAAGTAACCGAGGTTACAAAAGATATACTTCCAGATGAAAAAATAGATTGTATAGTTTATGCTTGCACATCAGGAACTATAGCTGCAGGATATAATGCTATTGAAAAAAAAGTTAAAGCAGCAAAGCCAGATGCAAAAGTTACTACTCCAAGCACTGCAGCTATAAAGGCATTAAAAAAATTAAATATTAAAAATTTATCTATATTTACACCATATAGCAAAAAATTAAATGATGAAGTAGTTGATTATTTTAAAAAAGAAAAATTCGAAGTTACATCAAATTCTTATTTTGATATAGAATCTGATATTGATATTGGCAAAGTTGATCAAAATTATTTATATGAAGTGCTTTCAAAAATTGATTTAAAAAATGCGGATGCTCTTTTTGTATCTTGTACTGCTCTGCCGGTTCTACAAATAATTGAAAAACTTGAGAATAAATTAAACAAACCTGTTTTATCTAGCAACCAAGCTTTAATTTGGGATACCTTAGAAAATATTGGAAAAAATATTTCAATTAATGGCTTTGGCAAATTATTTTCTGCAAATTAATTATGTTATTTACAAAAGAAGAATACAAACTAAGATTAAAAAAAGTTCAAACTTCAATGCAAAAAAAAGGTATTGAGTTATTAATTTCCCAAGATACAAATAACATTAATTATTTAACTGGATATGATGCTTGGTCATTTTACTATTCGCAATGTGCAATAGTGCATGTAAATGCAGAGGAGCCTTTATGTTTTGTAAGAGCACAAGATGCTGGTGGTGCTTATATTAAAACATATTTAAAGAGAGAAAATATTATTGTTTATAACGAAAAATATATTCATACATGGCCAACGCATCCTTATGATGCTTTAATTGAATTAATAAAAAAAAATAAGTGGGACAATCTAAATATTGGCGTTGAAATGGATAGCCATTATTTCACTGCATATTGTTATGAAAAACTGAAGCAAGGGTTGCCTAATGCAAAAATTAAAGATTCAGAAAGATTGGTTAACTGGGCAAGATTAGTAAAGTCTGATGCAGAAATAAATCTTATGAAGGGAGCAGCACTAATATCACAAGAAGGGATGAAGGTAGCTATAGAAAATATTAAGCCAGGAGTCAGACAATGTGATGCAGTTGCTGAAATTCAAAGAGCACTTTTTAGAGGGACTCCCGAAATAGGAGGAGAATATGCAAGTATTGCAACATTGTTACCAACAGGCAAAGGAACTTCAGCTTCACATTTGACAGCAACAGACGAAAAATTTGTCGAAGGAGAAGCAACAATAATAGAATTGTCAGGAGTTAATAAAAGATATCACTGTCCAATGGCTAGAACAGTTCTCCTTGGAAAACCTGATCAAAAAAAAATAGATGCAATGAAAGCAACAAACGAAGCTCTCGATGCTGGTATTGCTGCTACAAAACCTGGAAATACAGCTCATGATGTAGCCCAAAAGTTTTGGGATGTATTAGATAAGCATAATATAAAAAAAGAATCTCGAACCGGTTATTCAATTGGAATTGGATATCCACCCGATTGGGGAGAACACACATTAAATATTTATAAAGGCGACATGACAGTTTTACAAACCAATGTATGTTTTCATATGATTGCTGTAATGCAATTTGGTGAGTGGGGTGTAGAAGCATCAGAGTCAGTCAGAGTTACTGAGAACGGAAGTGAATTATTTTGCAACTTTTCGAGAGATTTACATATAAAATAAGAACTTGAAAAAGATCTCTACAAATGTTTTAAATCCTAATGTCAAAGAACCAACAATATGTTAGATTTGATAAAGTAGATAAAAGCTATGACGGTAAAGTTTTAGTTGTTAAAGATTTAAATTTAGATATTGCAGAAGGTGAATTTGTTACAATGTTGGGACCATCCGGTTCTGGAAAAACAACATGTCTTATGATGTTGGCAGGATTTGAAACGCCAACAAATGGGGAAATTTATTTAGACTCAAATCCAATTTCAAACATTCCTCCTCACAAAAGAGGAATTGGAATGGTTTTTCAAAACTATGCTTTATTTCCTCATATGACTGTTTATGAAAATTTAGCTTTTCCTTTAAAGGTTAGAAAAATACCGAAAGACGAAATAGATAAAAAAGTTGATAAAGTTTTGTCAATGGTTTCTCTAACTGGTTTTGAAAAGAGAATGCCTGGACAACTGTCAGGTGGACAACAACAAAGAGTAGCTGTTGCAAGAGCATTAGTGTTCGATCCAAAAGTAGTTCTTATGGATGAACCATTAGGAGCGCTGGATAAAAATTTAAGAGAAAGTATGCAATATGAAATTAAACATATTCATGAAAGTATTGGAGTAACTGTTGTTTATGTTACTCACGATCAAGGCGAAGCCTTGACAATGTCAAATCGAATAGCAGTGTTTAATGATGGAAAAGTTCAACAACTATCAAGCCCAGATGAACTTTATGAAGCACCAGTTAATTCATTTGTTGCAGAATTTATTGGAGAAAATAATACTTTTTCTGGTGAAGTTGTAGATGTTTCAAAAGAAAAATGTAAAGTAAAATTAAATTCTGGAAATGAAATAATAGCAAATCCAATCAGAGTTAAATCTAATGGTGAAAAGACCATGGTATCTTTAAGGCCAGAAAGAGCAATTATTAATCCAGAAGACAAAATGGACAATAAGCATAAAGGGAAAATAGAAGAAGTAATTTATCACGGCGATCATACAAGAGTTAGATTAAACTTATTAGGAAACAATGAGTTTATTCTTAAGATACCAAACAGTTCGGCAAGAATGGATATAAAAGTAGGAAATGAAATAAAAGTAGGCTGGAACAGCCAAGACTCTAGAGCTTTAGATCCAAAACAATAAACCTATTTAATAAAATACTTAATAAATTAAGGGATAATTATTAAGAATAGTTCTAAAAATGAGCTGTTGACTCCATTTTTTATCCTTGTTGTAATCTGTTTTTTAAAAAAACGTTTAAACGGAGGATAAATGAATAAATTAAGTAAATTATTACTTGTTCTATCTTTTGCTCTTTCAATAACTTCATCTGCTTTTGCAGTTGTTGTAGCTTCATGGGGTGGAGCATATACAGAAAGCCAAAAGTTAGGATACGGTGATCCAACTGCAGAAAAATTAGGAGTACCTATAGATTGGGTAGACTATTCAGGTGGATTATCTGAAATTAAAGCACAAAAAGAAGCAGGCGCAATAGTGTGGGACATCATTGATGTTTATGCTATGGATACTATTAATGGATGTGACGAAGGTCTATTTGTCGAATTTGATTTCGATAAAGATTTTCCACCAGCTCCAGATGGAACTCCAGCAAGTGAAGATTTCTTTACTTCAATGCCTAGTAAATGTGCTGTAGGAAATATTTTATATTCTTGGAACTACGCGTATAACAGTGAGAATATTAAGGGTACACCAAAAACTATAAAAGATTTCTTTAACACAAAAAAATTCCCTGGAAAAAGAGCTATATACAAAGGTGCATTAACTAACTTAGAAATAGCTTTAGCTGCAGATGGAATTAAACCAAAAAAAGGTGGAGCAAAAATATACGAAGCTCTTCAAACTGAAAAAGGTATCCAAAGAGCAATGGATAAGATCAAAAAACTTTGTACTGATCCAAACGGTGGATGTGTATTTTGGTCTGCAGGCGCTCAACCGCCAGAACTATTAATGAGTGGTGAAGTTGTAATGGCAACTGGTTGGAATGGTAGATTCTTTAATGCTACAGTTGGAGAAGGTGCGCCAATCGTTCAAGTTTGGGATGGACAAGGTCTTGACTATGAATACTTTGTTTTAGTTAAAGGTGGTCCAAACGAAGCTGACGCTAAAAAAGCTCTTGCTGAAATGACAAGTACGGAAGGTTTAGCTGGAAGCGCTAAGTATATTGCTTACGCTCCTTGGAGAAAATCTTCTATAAAAATTATGGAAGCTGGAGAACCTTGGTATAAAGATGGTAAAACAGATATGGTACCTCATATGCCAACAAATCCAAGAAATACAAAAAACTACTTTCTAGTTGATCCAGTATTTTGGGCTGATAACGGCACAGAGATTGGTGAAAAATGGGAAGCTATGAAAGCTGGTCTGTAATTTTAAGTTTTAAACATTAAAATTATATATTATATTTAAGGGCGGTTATTTTATAACCGCCCTTTTTATTTATGAGTAGCGAAACACAAAAAATTTTAACCACTGACGGTATACCTTTAGAGGAAAGTCTAAAAAAAGCTGAAAAAAAAAATAAGATAAAAGCTTTTTTACTCGTAGCTCCCTTACTATTATTTATATTAATTACATATGTTTTTCCAATTGGAGATATGCTTTTTAGAAGCGTTGATGATCGAATGGTTACAAATATGCTTCCCAAAACATTTAAAGCTATGGAAAAATGGGATGGAAAAGAAATGCCCCCAGAGAAAGTTTTTGAGGCATTTTACCTAGATTACAAAATTCTAGTTGAAGAAAAAAGACATGGAAAATTATCAACTCAGCTGAATTATGAGAAAAATGGTTTTAAAAGTATTCTTAAAAAATTAGCCAGAAAACAGAAAAAATTTGAAGAGGGAAATTACAAAGAACAGATAATGGCAGTTCACAAAAGATGGGCCAATGTGGAATATTGGAGAGCGATTAAAAGAAGAGCTCCTGAGTACACATACTCTAAATACTTAAAAGGTATAGATATGTTCAAAAATGAAGATGGTAAAATAGTTCAAGTTCCTGAAGATAGAAGAATTCATAAAATTTTGTGGATGAGAACTTTAGAAGTAGCTCTTTTTGTTACAATTTTTTGTTTTTTGATGGGTTATCCAATTGCACACCTTTTAGCAACCTTGCCAATGAAATATAGCAATTTATTAATGATTTGTGTTCTCTTACCCTTTTGGACTTCTCTACTTGTAAGAACTGCTAGCTGGATGATTTTGTTACAACAACAGGGAGTCGTAAATGATTTTTTTGTATTAATAGGATTGGTTACTGACGATAATAGACCTGAGATGATGTACAACAAAACTGGTACATATGTTGCAATGACACAGATTCTTTTACCTTTTATGGTATTACCTTTGTATAGTGTTATGAAAACTATATCGCCAAGCTTGATGAGAGCAGGAAAATCTCTTGGCGGAACACCATTCGTTGCATTTTGGAAGGTGTATTTTCCATTAACAATACCAGGAATAGGAGCAGGCTGTTTGTTAGTATTTATACTTGCAATAGGATATTATATAACCCCAGCCTTAGTTGGTGGAGCATCCGGAACTCTTATTAGTAACCAAATAGCTTTCCACATGAAAAGTACTCTAGATTGGAGTTTTGCATCAGCAATGGGATTAATGTTGTTGACTGGAGTTTTAGTTGTTTACTGGATTTATAATAAACTTGTTGGAATTGACAATATTAAATTAGGATAGACATGGCTTTACCAAAATATACAGAGACACATTATAGAATTTGGCACTACATATATTTAGGAATTTGTGGTTTTGTATTTTTCTTTTTAATAGCGCCATTGTTTGTAATTTTTCCACTATCATTTAATGCTGAAGAGTTTCTAAGTTTTTCAGAAGGAATGAAAAGACTTGACCCTGATGCTTTTTCTTTAAGATGGTACAACGATATGATTTATGGAACAAAAAATCCTTGGGGTCTTGCTGCAAAAAATAGTTTTTTCATTGCAATTTTTGCAACATTGGGTTCAGTTTTACTTGGAACTGTTGCTGCATTAGGTTTAAGCAGCAGACATATGCCTTATAAAGGAATAATAATGGCAACTTTAATTTCACCAATGATTGTTCCTCTTATTATTTCAGGAGTTGCAATTTTCTTTTTTATGGCAAAAGTAGGTTTAGCGGCTACACATACAGGAATAATTTTAGCTCATATAGTGTTGGGAACGCCATTTGTTGTAATTACTGTTACAGCAACTCTTTCAGGTTTTGATCACAGCGTAACTAGAGCTGCAGCTAGTCTTGGAAGCGATCCAGTAAATACTTTTATGAAAATAACTTTACCATTAATTTTACCAGGAGTAATTTCTGGTGGCTTGTTTGCATTTGTTACTTCTTTTGATGAAGTTGTAGTGGTACTTTTCTTAGCTGGACTAGATAATACAACAATTCCAATTCAAATGTGGACGGGTTTAAGAGAACAATTAAGCCCAACTATACTTGCTGTTGCTACTTGTTTAATTATTCTTTCAACATTAATACTTGTTACAGCTGAACTTTTAAGACGAAGATCTGAAAGGTTAAGAGGTATAAGTAGATAATCTATTATTCAAAAAAGTTTCAAAAATTATGGAAATAAAAAGGGTAGTTGTAATTGGATCTGGAACAATGGGTAGTGGTATTGCAGCTCAATTATGTAATGCAAACATTCCTGTAACCTTATTGGATTTAAAAACAGAAATTAGTCAAAAAGCCAAAGATAAAATTTTCAATTCAAGGCCGCCATTATTAATAGATAAATCAAAAATAGATAATATTAAAGTCGGCAATATTTTAGATGATTTTGATGTTGTGAGTGCAGCTGATTGGATTGTTGAAGCAGTAGTAGAAAGAATAGATATAAAACACAACATTTATGAAAAAATATTTAAGAGCAGAAAACAAGGAGCTATTGTATCTTCAAACACTTCATCTATTCCAATAAAAATACTATCCGAAAAATTGTCAGATGAACAAAAAAAAGACTTTTGTATTACTCATTTTTTTAACCCTGTAAGGTATATGGGTCTTCTAGAGATTGTTAAAAGCGAAAACAATGATCTTGATAAAATTAATTCTTTGAAAGTTTTTTGCGAAAACCTTTTAGGAAAGGGAGCAATTGTTTGCAATGATACTCCAGGATTTTTGGGAAATAGAGTGGGGGTTTATGCAATGCAAGTAGCTATGACTGAAGCTTTTAAAATGAAATTATCTATTGAAGAAGCAGACGCAGTATTTGGTAGGCCAATGGGAATTCCCAAGACAGGAGTATTTGGTTTATATGATTTGATTGGAATTGATTTAATGTCAGATGTTTTAAAAAGTTTTATTAAAGAGCTACCAAAAAATGATGAATTTCAAATTGTTGCTACAGAAATTCCACTAGTAAAAAAATTAATTGAAAATGGTTATACTGGTCGTAAGGGCAAAGGTGGGTTTTACCGTATGAATAAATCTGATGGTAAAAAAATCCTTGAAGCAATTAACTTAGAAACAGGAAATTATTTTGTTTCTAAAAAAATCGATTTAAAATTAGATAAAGTTGATCTTAAATCTCTAATCAATAGGAAAGATAAATATGGCGAATATGCTTGGTCAGTCATTTCAAAAATAATAAAATATGCTTCATCATTGGTTCCAGGAATTACTGATAAATTTAATGATATTGATGAAGCTATGAGGCTTGGCTTCAACTGGGCGATGGGACCATTTGAGATGTTAAAAGAAATTGGAGTGAAAAATTTTTTCGAAAGAATCGATAATTTTGAAAATAACAAATTCTTAAATAATTTATCTAAATTAAAAGATGAAAATTTTTACGGAGAAAGACAACTTTATACAGATATTGAAACTTTAGGAAAAATTAAACCAAAAGCGATCAAAGTTGATAAAAATAATTCAGCAGAAATTTATAGATTTAAAGATTTTAATATTGTGGAGTTTACAAGTAAAGCAAATACTTTGAATTATGATTCAATGGACACTTTAAAAAAAGCAACAGATAAACCATTGATAATAATTAATGAAAGTATGCAATTTTCAGCAGGGGTAAATTTAACTTATACAATGGATTTTGCTGATAAAGGCGATTTTAAGTCTATTGAAAAGTTTATCAAATATTTTCAAGAAACTTGTAAACATCTTAAATATTCAAAATACCCTGTTGTTTCAGCTCCTTCAGGATTAACATTAGGAGGAGGTTTTGAAGTACTTGTTCAAAGTAATTTTGTTGTGTCGCACACAAACATCGTAGTCGGATTAGTTGAAACAATTGTTGGATTAATTCCTGCTGGAGGTGGATGTAAAGAAATGTTATGGAGATGGTCACAAACTGATGAAGCTAAAAAAGATCCAGATTTTGCACCACTTCAAGTATTTAATATTATTGGATACGCAAAAACAGCTACATCTCCTGTTGAAGCAGAACCTTTAAAATATTTAAAACCAGAAGACAAAAAAATAATGAATAGAAATAGTTTATTTACTGTTTCAAAAAAAATCTTAGAAGATAATAGGGATTTTAAATCTCCCAAAGAGTGTACATTTAATCTATCTGGAAAACTGCTTTATGAAAAAATGATAAAAGTTTTGGAAAAATTATATAATGAAAAAGTTATTTTAGATCATGGCATGGAGGTTGGTAAAGAATTAGCTAATGTTTTAAGTGGTGGAAATACAACTATAGATAAAACATTAACCGAAGATGTTTTGTATAAATTAGAACTAGAGTCTTTTATGAGACTTATTGAGACAAAAAAAACACAAGAGAGAATAAAGCATACTCTTGCAACAGGCAAACCATTAGTTAACTAACATTTCAAAATAATTAATAAAATCAGGTCTTAAAACATATTCAGTTTTGTCATTATATTTAATTTTTTTGAGGACCTCCAAACCATAAATTACTTTGCCGACAGGCGTATATTCTCCTTCAAATAATGGAGCATCTTGAAGCAATATAAAAAATTGACTGTCCTCAGTGTTTTTTTGATCTGTTCTAGCTAAAGCTACTGTGCCTTTTTTAAAGTGAAACTTATTTTCTAACTCTGAATTAATAGTTCCATATCCAGATTTGCCAGTTCCTATATAAGTGTAATTTAAATTATTTTTTTTCCCGAATTCTAAGTCACCTGATTGAACAAGTACATTTTTTATAACTCTGTGAAAAGCAACATTATTATACTCCCCAGATTTAATTAACATTTTAAATCTTTTAACAGAATTTGGTGAAACATTAGGATATAGCTCTATTATAACATTTCCACAGTAAGCATTCAGCACAGCTATATTTTCTAAATTTATAAAATTTATTTTTTTTGGATCATAATTTTTTACAAATAAACATTTATTTTTTATAATTGCAAATGAACCAAAAAATATTAGCGCCAATATTATAACAAATACCAATAGAATTTTTTCAGATGTAGTTTGTTTTAATTTTTTTATCATTTAATTAAAATTAAAATTTTCATCAATTTTTAATATATTTTTTTTTATAAAAAGTATTTTTTTTTTTAGTATTGGATCAATTAAGGCTTTACTTTCTATTTTTTCTTTATTAGCTATTATAAAAGAAAATACTTCAGCCATATCTTCTGACGGAGTAGTCATGGAGTATTCTGTTACAAAGCCTTTATTATCTTCCAATAAAGACAAACCCAGTCTATCTGAGCAAGTTGAACATTCAGCATATTTAAATTCTGAATTATTAAAATTTTCCCACTCGTCATACGAAAATTTTTTTTTATAGCTTTCATTTATCATGTGAAACACTTCATGATGCAATACTCTCTCAAAATGTTTTTTATTAAATTTAATATCAATTACCAAGGTCTTGGTTTTTATGTTTGGGACACCCGCGGTATTAATTTGAGATACTGTAAGATTTTCGCATAGAACAATATATTTAAGATTAATTTTATTTGCAAAAATAGAGCTATATTTATTCAAATTTTTTTCAATTAAAGGCATTTTTTTTTCAATATCTTCTTCACTAGAATTGAAACATGAAACATTATTATCTCTTATTCCTACATTAAATGGTCTGGTTGCTTTTAAATATTTTAGGCCATTTACAGATTTGCTACCATGTATTTCCAAGTTTGGTATTTTAATTAGGTAGAATATTGTGTTAGCATTAGCAGATGAAATAAATATAAGAATTGATAGAATAATTTTTAAATATTTCATAAACAAATATATAAATGAAAAAACAGAGAAATAAAAACCCTATACAGCCTGTTATTGGAACTAAAGTTCCAAGATATGCCGGACCTAATACATTTGCAAGACTACCAGAGCTAAGAGATGTAGAAAGTTGTGATGTAGCTATAGTTGGGATTCCTTTTGATGCTGGTACAAGTTATAGACCTGGAGCAAGATTTGGACCTCAAAGCATTAGGCAAGCTTCAAGACATTTGAGAACTAACTATCATCCCGATTACGATGCTGAACCTTTTAAAGTACAACAAGTTGCAGATGCGGGTGATATTGCCTGCAATCCATTTAATATCAATGAAGCAATTAATCAAATTGAAAAGGGAGCAACAGAACTATTGGAAAAAGTGGGAGGTATAATTAGCATGGGAGGAGACCATACAATTGCTTTTCCATTACTAAGATCAATAAACAAAATTAACAAAGGACCAGTAGCGTTGGTTCATTTTGATGCACATCTAGATACCTGGGACACTTATTTTGGTGCACCATACACGCATGGAACGCCATTTAGAAGAGCGAGAGAAGAAAATTTATTTTTAGATGATGCTTCAATGCATGTGGGTATAAGAGGGCCTCTTTACAGCAAAGATGATTTAAAAAATGATGCAAGTTTTGGTTTTAAAATAATCCATTGTGATGAATTTCAAACAGAAGGAATTGATAAAATAGTTGAAAGAATTAGAAAAAGAGTAGGCAATAATCCATTATATTTATCAATAGACATTGATGTTTTAGATCCTGCTCATGCTCCAGGAACTGGAACCCCTGAAATTGCGGGCATGACAACAAGAGAAATAGTAAATGTATTGAGAGGACTATCAGGCATCAATTTAATTTCTGCAGATGTAGTTGAGGTTGCACCAGCATATGACCATGCTGAACTTACATCGTTAGCTGCAGCTACAATAATTTATGAATTAACAAATTTATTTGCAAATAAAAAACTTTAGGTTAGATTTGCTCGATGCAAGATAAAAAAAATTTTTATATTGATGGAAAATGGACTTCGCCAATAGAACCACGAAGTTATAAAGTAATAGACCCATCAAATGAAGAACCTTGCGCAGAAATATCTCTCGGAGGAAAAAAGGATATAGACAAAGCCGTTAGTGCTGCAAAAAAAGCTTTTGAAACTTGGGCTTTTACAAAAAAAGAAAAAAGACTTGAATTATTAGAAAAATTATACGTTATTTATAAAAAAAGATGGGCTGAAATGGCAAAGCTTATATCTCTTGAGATGGGAGCTCCCATGAAATTTTCCACAGAAATGCAAGCCGCAACAGGAGCAAGTCACATAAAATCATTTAAAAATATATTAAAAGACTTTAAGTTTGAAAAAGATTTAGGTGAAGAAAAAAATAATCAAAAATTATTGTATGAGCCAAAAGGTGTTTGTGCTTTAATAACACCTTGGAATTGGCCAATAAATCAAGTTAATTTAAAAGTAATTCCGGCACTAGCTTCAGCATGCACAGTAGTTTTAAAACCTTCAGAGATAGCACCTTTATCATCAATGCTACTTGCTGAAATGATTGATGAAGCAAAGTTTCCTTCTGGAGTATTTAATTTAGTAAATGGAGATGGAGCTGTAACTGGAGAAGCTTTAACTAGTCATCCCGACATAAACATGATTTCTTTTACAGGATCAACAAGAGCAGGTGCATTAATTTCCCAAAATGCAGCTAAAGATTTTAAAAGAATAAGCTTAGAGCTAGGAGGGAAAGGTGCAAATATAATTTTTAAAGACGCAGATTCAGAAGCAGTAGCTAGAGGTGTTTTAAGGTGTTTTAGAAATTCAGGACAATCCTGTAATGCTCCTACAAGAATGCTCGTTGAAAAATCAATCTATAATGAAACTGTAGAAAAAGTAAAGGAATTAGCAAATAATACCAAGGTAGACTCTCCGCAAAAAGATGGTGATCATATCGGACCGGTAGTTTCTGAAGTACAATTTAACAAAATTCAAAATTTAATTCAGAAAGGAATTGATGAAGGTGCAAAATTAGTAGCAGGTGGAACAGGAAAACCTAAAGGTTTAGAAAAAGGATATTACGTAAAACCAACTGTTTTTGCTGATGTTAATAATCAAATGGAGATTGCAAGAACAGAAATCTTTGGCCCAGTCTTATCTATAATTCCTTTTGAAAATGAAGAAGAAGCAATATCTATAGCTAACGATACACCTTATGGTTTAACAAATTATATTCAAACACAAGATAAAGAAAAAGTAAAAAGAGTAGCTAGAAAACTTAGATCTGGAATGGTGGATGTAAATGGAGTAGGAATTGCAGTAAGCTCTCCCTTTGGTGGATATAAACATTCTGGAATCGGTAGAGAAGCTGGAACTGAAGGATTAATAGAATTTTTAGAAGTCAAAACTGTTGGTGGTTGGAATTAAAATCACAAAAAGCTTATAAATAAATGATAATTAACAGTCCATTTTAAGCATATAATCGTTTACATAGCCCAAAAAACAAAATAGCTTTTATTTAAACGTATTAAAAAGGAGATAATATGAGTAGATCAAAAAAGCTCTACAATTCAGATTTGGCTCCCACTCCAAGCAAACAAAAGAAATGGGGTTGGTTCGAAATTTTTAACGTGTGGGCAAATGATGTACAAAGTTTATTTGGGTATACTTTAGCAGCATCATTGTTTTTAGCCTCAGGTTTGAATGGATGGGCAGTATTTCTTGCATTAATTCTTGCAGGATTTTTTATAATGTGGCTAGTCAATCTTTCAGGTAAACCGAGTGTTAAACATGGAATTCCTTATCCAGTATTTGCTAGAGTTAGTATGGGTGTTTTTGGAGCAAACTTTCCAGCTATGGCCAGAGGACTTGTTGCAATGTTTTGGTATGGAGCACAAACTTATGCAGCATCAACTGCTGTAGCCTTGTTATTAAAAGCTTTAACAGGAGCAGAAAGTGGTGGTGAATTTTTAGGTATGGATGGAATTATGTGGGTATCATTTATATTTGTTTCACTATTCCAAATTTATTTATTCTGGCAAGGAGTTGATTTAATAAGAAGATTCTTAAATTTTGCAGGTCCAGCTGTTTATATAGTTATGATAGTTTTAATGATATCTATTTGGGCTAAAGCAGGCGGTAGCCTTTTATCAGAAGTTGGAAATATATTTTCAGGAGGAGCACGTTCAGGAGGTTTTGAAGGATTAGGATCTTTTGGCGCTTTCTTAGCAGTATTTTCAATCATGGTTGGTTATTTTGCTGCAGTTGTAATTAATTTTGGTGACTTCGCTAGATTTGTTAAAAATGAAAATGAAATGAAAAAAGGAAACCTATGGGGTTTAGTAGGTAACATAATTTTCTTCTCATTTATTACTTTAATGATTACTGGTGGAACAATAGCAGTGTTCGGAGAATATGTAGCTCAACCAACAGATATGGTAGCTAAAGTTGACAATATGGTTTTAACGATTGTTGCAGCATTTGCATTTTTTGCAGCAACAGTTGGTATAAACATGGTTGCTAACTTTATACCTCCAGCATATGACCTAGCTAATTTAATTCCATCTAAAATTAATTTTAGAACAGGTGGTTTAATTACTGCTATATGTGGTTTTGTAGTTGGTGGCTTATGGGTTTCAGTTATTACGCAAATGGGAATGTTTCCTTTTGTAAATACACTTGGAGCAATCTTAGCACCAGTATTTGGAATAATGATTGTAGATTACTATATAATCAAAAATGAAAAACTTGATGTGAATGCATTGTTTAGTGATAGTCCAAAAGGGAAATATTATTACAATGATGGATTTAACCAAAAGGGAATGATAGCTTGGATTTTGTCAGGCTATATTGCTGTTGGTTCAGTTTGGCCAAATATTTTACCTGGTGGATTAGGCGATTTCTTTGCTAACCTGGGTGGTGGCGGAGGATATGCTTGGATAATTGGAGCTGCTTTAGGTGCAATTGTTCATTATGCTATATCATCGAAAAAATAATTAACTCTCTCTCTTTAGAGGTTAAGCAAAAAAGACCCGTTTTATAAATATAAAGCGGGTCTTTTTGTTTTAAAAATATTAATTAAATTTTTTCATTTTGTTTAATGGTTTTAAAACTAAATCATTAGACAACAAATTTTCTTTTATTGATTTTGCAGTATCAAGAGAGCTTATGTTGTCACCATGTATACAAATAGAGTCAATTTCACATGATATTTGTTTTCCAGAATAACAGTTAAGAGCTTGATTTTTTACCATACTGAGAACATGTTTTTTTGCAATTTCTGGATCTGTTATTAGAGCATGTTTTTTTGATCTTGAAACAAGATTCCCGTCATCTTCATAATTTCTATCTGCAAAGATTTCACAAGCAATCTTCATATTTAATTTTTTTGCAGCAATTTCCATTTTTGATCCTGTTGGTACAAGAAAAATAATATTTTTGTCGATGTTATTAATAGTTTTGGCTATTGTTTTTGCCAACTCCATGTCTTCGCATGCCATGTTGTTAAGAGCACCATGTGGTTTTATATGAGTTACATTTTCATTATGTTTTTCAGCAATTTTTTGTAAAATTTGGTATTGATCAACAATTAATTTATTTATCTCAGATGATGAAAGTTTAATTCTTTTTCTACCAAAATTTTCTGGATCATTAAAAGACGGATGAGCGCCAATACTTACCCCGTTTGATTTTGAAATTTTTATTACCATATTCATCGTATCTTCGTCACCAGCATGATAGCCACATGCAATATTGGCTGAATTTACGATATTTAATAATTCAGGATCATTTTCAATAGAATGAAACTTTGATTTTTCTCCTAAATCACAATTGATATTAATTTCCATAATATTAATAGTTGAAGTATAACACGTCATGATAAAAAATATATCAAATCTTGGTGACGCAGCCTTATATTGTGATTTTGGTAAAGAAGTTAATAAAGAAATTAATTCGAAAGTAATTAATTATTTTAAAAATATTAAAAAACAAAATATTACTGGAGTTACTAACATTGCACCCTCATATAATAAACTAATAATTACTTTTGATTTAAAATTAACAAATTTTGAAAAAATAAGAGAAGTTATAAAGAATATAGATTTAAAAACTTACGATAATAATAAAAATAAATTAGTAAAAATACCTATATGCTGTGATGATGAGTTTGCATTAGACATTAATAGACTTGAAACAAACCTCAAAAGTTCAAAAGATCAAATTTTAAAAAACTTTTTAAATAGAGAATATTTTTGTTACATGACTGGTTTTATAGCTGGCATGCCATTTTTAGGAGATGTAAATGAAAAAATTAGACTAAAAAGATTAGAAACTCCTAGAGTGAAAGTACCCAAGGGCTCAGTTGGTATAACAGAAAAATTTTGTAATATTTATACATTTGAAAGTCCAGGAGGTTGGAACATTATTGGAAACTCACCTTTAAAAGTTTTTAATAAGTTAAATGATAAAAATCCTGCTTTAGTTAATCCTGGCGATACGGTTATTTTTTATAAAATTAGCAAGAAAGAATATGAGAATTGGAATGATCAAAAGTAATCTCGAAGTTTTACGCGCTGGGATAAACACTACTTATCAGGATTTAGGTAGAAGTAATCTTTATCAAATAGGAATACCTTTTAGTGGAGCTATGGATAATCGAAATTATTTATTAGCTAATAATTTAGTTAGTAACAAAAAAAATACTCCAGTGATAGAATTTGCTTATCAAGGTCCATTATTAAAACTAAATGGGGAAAAAATTTGTTTAGCAATCACTGGTAATGTGAATTTTAATATTTTAAAAAAAAATTTAAAAGTAGAAAAAGGAAATTGTTATCAAACATATTACCTTGAAGATGGAGATCAGATAGATATTTTGTCAACTAATAAATCAGTTTATGGTTATTTAGCAGTGAGCGGAGGCTTTGATGTCGAACTATTTTGGAATAGCAGTTCCACAAACACTAAAGCAAAAATAGGAGCTAATAATGGTGAGAAGATTAAAAAAGGTAATTTAATACAAATATTAAAATCACAAAAAATTCATCAATTAAAAAAGTTAAATTATTTTAATACAAAAATTGAACAAATTAGAATTATCAAAGGAACTAACTATGATTATTTTTCAGAAGATGGAAAAAAAATTTTTTTAGAAAAAAAATTTACTGTTTCTAAATTAACTGACAGAATGGGCATGCGATTAGAAGGCCCAAAAATCGAAAATGTTGTTGATACAAATATAAGATCTGAAGGTTTGATTAAGGGTGTAATCCAGGTTCCAGCAGATGGAAACCCTATTATCATGTTGTCTGATCATGGAACTATAGGAGGTTACCCCAAAATAGGAGTAGTTATTAGCGCTGATTACGATAAATTAGTTCAATTTCAACCAGGTTCAAAAATAAAATTTAAAGAAGTAAGTCTTTTTGAAGCAGAGAATTTATACAAAATATACTCTATGGAAACTCAAAATATTTTAAATCAAATATCATGAATGTAATATCAAAATTACCAGGACCCTTGCTAGTTTTTTTTGGAGCTATTACCTTAAGTTTTGGTGGAATAATTGTGAAATCTTTTGAAGGGGCAAATCTTTGGCAAATACTATTTTGGAGACAAATTTTTTTCTCAATAACAGTTGTTATATATTTGCTTTTTACCTACAAAAAAAATTTTTTTAAATCATTTTATGATTCCGGAATTCCTGGTTTTTTTGGTGGTCTTGCATTATCAGTTGGTTTTGCAGCATACGTTTTTGCCATGTACACAACCACTGTAGCAAATACAAATTTTATAATTACTTTAGAAACTATTTTTTTAGCATTATTTGGTTATTTTTTTTTAAAAGAAAAAATAAACTTAATTACTTTAATATCAATAATTTTAGGAATATCTGGTGTTTTAATAATACTCGGAAGCTCACTAACCATACAAACCAATGAACAGTTTTTTGGAAATATTGTTGCACTTATAATGCCAATATCTTTTGCTGTACTTGTTGTTATTGTCAGAAAATATCCAAATGTCGATATGGTCCCATCTCAATTTACCGCAGGAATTGCAGCTGCACTGATTGGTTTTTTTTTAGCAGACCAGTTGGTTATGTCGTTTAAAGATTTTGTTTTAGCATCGATCGCAGGAATTTTTCAAATTGGTTTTGGTTTTATTTTAATTACAGTAGGATCACGGACAACACCTGCGGCTGTAGTAGGTGTTTTAATGTTAACCGAGTCTGTTTTTGGCCCACTATGGGCATGGCTTTTTATTAATGAATTGCCGCCTGTGACCGTGCTTATTGGTGGAACCGTGATTATTTCTGCAATTTTATTCCAATCACTTTTTGGTAAAAAAGAGTAAAATGAAAATTGCTGTAATTGGTTCTGGGATATCAGGTCTTAGTGCAGCTTATTATTTATCAAAAAAACATAATGTTGATTTATTCGAGAAAGAAAATCATTTTGGTGGACATTCTCACACTATAAATATTTCTTACGATAAAAAAAAACAAATTTCCGTAGATATAGGATTTATTGTTTTTAATGAATTAACATATCCAAATTTAATTAAATTTTTTAAAGAAAATAAAATTCAATTAGAAAAAAGCAACATGTCTTTTTCTGTTTCTGTAAAAGATTCAAATATTGAATATTGCGGTAAAGG
This sequence comes from uncultured Pelagibacteraceae bacterium, assembly GCA_902560855.1. Lineage (GTDB taxonomy): Bacteria > Pseudomonadota > Alphaproteobacteria > Pelagibacterales > Pelagibacteraceae > Pelagibacter. Next base: position 39,940 of record CACENJ010000010.1, read on the forward strand.
AATAAATGGAATTTTTTTAAACAAAAGTAATATTTTAAACTTTAAATTTATAAAGATGTTTTTTGAGATTGTTAATTTTTACAAAAAATGTTCAAATATTAATATTAATGCTTTAAGCGAAGAGACGCTTGAAAGTTTTCTTAAAAAAGAAAACTTATCAAATTATTTTATAAATTATCATATTGTCCCTATGGTTGCAGCTATATGGTCTATGCCACCATATGAAGCAAGGCAAATGCCATTAAATTTTTTTATAAATTTTTTTAAAAATCATGGCTTGTTTAATTTAAAAAATAGACCTCAGTGGTTTACTGTATCAAATAGAAGTAAAACTTATGTAAATAAAGTAATTAATCAAATAAGTGGAGAGTATTACAAAAACTATCCTATAAAAAAAATATCAAGGAATAATAATAATATTAAAGTGTACTACGGATCAGAAAATGAGTTTTTCAATTATAACAAGGTAGTTTTAGCTACTCATGCTGATGAAGCTTTATCATTGATAGAAAACCCTTCTTTAGAGGAAAAAAATGTTTTAAAACATTTTAAATACAAAAAAAATTTAGCAGTGATTCATTCAGATCAAAGTTTTATGCCTTCTAATAAAAAGGCATGGTCATCATGGAATTCTTCAATTTTAAAAAATGATAAAACAAAAAGTTCAGTAACATACTGGTTAAATTTGCTACAAAATCTTAAAATAGAAAAAAATATTTTCTTAACTTTAAATCCTTACTATGAAATTCCTGAAAATCAAATTTATGAAAAAGTTTATTTTACACATCCTTACTACGATTATAATGCTTTAAAATCTCAAAACGAACTTAATACATTGCAAAACAAAAAAGATATATTGTTTTGTGGTAGTTATTTTGGTTATGGATTTCACGAGGATGGAATTAAATCAACAATAGAAATGTTAAAATATTTAAATGATTAAATCTTCCTTTATTTACAATGGAAATGTAATACATAAAAGATTTAAACCCAAAGAACATTTTTTTAAATACAAAGTATTTTCCCTTCTAATTGATTTGTCTGAATTAAATGTATTAGAAAAAGAACTTAAATTATTTTCATACAATAAATTTAATATATTAAGTTTTTATGATATTGATCATGGTCCAAGAGATGGTACTTCTTTAATTTCATGGGTTAAGGAAAATTTATCTAAAAACAACATCAATACTGATCAAATTACAATTAAACTTCTCTGCTATCCAAGGATATGGGGCTATGTATTTAATCCACTAAGTGTATTTTTCATTTATGATAAAAATTGTAATTTAATATCAATTCTCTACGAAGTAAAAAACACATTTGGAGAGCAACACACATACATTTTTAAAATAGAAAAAAATAGCCATTTATTCGAGCATTCCTGTAAAAAGAAATTTCACGTTTCTCCATTTATTGAAATTGATTGCACATATTTCTTTAAAATTTTGAAACCTGAAAACAAATTTTTTATAGTTATAAATCAGAATGACAACCAGGGAAAACTTCTGTTTGCCTCTCAAGATGGTGAAAAAAAAAATTTAAACAGTAAAAATTTAGCAGTTTCATACCTATCTCACCCATTAATGTCTTTTAAAATTATTGGGGCGATACATTTTGAGGCATTAAAACTTTGGTTAAAAGGAGTTAAATTGGTAAAAAAGAAATTTAAAATTAAAAATAATATAACTTTTGAAGATTAATATGATCCAAACTTTTTCTGATAATTTAATTTTTAGTGCATTAAAACTCATTAAGCATGGATATCTTGAGTTAACAAATTTTGATGGCAAAAAGTATAATTTTGGAGAAAAAAATAGAAATCTAAATGTAAGTTTAAAAATCAATAAACCAGGATTTACTTTTAATGTAATTCGAAAAGGAAGCATTGGTCTTGCCGAGT
>CACENJ010000011.1 GCA_902560855.1 uncultured Pelagibacteraceae bacterium
CAATACAACAAATTCCACAAGACATTGCTTCTAGCAATACTTTCGAAAGACCTTCAAAACTAGATGGTAAAATTAAAAAAGAATATTCATTATACAATTTAGGCAACATATCATTTTGTTGTGGTTCAAAAAAGTTTACATTAACTGTTTTTTTTTTATTAATATCAGAAACGGCAATTTTGTTTTCACCATATAAATCTAAATAGTACTTTGAATTATTTTTAAAAAGGTTTATTAATTTTTCTATGTTTTTTTCCTTTGAAATCCTACCAATGAATAAAAATTTTTTGTTTCTATACTTACCCAAGTTTACAAATTTTTCAGTATCTACATAATTGTATATAACTTTCGTTTTTTTTTTCTTTATTATTTTGTAATATTTTTTATCAAAAACATTGCTTACAGAAATAACATCAGCATACTTAATTGCCAAATTAAATTGAAAAAAGTTAATTTTTTTTTTTATAAAATTTAGTTTTAAAATTTTGTCACGTTTTAAAATGTTATATCCTGATCTTAAATATAATTTTTTTTTGTATATCATTTTCAAAAAAACACCTAGAATTGAACCATCTATTTGATTAGTTTTAATAATTTTGCAATTTTGTTTAATTTTATTGAATTTAAATAAAAAAAATATTATTGAGAATAGATCTTTAAATATAGGTAAAGAAATGAACTTCGGAACACTAATTACTTCAATATTTTCGCTAATTATTTGTTCTTTTTTGAGTTGAATACTTAATTCAGGATCAGATGAATTGTATGTAAAAAAATAAATTTTTTTAAAAATTCCTTTACTAATTAAATAATTGTATAACTTTACTTCTCTTTTTAAATTTCCTATTTTTTTCCACGTTGACAAACCTACACCTCTTGAAAATAATAATAGCATATTAATTTTTTAAACTTTTCTTATCGTGTTTAATGTTTGTTAAGCCAATTAAAAACCAAAAAATAATTGAAATATAAAAATGACGATAAAACATTATATGATCAAAAAGTGATAAAAGAACTATATTAAAAAACAAAACTAAAGAGATTTTAGATTTAATTTTTTTTAATATGTTTATTAAATGAAAAATTAAGGCGAAAGATAAAATACCAAAATTAATTATTAGCTCAACATAAAAACTATGCACAATTGATAAATTATAACTTTTAAATGTAAACAGACTTATATTTTGAGTTGCATAATTGTTCCATTCTGAGGGGGACCAATATAAATAAAATCTATCAAACAAACCATTAATTATTGGAACAACTTTATTACCAAGAACTTGAGCTGTGATTTTATTTATATCCCATCTTGGAAAATTTTGACAGATATCGTATCTGCATTGATAATATTTTTTAATAGCATTTGCATAATCTTTATCAATTAATTGAAGAATTTGGTCAGTTTTTGCCCAAAATAAAAATATAAAAATTGAAAATAATATAAAAGAGATAGTAAAAAAAATTTTAGTTTTTATAAGACTAAATTTTAAAAAAATTTGATTTAATACAACAAACATTACTATAGTAAAATATAATGTGTAGTAACTAATACTAAATAAATAAACAAGATCTACTATTAAAGAAAAATAAAAAATTACACTTATGTTTTTCTTTTCTTTTATTTTTTGAAAAATAAATAGTTTAATAATTAAAATTAATAAAAAGCTTAAAGTAAAATTATTTTCAAAAATATTATAATATGATTTTTTTAAATAAAAATATTCTACCAATGGAAAATTTGGAATTGGAAAACCATTGTAATAAGTAATTATTGAAGAATAAAAGTAAAAAAATATAGAGAAAATGGATAATATATATAATATTTTAATTTTATTCTTATTTAAATAATTATTAATTTCTGCATTTCTATCTTTTATTGATAAAATAACGAAAAAAAAAGTACAAAATAAAATTTCTATACAAAATTTTATATAAATAAAATCCGAAGTTAACGCAAAGTTGAGTAGAAAAATTGCGGGGAATAATAAAAGTGATAAATTGTCCAGCAATAATTGAATTCTTAAATTTATAACAATATAAAAGCCAACAGATAAAATTAATATATAGTATAAAAACTTATTTATACTAAAAATATAAAAAAATGTATAAACGGAAATTGCGATAGAAAAAAAAACAATTAACAACAAAACATTTAATTTTTCTATATTTTCTTTTGAAAATAAAACCATTTTTTTTTTATATTTTCTTTTGTTATATAAATTAAATATAATACAAATGAACAATATGCAATTAGCTCATCTATTATTCCAAATTTTAACTCCAATACTGTTTATTGAAGGAATAATTTATTTAACAAATAAAACTCTTGAAAAATTTAATTTAAATAAAAATTTTAAATTATTAATATTTTCAATTTTCATTTTAATTATAAGTTATACCTTATACATATTACTTAATTTAGATTTAAAGACTGTTTATTTAAGCAAAATTTTTGTTCCAATTGTAGCAATTTTGGGTTTTTTTAGAATTTTTAATAAGTTTAAAAAAAAAAATTATAATTTTACAAAAATAGATGTAATTTTTTATATAACAATTTCATTATTTTTTTTTGCAGCTTTAATACCCTCAACAGATGCAGACTCTATAAGATACCACTATGGTCAATTTAATATTTATGAAGTGGATGCAATTAAAAATAATTTTCATAGCAGAATTTCATTCATTAGTGATGCAATAAATATTTTATTTTTTAATTTAAAAATTTACAATTTTACATCAATTTTAAACTTTTATTTTTTATATTTGTTTTATGTTTTTTTCGTAAAGGATTTAAAAAAAAATCAAAAATTATTTTTTTTTTTAATTATATTTGGTAGTCCATTATTATTATCACTTTTTATATCTCAAAAACCATTTTTATATATAATAATAATTTTCTCTTATTTAGTATTAATAATAAATGAAATAAAAAATGATCAAAGAAAGGTATTATTTCTTATATTTATATTAAATAGTTTTCTAATGATATCGAAGCCCAATTTTATTTTTTATGGGCTAGCTTTTTTAATTTATAGTCTAATTGTTACAAAAAACTTTAAAAAATTATTTTATTTTAATCTGGTTCCAGCTTTTATAGTTATTATTTTTTGTCTTGTAAATTTTATACAATATAATGATCCTTTAAAAATATTTTTTAATTTTTATTTTAATTCAGAAGCTTTACAGAACAATCAGTATAATTTTTTATATCACTTATTAAATCCACTAGTTCGTGAAATAAGTATAATTACTTTTTTTAGAAATATTTTATATTTCTTTGTTCCTTATGCTTATATTCAACATTTTTCAGCTAGTTTAGGAATTGGTGTTTTATCTTTATTTTTTTTATTAAATTTAAAAAAATATGATAAAATTTATTTGTTAATAGGACTCTTTATTATTTTCAATATTTATTCGAACAGACTTTTCATTGAGAGATACCATGTTAGAGATTGGTTTATTATTTATTTTTTGCTTGCGATAATTGTAAAAAATCATTTTACAACAGCAAATTTTAAAAAATATTTATTCGTACTTCCTTTTTCGCAGTTTTTAGTAACTACTGCATCTTTAACATTTTTTATATTTAGTTTTTTAATAAATGGTTATGGATCAGTTGCTTATAATTATAATAATGAAAAATTTTTAAACGATAGATATGAAGGAAAAAAATTAGTAGTTTTAACTCATATAGATGGCAATTTATTTAAAAAATATAATTATATTAACACCGATGTTCTAAATTATCATTATGATGATTGTAATTTAATTAAAAATATAAATGAGTTAAAAAAAGAACATGACCCTTTAGTTTTGGTTGTGAAAAAAAAATTTTTTGAAAAAATATTAGAAATTCAAAAAAATATTGCAAATAAACAAATTAATAATCCAGAAAATTTTTCTCAAGAAGATTTAGATTGCAAGATTCAATTAGTTTTAAAAGAAGAATTTAGACTTAAAAAAGTGACCAGGAATCCATTTACCAAAGTCTATAAAGATTATGTTGAGTTAGAGTTTTTAAATAAAAATTAGTTTATATGTTTTTTATTTTTTCAAAAATGAATTTCGCTCTTTCATAATAAGTATGTTTAGAATATTTTTGCATATTTTTTTCTGACAATAAAAGCAACTCCTCTTTTCTTTTTAAATATAAATTAATTTTTTCAGTGAATTCCGAAATACTTTCATATTGAATTAAATCTTCTTTATCAAAATAATACTTATAAAATTTTTTTTTAGGGCATATTATGGGTGAACCTAAAATTAAAGCATCATAAAACCTTGGTCCTATAATGTTATATGGGGATGGTGTATTAAATGTCATTTTACTCCTCCAAATTATATTTTTATAATCCTCTTTTTTTAGTCGTTTTATTTGAAAGATTTTTGCCAATATATTTTCAATATAATTTCTTGGATGAGACTGCCAGAATACATTTAAGTGTTTAAATTTATCTCTTTTTTTTAAATTTAATATGCTGAAATTATTATAAAAAAGATTTCTAATTAAAACTCTTTCATTTGTATGTTTATAATCCTTGTTTAAATTTTGCAAAATTCCAATAAAGTTCAGATCATATTTTTTATCATTACACAAGCTGACGTTGCTAAAATTTGATGCAAACGGAATAAATTCAAATTTGTTATTTACCATTTTTTTAAGTTTTATTGCTATATGATGGTGGGAAAAAACTAAATCAAAATTATTTTGATCAATAAAAGATAATTTTTTTTTTAAATTTACATACTCTTTATTTAAAAAAATTATTTTAGGAATTTTAATTTTTTTAAATTCAAAATTAAAAATATTTATTTTGGTAAAATTTTTGTTATCCGAAAGAAAACTGTGACCAGCAATTATTACATCAAATTTTTTTTGGTATATTTTTTCTATATCTTCCAAATTATATTTAACGTCAAAATTATTATATCCAGGACCATATTTAACTATTTTAAAAAAATTTGATAAACTATTAAGCATATCATTTTGATAATCTGCTGATTTATAGTCAGATAAATTTTTTGTTAAAAAAAGTGCATTTATATTATTTTCATTATCTGATTTCATTTAGTTATTTTATTTAATTTTTTAACTCTATAACTTTGTCAAATAAAAAATTAATATTTTTTTTATGTGATATAAAAATAATATTTAATTTATCATTTGATTTTAATTTAAATAATAAATCTAGAATATCTTTTTCCAAACTTTCTTCTAAATTTGATGTAGCTTCATCTAAAATTAATATTTGTGGTTCTAAAACTAAAGCTCTGCAAATAGATAATTTAGAAATTTGTCCACTAGATAAATTTCTTCCATTTTCTTCAATTATATCAGAAAATAAATTCTTTTCATTGAAAAGATCATTTAATTTTAAAATTTTAATATAATTTTCTATATCATGTATTTTTTTATGAAATTCTTTTTCATCTAGGATCATATTTTTAAAAAAAGATCCTGCCACAATGAATGGATTTTTATCAATATAAATTATTTTTTTTGAAAGATCTTTTTTGTTCATTGTTTGTAAATTATTATTATTTAAAAGAATTTCTCCTTTATCCAATTGATAAAAACCTGTAACTGTTCTAGCAATGGTACTTTTACCTGAACCATTAGGTCCATTTATTCTTAAGGCAAAAGGTGCATTAAGATTTAATGAAAAATTTTCTATAATAACTTTTTTATTAATATTAATATTAATTTTATCAAATTTTAATGAATTTATTTTTTCTGTTCTTGAAATATAATTTTTATCCGAATTATTTATTTTAAATTTTTCTAATAAATTATCGTGAAATTTTTTAGACAAAACATATCTTTTCCAATTAAGTATTTTTATATAATGGCTTTGTATATCTATTAGATATCTTGTAAATCTAATAAATAAAGCCAAATTCAATACAAAAGAAGCATTCAGTATATTGCTAAATTTAGAAAAAAAATAAATTAAAGAAAATATAAATATTATAAATAATGGCTCAATGGCACTTTTAAACAATTGTCTAATCTTAAATGAATCAACAGTATTACGAGCAAGAATTTGGTTATTTTGTTTTAAATCTTCAATTTTACTTTCTTCAACAGGTGTATTTTTTAGTGAAAAAATATTAGAAAGATAAAAGACTATATTTTCTGATATTGTTTGTTGTTTTTCTATAATCCTGTTTGCAATTAACTCTATTTTTATGAATAAACTTTTTATTATTACCACTAAAAACAAAAAAATAGATAAAGCAATAATAGTGAGTTTGAATTCATTTAATAGCATTAAAGCTATTACAATTAGATAAATTGTAACTTTACTAAATGTAATCATCATAAGCCTGTAAGTATCTGCAACAAATGGAATTTCTCTATTATATAAGTTTGTGATTTGGCCCAATGGTTGATTTACAAAGTAAAATATTGACGAAGATTTAAAAGATTCCAATGTTTTGTTTTGAATTTTTACTTTTACTTCTTGAGTATATTTAACAGCAATCACATTAGCTAAATATTCAATAAATCTAACTGAAGAAAACAGAATGATTATTATTAAAATTAAAAGCAAAATATTATTATCTAGCCCGTAATTATTTAAAAATTCAAAGTAACTATTAATAATTTTATTATCGCTTTCAAAATTTTTAGTTAAAACTAGTTGAAAAATAGGAAATAAACTTACAATAGCAACAATGTCTATAATCGAAGCTAATAAATAAAATGAAAAAGCTTTAAAGAATTTAGCTTTAAAATTGTAAAAAGTATCTTTGGCAATTTCAATTATATACATTTTTGGCGTGAAAAAATTTTTTTAATTCTATTTTTAATTTTAAATTATTCTTATTAATTTTTTTAATAAACATTTTTCCTGGTCCTTTAGTAAAAATAAATTTAAAATGAGTATTAGTATTTTTTTTATCTTTTTTTAATAATTCAATGTATTTTAAATTATCAAAATTTTTAAACGATCTATTTTTATGTATTTTTGATAAAATTTCTAAATTCATTTTAATATATTGTTTTTTACTTAAGTAACCAAATTTCATTGATAAAAAATTTGCTATAGTCATTCCATGTGCCACTCCTAAACCGTGTGGGATTTGATAATTAGTATACTTTTCTAATGCATGACCAAAAGTATGGCCATAGTTTAGCAAAAGTCTGTAATTATTATCAAACTCGTCTTTTTCTATTACTTTTTTTTTTATTATTAGAGATTCATAGACACAACGAGACATAATTTTATCATTCCTCCTAATTAGTGCATCAATATTTTTTTTGTAAAAATTATAGGATTTTTTACCTTCAAACAAAAAGTAATGAGCCATCTCACCTATTCCTGACATTACGTCTTTTTTAGAAAGTGTTTTTAAAAAATTTGTATTAATTATAATTTTTGATGGAGGGTAAAAGTTTCCTAGTTGATTTTTTAGTCCTTTAAAATTTATAGAAGTTTTTCCTCCTATACAGCTATCGGCCTGGGATAAGAGAGTTGTTGGATAGTAAATCCAATCAATTCCTCTCATGATTATTGAAGATAAAAAAGAAGAAACATCCTGAAGTATACCTCCACCTATGCAAATTATTTTTGTTTTTCTATTTGGCTTTAAATTAAAAATTTTTTTTAAAATATTAGATAAGTTTTCAAAACTTTTGACATTTTCTTTTGCATTTAAAATTATAATAGGTTTAATTTTTACAAATTTTTTTCTATTTTTTTTATAAAAATTTCTGTCTACAATATAAATATAATTATCTGTTTTTTCAAATTTTTCTGATTTATTAAAAATTACTTTATATTTTTTTAATGTTGATTTTATTGTGATAATTTTTTTCATATACTTAAAGTAAACTTTTGATAATATGTTTAATTATAATTAATATAGCAAATCTTAAAGAAAAAACTTAGGATATTTTTAAATTTATATTTTAATCTAATGAAAGTTAAAAAAATATTACTTTTTCTTAATGAATCAAACCAAATTAATGATAACGAAAAAAAAAGATTACTTAAGAACTTAAGGAACTATTTTAAAAAAATTATTTTTTTTAAACCAGAATTTTACACAAAATTATCTAATAATAGAAATATTAAAATTTTATCAAAAAAAATTATTAAAAAATATAATCAACAGGGGATTAATATAAATGAAAAAAATATATTAAAAATAGACTCATATTTAAATTCTTTAAAATATAAGTTCAGTAATTTATTAATAAGTTCTAATTATGTTAGAGGTGCACTTTCAGAAAAAGAAATTATTTTTTTTGAACTATCAAAATATTATAATTTTAAATTTTTAAGAATAGAGAGATCTCCATTAAAAAATAGATATTCTTTAGCTAAAAACATTTATAAGCATTCAATTGAGCTTAGTAAGAAAAAAATACAAAATAATCAATTAGAAGTTTATATAAAATTTTATAAAAAATTTATAGATCTTCATAGGGAGATAGTAAAAAAAATTCCGGGAACAAATACTATTAAAAGTATTATTGTAGAAATATATTATTATTTATATAAAATTTTCAATAGATTAGAGATTAAAGATTCAATTGATGATAAAAATAATTATATACTTGTAATTATACCAAACGATTATAACTTACTAAATATTTCTCTACCAAATTTAAAAAGTTTTTTGGAAGAACTAATCAGTTCATCAAATAAAAAAGTTGTTTTTTTGTTACATCCAAGATTAAGATTGGGTTTTTTCCTTCGTAGATTAGTTAAAGTTTATAAGGTTGAAAATTTAATAAAAAAAAATAAAAATAGATTTATTTTTATTCCAAAAATAAAAAAAATATCAAAATTAATTTTAGAAAGTAGTTTTATAGTTCATATAAGTTCAAGCCTTAGTATTCAAGCTTTGTTTTTTGATAAAAATATACTTTGTATAGGAAAAAAAAATATATATATCGAAAAACCTTATAAAAACATTTTATTTTACAATCTAAATAAACAAAAAAAAATTCCTTTTAGCTATTTAGAGAAAAAAAAAATTTGTAAAAATTACTTAAATTACTTGCTAGTAAATAGTGTAGATTATTATGGAGAATTTTATAGTAATAAATTTATATTAAATAAAAAATCCTTTTTATTAGATGTTGCCAAACATCCTGACAAGACTAGAATTATTATTTCTTTATTAAAAAGATATTCAAATTATAATTAGACTGATGTGAATCCGCCATCAACAATTATATTTTGACCAGTTAGATATGTATTTTTTTTACTTGCTAAAAAAATAATTATATTTGCTATTTCATCAGTTTTAGCCAGCCTTTTTAATGGTATAGTTTTTTCAATCTTACTAATTTTTTTTCCTAAAATTTTTTTTGTTAAATCTGTAAGCACAAATCCTGGGGAAACTGAATTAACAAGAATATTTTTTGATGCCAAATCTACAGCAGATCCTTTTGTTAGCCCATTTATTCCAAATTTTGAAACGGAATAGACAACTCTTTTTTCCTTACTTATATTGCCAAAAATTGATGAAATATTAATTATTTTGCCGTAATTATTTTTTATCATTTTTTTTGACACTTCATGACAAATTTTAATTGGTGCTTCAAGGTTAACGTTTAGAATTTTTTTTAAATCTTTTTCTTTAATTTTATTAATTGGGTTAATTATATTTATTCCAGCATTATTTATTAAAACATCAATTTTTTTTCTTTTTCTTAAAAACCTCAAAAATTTTGTTAGTGATTGTTTTTTATTTAAATCTAACTTTATTAGATCTTTATTTTTTTTGGTATTTGTTGTTCCAATTACTTCTCCGCCTAATTCTAAAAACTTATTATATAATGTTTTGCCAATTCCAGCAGATGCACCAGTTATTACTATAGTTTGTCCTTCAAAATCAATTATCATTACTTTAAATTTTTTTGGAACCAATGTGCCAGTATGTGATTTGTCATTAATTGAATATCTTCTACTGGTCCATAATCTCCTTTTTCAGTTTTTATTAAAAGACATAAATTGCTTAGTTTTTTAATTTTGCCTCCATTAAAACCTAAAATACTTAAAACCTTACCTCTTTTTTTTTTTACCCATTTTGCTGCTCTTACTAAGTTTTCTGAATTTCCTGAAGCAGAAAAAATCAATATTTTATCATTTTTTTTAAAATGAATTTTTAGTTGATTTAAAAAAATATCTTCATAACTAGTGTCGTTAGCAATTGCAGTTATTACTGCGTTATTTTCATTTAAAGAAATTATTTTAAATGTATTTTTTTTGGTTTTTTTTAATACATCAAAACCTAGGTCATTTGCCATTGTATTGGCGGTTGCTGATCCGCCGCCATTTCCAAAAACAAATAAAGTAGCATTTTTTTTTCTTAGATCTAATAATTCTTTTTCTAAAATTTGAAATTTTCTTTTTTCAATTTTTTTAAATATATTTGATAAGTGAATAAAGTATCTTTCAGAAAATTTAATTATATTGGTAGTTTTTTGAGAAATTTCGTTAATTGTTTTCATTTCTTTATAATATCGTTTTTATATATTTTGTCGATCATTAACATAACTTTATATGCATCCATTACACTTCCATAAGTAATTTTCTTTTTTTTTAAAATCATATTTGCAAATTCTTTTATCTCATCATTCCAAGAAGTGTCATTATTAAAATTTAGCAAAATTGTTTTTTTATTATTTTTATAAAGATATGGTTTTGCACCTGGCAAAATTTTGAGTGTTTCTTTACCATAAGTTTTAGTACCGGACAAAATACCATCTAAAATTATTGTTCCTTTAGAACATATTATTTCCATGTTAAATTTATGTTGCCACTGAGTAGCTGTAGAATGTATCGAGGCTATAACACCATTTTGATTTCTTAAAATAGCAAATGCATTGTCTTCAACATCATAATTCCAATATCTATTTGAAATAAAGCTCTTAAATTCTTTAAAATCACCTACAAAGTAACGTAATAGATCCAACATATGTATTCCTTGATCAAGAAGTATTCCTCCCCCAGCATATTTTTTTTTTGATCTCCAATTACTTTTAGAAAAGTTTAAAATTTTACTTTTTCCATAAACTGATCTAATATTAACTACTTTCCCAAGTTTTTTTCCGTCAATAAGTTTTTTTGCTAGTTGTACAGATTTATGGTATCTATGATTAAAACCATATTTTAGTTTAATATTTCTTTTTTTCTTTGAACATTTTAATACTTTTCTTATATCATTCACATTTCTTCCTGGTGGTTTTTCACAAAAAACGTGAATATTTCTTTTTAAGAAATATATAGTTACTTCTGGTGCTAAATAATTTGGCAAGGTAATAAATACTGCATTAAGATTATTAGTTGGTATATCTCTATAATTTTGAAAATATAATATTTTATTTGAATTAAAATTATTTTTAAATCTTACATCACTAACAAATCTTAAATTATAATTTTTATTTTTTTGTATAAATTTTCTTCTTCTTTGTCCTACTAATCCCAATCCAACAATTGCAACTTCAATTTTTTTCATTTAATTCTTAAATATTTAAAATGATTTATTTCTTTTATTAAATATTTTGCAACTTTTTTTAGATCTTGGGGAGTGTCAACTGAGAATGAATTTATATACCTCTGTCTTGCTATATATTGACCTCTCCCAGTATCACATATTCTATTTGAATCGCAAGATTCTACTGTTTCCAGATGACTTTCAGGAGTCTTGTAAAATTTTTTTAAAAAAAACCATTTAAATGCAAATATTCCATAAATTCTTTTTGCACCTATTTTTTTTGAGAATTTTTTTGAATATGGTATTGGAGATCTCGAAGTATAAAGAACCTGATCATTAACATCATGAACAATTTTTACTATGTTTGGATTACAAAACTGTTTTTTATCGACTATATCCATAGCTAAAACTGTTGAATTTATTTTTTTATTTTTTTTAAATGGTTTTAAAGCATTAATTATCATTTCAGGTCTCATCATTGGTTCGTCGCCCTGAACGCACATTACAATATCTTCATTTTTGATTTTTTTAGTTTTTTTTGCAGCTTCATAAACTCTATCAAGACATCTTTTGTGTTTTTTTGATGTCATTATTACTGGAATTTTTTTTGAGTTAGCAAAATTTCTAATTTCATTATCACATGTAGTCAAATATAGTTTTGACCACTTTTTAAAAAGTTTTGATCTTTCATAAACATGCTCAATCATTGGCTTATCCAAAATTAGTTTAAGGGGCTTGTTTGGAAATCTGGAAGCAGCCATTCTGGCAGGTATAAATCCAAAAATTTTTGTCATATTTTTTTCAACAGAATATTTAAAAAGCGCCTACTATTAATATAATTTAAAGAGATATTAAAGAGTATCTTTTATTACATTTTATAAAATTTATCGACTTTTTTTATAGCTTTTAGTATGTCGTTAACATCTTTTTTTGAGTAATTCTCTCTTATATATATTACGTATTGTTCTTTTAGAGATTTTTCATAATTTTTTAAAGAAGCAGAAGATTTCTTTAAGTTTTTTTTATATTTTTTAGTCCATTTATGATTAAAAGGGTTATACAAATATTTTTCAGATAAATTAATTCCTTCACTTTTTAAAGCATCGCAATATTTTTTTTTACTTACTTTAATTTTGTTTTTGTCTAATTTTATTCTTAAGAACCAATAAACGTTTAAACTATTTTTTATTTGTTTACCTATTTGGGACGGAGAATTCATTTTTATCAATTTTTTTTTAACATACTCACCAATTTTATTTGTTCTGTATATAATTGACTTAAGTTTTTCAATTTGAACACATCCAATTGCTGCAGAAATATCATCCAACGTACAATTAAGTCCCAGGTCAGTATAATAACCTGTAAATCGATTTTTTTTAAATAACTTTCCTCTGTCACTAAAAAGAAAAGATCTACTAAATAACTTTTTATTATTTGCAAAAACAATTCCACCAGTTCCACCAGTACAATGTATTTTAGAAGACATAGTAGAAAAAAAAGAAATATCACCAAAATTTCCTACTTTAATGTTTTTTAGTCTTGCCCCATGGGATTGAGAGCAATCCTCGATTAAAAAAATTTTCTTTTTTTTTAAAAATTTTTTTATCTCAATTATATTGGCTACTTCTCCACCAATATGCGCAACTATTACTGCTTTTGTTTTTTTTGATATTTTTTTTTTTATCTGATCTAAATTTATATTAAAGCTGTTTTTATCTATATCAGTAGGGACTGGTGTGTGACCCATAAGAATAATAGGCATAACACAACCAACATCTGTTACAGAAGGTGTTATTATTTCTGAATTTTTTTTTAGGTTAAGAGCATGTAAACAACATAATAAAGCATTGGTTCCAGAATTTACACAATGTGCATTTCCTCCACCCATAAACTTTACAAATTTTTTACAATAAATTTCTTCATATTTACCTCTATATCTAATTGGGATACCAGTTTTAATAGAGTTTCCGATTACTTTATTTAAAATATTTTTTTCTTCTATGTTAAACAAATTTCTATTTGGAAAAGGTTTTTTACGTACAGGTAAACCACCATTAATAGCCAAAATATTATTTTTTTGTTCTATATATTTTTGATATTTTTTCACTTGATTTTCCTAGTCTTTTAGAAATATTTATCTTATTTAATTTTATCCATTTACCATTTTTTTCGTAAGAACAGTAAAGAGCATTTAAAAAATTTATTGACTTAAAACATTCCTTAAAATTTACTGGATATTTTCTTTTTCTTCTGTAATGCAGAACTACATCTTCATAAGTATTGAAATGTCCTCTTCCATAAACTTTGCCTCTATCAGCTAAATCCTTGTAGCTATCGCTATATTTTTTTTGTTCCTTAGGATTTGGTGAAAATATTTCTAAGTTATTTAAAGCAAATCCACTTATTTTTGCTAAACCTTTGGAGCCTACTATTGTAATTGAACCTTCAAAATCATCAGGTCTCGCAGCTGTTGTTATTTCCAAAGTTCCAACACCTTTATTTTTTAATTTAAAAATAGCTACCGCTGTATCTTCAACTTCAATTTTAGCACCTAATGTTGCGCTTATACAACTTAGTTCAGTGATTTCGCTTGCCATATAATTTAAAATATTAACATAGTGTATTCCTTGATTAGTTAATGCACCACCATCATGTGAATAAGTTCCTCTCCAGGGTGACAAATTATAATATCTTTGTGGTCTACACCATCTTACGGTTACATTTATTGTTCTTATTTCACCAATTTCTTTGTTTTTAACAGCAGTAGCTAGTCTTTGAGTTGCTATGTTATATCTATTCTGGAAAACTGGAAATATTTTGACTCTTTTACTTTTTGCAAGTTTATAAATTTTTATTAAGTTTTTTGTATTAAGACAAATAGGTTTTTCAATTAATAAATCTCTTTTGTATTTTTTAATTATATCTATTGAGTGTTCATAATGCATTCCTGTTGGAGTAATTATAGAAACTAAATTAATGTCTTTATTTTCCAATAACATTTGATGATAGTTTGTGTATAATTTAGTTTTATAAATTTTTGATAAATATTCCGCTTTTTTGTAGTTTAAGTCACATACAGCTTTAATTTGTATTCCTTTGGTTTTCAATATTGCTTTACAGTGATGTTCTGCAACTCTACCACAACCAACTATTCCAACTTTAATCATAAATTGATACCAACTTAGGTTTATTAGATTTAATTTTTTTTTCTAAAAAAAGTTTTACAATTTTATCATTAAACATTCCATAAATTATTCTTAAATGTACTGGTTTGAAGTCTTTTTTTTGAAAAAGTTTACCATTATATTTTATCATTTTCTTTTTTAGCTTTTTTTTCTTAATAAGAAAAATTATTTTTATAGCATCATAAAAAGATTTTATCATTGCTTTGCAAGCAACATCATGCATTGTGTCTTTTTTAAAAAGTTTAGGTATAGAGTGATGTATAATTTCCCCAGAATCTAACTTTTTGCTTAAAAAATGAAATGTCATGCCCACAAAATTTGGTTCTAAAAAATAAAATGGCCAAAAATTGCAAGCACTGCCCTTGTAATAAGGTGCAAGACCTGAATGGAGATTAATAGAATACTTCGGTAATATTTTTAAAACATCTTTTGGTAAAAAACTTACACCAAAAGTGAAAACAACGCTTGCATTTATTTTTTTTATATAATTTTTTAATTTTTGTTTATCTGATTTAAAATTTTTTAAATATATTTTATTTTTAACTTCGTTTTTTTTTTTTAATCTAAAATATTTTTTTTCTAAATTATCCCTTTTTTTAAAATGATTTACAAAATTTTTTTTGTCAGTTTTATTTTTTATAAAATTTGACGGAGGATTTACATCTTCTCTTTTTTCAATAATTAATCCTGAAAGTTTAAATTTGTTGTTAATTACTTCAGCAAATTTTTTATGTCTTAAATGATCGCCAATAACTAATAATATTTTCATTTAAACTTCTACTTTTTTGTTGTAAACAAACAATATGTCTGAAAATTTTTGGAGGAACACATCCCTAGATTCTATAGAATTTTTATCTAATTTAAAGCATAGAATAAAAAAAAATTTTCATAAGTTTTTTACAGGTTTGTCTGAAGATTACCAGATAAAAATTCACAAATGGATAACTGAAGAAGTAAAAAATAATATTAAAAAAGACAAATTATTTGATGCAATTTATTTTGAAATTAGAAGTCGGTGTAATAGCACTTGTTCATTTTGTGCTGCTTCAATACAAAATGAAATAAGACCGGATATAACTATGCCGATAGATTTATTTAAAAAAGTGATAAATGAGTTAAGTTTGTTAAATTATAGAGGCAAAATTGCTTTTCATGTCAATAACGATCCACTTTTAGTTAAAAATTTGGAGGAATATGTTGCCTATGCAAGGAGCAAGTGCAATGATTCATGGATACAAATACTTACGAATGGAAAATCATTAAATAATAAAAACGGTCAAATGTTAATAGATGCAGGAGTAAATGAAATAACTATTAACGTTTATACTAAAGAAAGAAAGTTTAACACACCTAAGAATATTAAAAATTTTGAAAAAGAAGTTTTGTTAAAAAAATTTGCTTACAATCAAATAAAAGAAGGACACAAAAATCCTAAAGTGGAGGATAAAAAAACTATAAATTATAATAAAATTTTGAGAAAAGTAGAAGATGAGTTAACCAATAGATCTGGAAGTGCTCCAAATAAAAAAACCAACCAAAAGATACCAAATTTAGGATTTTGTTCATATCCATTTGAACAGTTTAATATAGATGCAAAGGGGAACGTTTCTCATTGCTGTGCTGATTTTTATTTTGATAACAAAATGGGAAATGTTAAAAATCAAACAATCACAGAAATATGGTCTGGTAAAAAATTTAATTTTATAAGAGATAATTTACTTCAAGACAAAAGAAAAAATTTGCCTATGTGTTCGAAATGCGATCATTTTGGTATTAATTCATTACCAAAAAAATATTCAAAAAAAATGATATATAAATTAATTAGAACATAATGATTAAAAATAAAAAAATTTTGGAGATAAGAAAAAAAATTAAAAAAAAGTTTAGTTTAGGATCTTGGATGCAAATACCATCTTCTGACATAGCTGAAATAATGGGCCAAAGCAATTTTGATTGGGTTGCTTTGGACATGGAACATGGTTCATTTGAATTAAACCAAACAGTCGAAATTTTTAGGGCTTTAGAGCTTGGCAATACACTTCCTATGGTTAGGGTCCCAACGGACGATACAGCATTAGCAAAAAAAGTTTTAGACTTTGGTGCAGGGGGTATTATTTTTCCTAATATTTCTTCATATGAACAAATCGAAAATAATATCAGTGAAATTTCTTTCCCTCCTTTAGGTAATAGGGGCATTGGTTTTAATCGTGATAATTTATTTGGAATGAATTTTTCTAAAGAAAAAATTACTAAGTACAAGCCAATAATATTTGCAATGATTGAAAATATACAAGGGGTTGAAAACCTAGAAGAAATTTTAAAGGTTAAAAATTTAGATGGAATTTTTATAGGACCTTATGATTTGTCAGCTAGTTTGAATTGTATAGGAAATTTTAAAAATAAATTATTTAAACAAAATATATCTTATATTTTAAAAAAAAGCAGAAAAAACAAATTTCCAGTTGGAATACATGTACCCTCAGGTGAAAAAAAAGAAATTAAAAAATGCTTAAAAATGGGATTTAGTTTTATTGCTGATGGTACAGACGCTGTGTTTATTTATAAAAATAGTTTTAAATAATTTGATTTAATTTGAGCTTAAAAAAAATAATAATTACTGGCTTTTCTCAGAGTGGAAAAAGCTCATTAATTAAGTTTTTGGACTATCACCCAAACATTAATGCTGTCCCTACACACGAAAAAATATCTGAAGTTCCGATAAAGTTAAAAACTTTAAGTCAAGATAAAGAGTTTTTGTGGTTAAAAAAATATTTGAAAGATAGCAGCTTAAAAGCACCCTTAATTAAGTTTAAAAATGCAAATGCAAAAATTCAGTTTACACCAAAAGATTTAAGAAAAATTCTAAGCAATTTTTCTAATTATTATGTAATTGAAACTCACTCAAAATTAAAATTGATTTACGATAATACTGCTACAGAAAGTTTTTCCGGAGAAAAGTTTGATTTTGATTTTTATAAATTTGATAAAAAATTTTTTGATAATATTTTTTCAAAATCGGAATTATTTGCTGAAGAATTTATAGATACTTTTTATAAGTGTTACTTTGAGTCCTGGAACAACTATAAATCTATAGATATTGATAATGATTATTTTTTGTATCCAGATAAAAATTTGTGTTTTGATGTTTTAGATTTTTATTTGAAAGAAAATTTTAATTTTAAGTGTTTTTTTGTTTATAGAAATGTTAAGGATTTGCTAATTTCTAACTCTTTGAGATCAAAACGTTATTTAAAATATTCAGATATCGAAAAATCTTGTATTTCTAATTTGTATAAAAACAAATTTAATAAAAAATATGAGTTATATTTAAAAAAAATAAAACAATTACAATTGCAATATCCTGAAAATTTTTATCTTTTAAATATTGATGATTTTTTAAAAGATATTAAAAAAAACCAATTAAAAATTTGTGAATTTTTAAAAATTGAATTTTCAGAAAATATTTTATTTCCAACATTGTCAGGTATAAAAGTTTCAGAAAATTATTTTAAAATTGGTGATAAGCTAGAATCAAAATACGATAAATTAAATGAATTTTTAGAAGTTATAACTTTAAATAAAAATTTAAAAGAAGTTGCTAAATTTAAGTACTTAAAATACATATTTTTTTCTTTTTACTATAGGTTTAAATCATTATTATCTTAATTTATTTTTTTTATATTAAAAAATTTGTAATCTTTATTAAGCGTATACTCTAAATTATTTATATTTTTATAGTTTGTGCAGATATATAATTTATAAAAGCACATTCTATTTCCACTCTCATAATAAGCTAATTTATTGTTAATTATTATTTTTTTGTCTTTTTTTAAATTATATTTTCCTTCAGATATTAAGTTTGGTGAAATTGAATTTTTTATATCTTTAAAAAATATCCTATGAGTTTGTTTCACTGAAAAGGATAAAAAAAGTATTATTATAAATGCATTTTTATAATTTAAAATTTTTTTTAAAATTTTAAAATTAATAAATTTTAAAGTAATAAAAAATAAAAGAGAAATTATAAAAGATGTTCCATATCTGTACAATGGAAATTTAATAAACCATAAAATGTTACAAAGTAATAAACTGTAAAGTATATAATTTTCTTTCTTATCAAATTTTTTTATACAAAAAATTCTTTCTTTATTTTTAATACTTATGATTAAGAATAAAAAAATTAAAGATGAAATATAAGGAATTAAAACTGATGAAATTTTTATTAAGTGAAAATTTTTATATGAATTTAGCCAGTTGAAATTAGCATTAAATTCTTCCATACTAATTTCTTTATTTTTCCTATTTTTCCAATCTTTTGTCCAAACTTCACTTTCCAATATTATTTTACTTGTAAGATTATCATTATACCAAGGCAATTGATTTAAACATGTAAATTTAATTGGATATATTAAGCATCCTGATGATATCAAAGATTTAGAAAAAGACATAGCAACTAAAATTATCGAAAGAAAAAAAAAAATATTTTTTTTATATTTTTTAAATTTATTTAAATATGGAATTAAAAAAATAGCGCTCAATAAAAAAGTAATTTTATTTAAAAATAAAAAAATAGAAATTAATATTAATTTAGATAACTTATTAAAGTCGATTGAATATAAGTTTTTTATAAGTACTGATAAAAAATAAAAAAAACATAAATGTGCAAATCCATCGTTCCCATATTCTGAATATCTATTAAATTTGTATGCAATATAGGCAATAACAAAATAACAAAAATATAAATTTAAAATTTCATTTTTAGTTTTTTTTTTATTTTCTATAATCACAAAAATAAAATAAAAAATTGCAGAAATTATTAATACTGCTTTGGAAAGTTCTATACCATCAAGGTTATATAAATAATTATTATGAAATGCTGAGATATACTGCAGTATAGAAGTGTGTCCAAATCTAAAATGTATATTAGTTAAACCAAATATAATTTTTTCATTATTTAATATTCCAACATAAGGAAGATGATATAATCCAGCATCAGGTCTATACAAATTTGTAAAAATAAAAAAAATTGTAACAAAAAAACTTACAATCACTCCGAGTTTAATTATTTTTAAAAAAAATTCTTTTTGTACATAAAAAAAAGATAGAAAAATTAGCAATATATAAATAATAGTATTATTTAGTTTATTTAAAGGTATAAAAAAATTTACAAACAATGATATGACAGATATTAAAATTGCGCCAAAAAGTATTGTTTCACAAATATATAAATTTATATTATTGCTTTTAGATTGTTTGTTAATAATATTTCCAAAAATGGAAAAAAATGTGAATAGTAAAAACGAAAATAAAAAAATTTTAAACATTAATTTTTAAGAATGTTATCAATAATTATACCTTGTTTTAATGAAAAATATACAATTGAAGAAATATTAAATAAAGTTTTAGAAATAGATGTTAACAAAGAAATTATAATTGTTGATGATGGCTCTACAGATGGTACAAGAGAAATAATCAAAGAAAAATTTTCAGGATCAATAAAGAAAATTTTTTTTAAGGACTATAATTCAGGCAAAGGTTCAGCAATTATTTTTGGACTAAATTATATAGAGGGCGATTATGTTGCAATTCAAGATGCCGACCTAGAGTACAATCCAAAAGATTTAGCTAAAATGTTTAAATATGCAATTTCAAAAAAAATTCCAGTTTTGTATGGATCTAGAGTATTAAATAAAAACAGATATCTTCAAAATAATGATTTTACATCAATCTATAGAGTTTTTTTTAATCATGTTCTTACCTTAATTTCAAATTTGTTAAATAATCAAAAATTAACCGATGCTCATACCTGCTATAAAATGTTTAAATCAGAAATAATAAAAAAAATTGATTTAAAAGAAAATGATTTTTCTTTTTGCCCAGAAATTACAACTAAAATCTCAAATCTTGGTATAAGTGTGGAGGAATTTCCTATAGAATATTACGGAAGAACATACAATGAAGGAAAGAAGATAAGAGCTTACGATGGTTTAAAAGCTCTTTTTGTTTTAATTAAATATAAGTTTTTAAAAAAATAAAAGTTAGTGTAAAAATTTAAATAAATAAATATTATTTAACGTGAAAATATCAATAATAATACCCTGCTTTAATGAAGAAAAAACGATAGGTCAAGTTATAGAAAAAGTTTTAAATTTTAATGATTTTGAAAAAGAAATTATCATAGTAGATGATTGCTCAACTGACAATTCTCTTGAGATCATTAAAAAATATTCAATTGATAAAAAAATAAAATTTTTTGAACATAAAGTTAATTTAGGAAAAGGCGCTACAATTAAAACTGCAATTTCAAATTGCACTGGAGATATAATTATAATTCAAGATTCAGATTTAGAATATGATCCAAAAAATTATAAAAACTTATTGAAACCCTTCATTGAAGCTGAAGCAGATGTTGTTTATGGTTCACGTTTTCTAGGTGGCGAATATGTTAGAATACATTTCTTTTGGCACTATTTGGCTAACAAAATTTTAACTTTTTTATGTAATGTAATGACAAATTTAAATATGACAGATATGGAAACAGGTTATAAGCTTTTTAAAAATAACGTTGTAAAAAATATTAATATTAAAGAAAAATCTTTTGGTTTTGAACCTGAAATTACTGTAAAATTGGCAAAACGTAAAGTGGCGTTCTATGAAGTGCCCATCTCTTACAAAGGACGTTCGTATGAAGAAGGAAAAAAAATTAGATTAAAAGATGCTTTTGTGGCCGTGTATTGTATTTTTAAATATAGATTTTTTGATTAAAAAATAAATTTGGTTTTAAAAAACAAGGATAAAAAATCAAATATTAAAGCAACAAAAATCAATAAATGAACATATCTATTATCACAACTACTTTAAATAGTGAAAAATATATTGATGATTGTTTAAATAGTATTAAAAAACAATCCAATTTTCAGGATGTACAACATGTAATTGTTGATGGAAATTCAGAAGATAGAACATTAGAAATTTTAAAAAAATATGAAAATAATAATAAAAATGTGAAATTAATTGTTAAGGATAATATAAATATTTATCAAGGTTTAAATATAGGAATTGAAAATGCCGAAAATGAAATTATTGGAATACTTCATTCAGATGACTTTTATTTAAACGACGAAGTTCTGAAAAAAGTTAGCTCTATATTTAAAAATAACCCAGAATATAATGCAATATATTCTAATGTAAAAATTGTATTTAGAAAAAATATCAATAAAACCCTTAGATTTTTTAAATCTTCCCAGCTTAATTATAATGATTATTTAAATTGCAAACATCCTGCCCATGTTTCTTTTTTTGTAAAAAAAAAAGTATTTAACGAATACGGATTGTATAATGAAGATTTACAAATTGCTTCTGATTTTGAATGGATGTTAAGAGTTTTTGGAAAATTTAAACTACATTCACATTTCTTAAATGAAACATTTGTAGTAATGAGATCAGGTGGAGCAAGTACAAAAAATATAGGCAATATTATTAAATCTAATTATGAGGTATTTAAATCTTTCAAAATAAATAATCTTAAAGTTGGCTTTTTCGCTGTTTTTGCTAAGATTTTGAGAAAGATTAAGCAATTTAATATTTGATTTTAAAATAAATCGTAAAAAATTTAAAAAAATCATTTAAAATGATGTATTAGTAGCAATTAAATAATTAATTATTTATAAATTTTTATAAAATAAAATTAGATTCTATTGAAATGTCAAAAAAAATTGCTTTAATTTTTGGTGTTACCGGCCAAGACGGTTCTTATTTGGCAGAATTTTTGTTAAAGAAAAATTATATAGTTCATGGAATTAAAAGAAGATCATCTTCTTTTAATACAGAAAGAATAGATCATATTTATCAAGATCCTCATATAAAAAATAGAAATTTTATTCTTCATTTTGGTGATATAACAGATTCGTTATCAGTATCATCTTTAATAAAAAAAATTAAACCTCACGAAATATATAATTTAGCTGCGCAGTCACACGTAGCAGTTTCTTTTGAAACTCCAGAAAATACTGCAAATGCTGATGCATTGGGTGCGCTAAGAATTCTTGAAGCTATAAAATCTAATAATTTACAAAAACAAACAAAGTTTTATCAAGCAGGCACTTCGGAAATGTTTGGAAAAACAAAAAAAAAACCACAAAATGAAAATACAATTTTTTATCCCCAAAGTCCCTATGGGGTAGCAAAGATATATGCCCATTGGATTACAGTTGTATATAGAGAAGCATTTAATATTTTTGCATGCAATGGAATATTGTTTAATCATGAAAGCCCTAGAAGAGGCGAAACTTTTGTAACAAAAAAAATTGTAAATGGACTTTGTAAAATAAAACTTAAAAAACAAAAAAAGTTATATTTAGGAAATTTAGATTCAAAAAGGGATTGGGGTCATGCATTTGATTATGTTGGAGCTATGTGGAAGATGTTGCAACAAAAAAGGCCAGAAGATTATGTTGTGGCTACCGGGAAACAATATAGCATCAAGCAGTTTGTAAATATTGTTTCAAAAAAACTTGGACTTCAAATTTTGTGGAAGGGAAAAGGAAAAAACCAAAAAGGCATTAATAAAATATCTAAAGAAATAATTATCGAAGTAAGCAATAAATATTACAGACCTCTTGATGTTACCAATCTTTTAGGTGATGCAAAAAAAGCCAGAAGAAAACTGAAATGGTACCCAAAATACAGTTTAAGGGATTTAATTGACGATATGATCAAGTCCGAGTTAAAAAAACTGAAGTAAATTAATGTTAAAAAAAAATTCTAAAATTTTTATTGCTGGTCACAATGGAATGGTTGGATCTGCGGTGTATAATCATTTTAAATTAAAAAAATATTCAAAGCTATACGCAATAGATAAAAAAAAATTAAATCTACTAAATCAAAAATCGGTTTTTAAGTATTTGAACAAAATTAAACCCGAATACGTAATAGTTGCTGCTGCAAAAGTTGGAGGAATTTTGGCAAATAAAAAAAATAAGCAAAAATTTTTATATGAGAACTTGCAAATTCAAAATAATTTAATTCATGGCTCATATTTAGCTAAAGTAAAGAATCTAATTTTTTTAGGTTCTAGTTGCGTGTATCCAAAAAAATGTCAACAACCTATTAAAGAAGAATATCTTTTAAGAGGATCTTTGGAAGAAACTAATGATGCATATGCAATTGCAAAAATATCAGGAATGAAGTTATGCGAGACTTATAGCAACAATTATAACCTTAATTATAAAACTCTTATGCCTTGTAACTTATATGGACCTAAAGATAAATATGACACAGAAAATTCCCATTTTTTTCCTGCATTATTAAAAAAAATTTATTTAGCAAAAAAGTATAATCGAAAAATTTTGAATATATGGGGAAGTGGCAAACCAAGAAGGGAATTGTTGTATGTTGGTGATGTAGCAGAAGCTGTTGAATTTTTTTTAAAGAAAAAAATTAAAGAATCATTCATAAATATAGGAACTGGACATGATAAATCTATTATTTGGTATGCAAAATTCATTATGAAAGAATTAAAAGCAAATCTTAAAATAAAATATGATAAAAGTAAGCCAGATGGAACATCAAGGAAATGTTTAAATATAAAAGTTGCAAAAAAATATGGGTGGAAACCTAAAACCAGCTTAAAAACTGGTTTCAAAATTACATATCACGATTTTTTAAATAGCATCTAAATTTCTTTACAATTAATTTTTTTTTAAGTATAAATTCTTGCCTGGTGATTATTGCGAAAGGGTAATACCCGATCCCATACCGAACTCGGAAGTCAAGCCTTTCTGCGCCGATGGTACTTTGTCTTAAGGCATGGAAGAGTAGGACGTTGCCAGGCTAAACAAATCCAAATGAAAAATATAATAGTTGTTACTGGAGGAGCAGGATTTGTTGGGTCAAACTTAATTGAATATTTTCTAAAAAAAACAAAATTTAAGATTGTCAGTATAGACAATTACTCTTCAGGCAGTCGAAAGAATCATATTTTTAATTCTCGAATAAAATATATAAAAGCAAATACAGTTGATATATCTAGAATACTTAATTCCAATAAAAAAAAAATTCATTCCATTTTTCATTTTGGTGAGTTTGCACGAATTTATCAAAGTTTTTTAAAACTTAGTCAGTGTTTAGATTCAAATTCAATAGGTACAAATTCAGTTTTTAAATTTTGCTTAGAAAATAAAATTAAACTTATTTACTCAGCTACATCAGCAAGTTTAGGAAACAAAGGATATGACAAAAATTTATCACCATATGCATTTACCAAATCTAAAAATTTAGAATTACTAGAAAATTTAAAAAAATGGTTTAACTTCAAATATGAGGTAATTTATTTTTACAATGTTTATGGTCCAAGACAAATTTGCAAAGGAGACATGGCAACTGTTATTGGTATATTTGAAGATTGTTACAAAAAAAAATTACCGTTACCAGTAGTCAAACCAGGCAGTCAATCAAGAAGATTCACACATATAAATGATACGATAAGGATTTGTTATTTTGCCTGGAAAAAAAAACTATGCAAACATTACGCTGTTACTCATAAAAAAAGTTTAACAATATTAGAAGTGGCTAAGCTTTTTAAGTCTAAAATAAAGTTTTTACCACCAAGAAGAGGCGAAAGATATGCTTCAGCTTTAACAAAAATTAGTATTAATAATAAAGTTGAGACAAAATATGGGAAGATTCAGCTTAAAGATTACATAGAATCATTAATTACAAAATGAAAACTTTACAAACTTATATTTTTTATATAACAAAATAATCAAACATGAAAATTGCTAGTTCACTAAAATCTTTAAAAAAAAGGGATCTCAATTCTAAATTAGTTAGAAGAAGAGGGAGAGTTTATATAATCAACAAAAAAAACCCAAAGTTTAAAGCAAGACAAAAATAATCCTTTAGTCTTTATGATAGTTGGTTCAGTATCTGAAAATAAGAATTTTGAAAAAAGAATTTCAATAACTCCGGATATAGCAAAAAAATATATAAATTTAGGATTTGAAGTTCAATTAAGCACAAACTATGGAAAACATTTAGGTTTTGAAGAAAAAGAATACAAAGAACTAGGAGTTAAATTTATTAATGACGATAACAAAATAATAGAAAATGCCGATATTATTATTCAAATGAATTTATTAGATGAAGAAAAAACTTCTTTTTTAAAATCTAATCAAATTTTTATTGGTGTTTTGAACCCATATGAAAATAAAAATAAGCTTAATGAACTAGTAAAAAAAAAAGTTAACTTATTTTCTTTGGAATTATTGCCTAGAATAACAAGAGCTCAATCTATGGATATACTTTCTTCTCAAGCTAATTTAGCTGGATATAAGGCTGTAGTAGAATCATTTTCAATTTTTGAAAAGGCTATACCAATGATGATGACCGCAGCAGGAACAATTCCTGCGGCAAAAGTTTTAGTCGTTGGTGCTGGAGTTGCAGGTTTGCAAGCAATAGCTACAGCTAAAAGAATGGGAGCGATTGTTTTTGCAACAGATGTAAGAATTGCTTCAAAAGAACAGGTTGAAAGTTTAGGAGGAAAATTTTTGACCGTAGAAGAATCTGAAAGTTTAGAAACCGAAGGTGGTTATGCAAAAGAAGCATCTGATGACTTTAAAAAAAAACAAGAAGAGTTATTGAGCGAGACACTTAAAAAGATTGATATTGTAATTTGTACAGCTTTGATACCAGGAAAAAAAGCCCCATTAATTATTAATGAAAAAATGTTGGAAAATATGCAACCAGGTTCCATAATATATGATCTAGCTGCAGTCCAAGGGGGAAATGTTGCATTTACCGAGGTAGACAAAGTTATTGAAAAAAACGGTGTTAAAATAATGGGTGAGCGAAATATTCTAAACAAACTTCCGACTTCATCTTCAAGTCTTTATGCAAAAAACGTATTTAATTTTGTTTCAAATTTGTATGATAAAGAAAATAAAAAAATTAATATTAATTTAGAGGATGAAATTATTGCTAAAACAATAATAAAATAAATTTATGGAAATAGACCCATTTATATTTCGACTAAGTATTTTTATACTTTCTATATTTATAGGATATTATGTGGTTTGGAGCGTTACACCTTCCTTACATACACCGTTGATGTCAGTAACAAATGCCATTTCATCAGTAATTATTGTTGGAGCTATTATAGCTGCTCTAGCAGGAGAAACTGGCAACATATTTGATACAGCAAATATTTTTGGTTTTTTAGCTATTATTTTAGCTGCTGTTAATATTTTTGGTGGATTTTTAGTCACGCAAAGAATGTTGGCTATGTATAAAAAAAAAAAGAAAGATAAGAAATGATTTCAGCAAATTTATTAGCAGTTTTTTATCTTATTTCAGGAGTGCTGTTCATTTTAGCTCTTAGAGGTCTTTCTTCGCCTGAAAGTTCAAGAAAAGGAAATTTATTTGGAATAATTGGAATGGCATTAGCCATTGGAGCCACAATTGTTTCAGTTGGTAACTTCTCAACTGGGTTTTTATATTTAATAATTTTATTGTTGATTGGTGGATCAATAGGTGCGTTTATTGCATATAAAATACCAATGACTGCAATGCCAGAACTTGTTGCTGGCTTTCACAGTTTAGTTGGCTTAGCAGCAGTTTTTGTTGCCATTTCTGCTTTTCTTAATCCCGAGATATTTAATTTGGGCTCTCTAGGAAATATTAAAATTGCAAGCCTAATTGAAATGTCTTTAGGAGCTTCAATTGGTGCTATAACTTTTACAGGATCTGTTATAGCTTTTTTAAAACTAAGGGGAATAATGTCTGGTTCTCCGATAACTTTTTTTGGTCAACATTATATAAATTTGATTCTAGGTATATTTTTAATAGGTCTAATTTTTTATTTATGCAGAACTCAAATTGATATTTGGTTTTGGACAATAATTTTAATTTCTTTTTTATTAGGAGTTTTATTGATTATTCCAATAGGTGGAGCTGATATGCCAGTGGTAATATCTATGTTGAATTCCTATTCAGGATGGGCTGCTGCGGGTATTGGGTTTACTCTAGAAAATACTGCACTTATAATTACAGGAGCATTGGTTGGTTCTTCAGGTGCAATTTTATCTTACATTATGTGTAAAGGAATGAATCGTTCATTTTTCAATGTGATACTTGGAGGTTGGGGTGCAACAGATCAATCTTCATCTAACAAATCTAAAGAGCAAAAACCTGTAAAAAGTGGAAATGCAGATGATGCAGCTTTTTTAATGAAAAATGCATCATCAGTAATAATAGTTCCAGGTTATGGAATGGCTGTAGCACAAGCCCAACATGCATTAAGAGAGATGGTAGATGCTTTAAAAAAAAATGGAGTTAAAGTTACTTATGCGATTCATCCTGTTGCAGGTAGAATGCCAGGACATATGAATGTTTTGTTAGCAGAAGCTAATGTACCTTATGATGAGGTTTTCGAATTAGAAGAAATTAATAATGACTTTGCTAATTGCGATGTTGCTTATGTTATAGGTGCAAATGATGTAACCAATCCTATAGCAAAATCTGATCCTCAAAGCCCAATATACGGGATGCCAATTTTAGATGTAGAAAAAGCTAAATCAGTGTTATTTGTAAAAAGAAGTTTGTCGCCAGGATATGCAGGAATTGATAATGATCTATTTTATAGAGATAATACACTTATGCTTTTTGCAGATGCAAAAAAAATGACAGAGGATATAATTAAAAGTTTATAAAATAGTGACCAAAATATTTTGTGACATTGCAGAAATAAATTTAGTTAAAAAATTTAGTAAAAAAACTATAGTTAAAGGTTTTACTACCAATCCTAGTTTAATGAGAAAAGCTGGTGCTAAGAACTATAAATCTTATTGTAAAAACATTTTAAAAAATTCTAAAAATAAACCTACTTCTGTAGAAGTATTTGGTGACAATTATAAAGAAATAAAAAGACAAGCACTAAAGATAAATGGATGGGGAAAAAATGTTTATGTAAAAATTCCTGTAACTAACTCAAAAGGCTTATTTATGGGAAAAATAATTAATGAACTAAGCAATCATAATATTAAATTAAACATTACTGCAGTTTATACTGCTAAACAAACTTCACAAATTTTAAAAAAAATTAATAGTAAAACAAAAGTTATAATTTCAATTTTTGCTGGAAGGATGGCTGATACAGGAAAAGATCCAATTCCTGAATTTATAAAAAGTATAAAATTTGCAAAAAAATACAAAAATGTCCAAATTCTTTGGGCAAGCACCAGGGAACCCTATAATTATCTTCAAGCTAAACAGTTAGGATGTCATATAATAACTGTGCCGCCTTCTATAATTGAAAAAATAGAAAAATTTGGAAAATCTTTTAGTAAATTAACAAAAGAAACTGTTCAAACTTTTTTGGCAGATAGTAAAAAATCTAGATTTAAAATTTAATTTATTTTAAATCAAGCTAGACTCTTAAATCATGAGTAAAAAAATAGAAATAAATGAAACATTTGATTTGGCTGAAAAATATCATAAAAAAAATAATTTTTCTGAAGCGAAAAAACTTTATGAAAAAATTATAAAAATTGAACCAAATCATTTGAAAACAATTTTTCGTCTTGGATCCTTACTTGCTCAAACAAATAATTTCGATAAGGCCAAGTATTTTCTTGGTAAAGTTATTGAAATTGAACCTAGCCATTCAAAAGCTCATAATAATCTCGGAATAGTTTTTAATAGACTTAGAGAATATACAAAAGCTAAACAACATTATGAGCAAGCTATTAAAATTGATTCAAGTCACGAGGAAGCACATAGCAATCTAGGATTGGCGTTTTATGAATTAAGAGAGTTTGAAAAATCTTTAAAATGTTATCAAAAAGCAATTGAAATTAATCCAAATAATTTAAATACTATTAATAATATTTCTATTTTGTTTAGACAAATTAATCTTGATAGTTTTAGAGAAATTGAAAAAGAGAAATTAAGAAAACTATTTTTATTACTTTATAAAAGAACTGATATTGAACATAAAGATATTTTTTCTAATGCAAAAAAAATTTTATTGAATGAAGAAAATTATAATCAACTAAAAAATATAATTCACTCTAATTCATTGTTAGAGAAAAATTTTATAAAGGAATTTTTAGAGGACGAGCTTTTACTTTCAATTCTCCAAAAGTCTTTAGTAGCAGATGTTTTTTTAGAAAAATTGCTGACAAAAATTAGAAGTGAAATTTTAATATTAATAGACAATAAAAATATTAAAGTTTTAGAAGAAAAATATAAATTTATAATTTCTTTAGCTCAACAATGCTTTTTAAATGAATATTGTTTTTTTAGATCAAGAGAAGAAATCGATTTAATAAATAAATTAAAAAAAAAAATAGAAACAAATAATGAAATTAATGAATTAGAGATAGCAATTTTGGGATGTTATGTGCCATTAATTTTTTCTGAAAAAATTTTATTCAAGTTAGCAAAACATGAATCTAAAAATTACTTTTTTAAAATCTTAATTAATTTGCATATTAAGGAACCTATAAAAGAGAAAGAATTGATACATTCTATAAAATCTTTTGACATTATTTCAGACTCCGTATCTGATTCTGTAAGGGAACAATATGAAGAAAATCCTTTTCCAAGATGGATGTATACTTACACACCAACTAAATCAAACCCTTTAAATATTATAAACTACCAAATAAGACCAAATAACATTCAAATAAACGATAAATTTAATAAGCCAAATATTTTGATTGCAGGTTGTGGAACTGGCAAACAAATTTTTATTTCTCAGAATTATCATAATGCAAAAATACTAGCAGTTGATCTAAGTAAAAAAAGTTTAGCTTATGCAAAAAGAAAAATAGAAGAACAGAAAATTAATAATGTAGAATTTTTACATGCAGATATTTTAAAATTAAATAATTTAAACATTAAATATGATATAATTGAAAGCATTGGTGTTCTTCATCACATGAAAGATCCTTTAAAAGGATTAGAAGTTTTATCAAATTTGATGCAACCCCATGGTTTCATGAAGTTGGGATTATACAGTAAAATAGCTAGAAAAAACTTAGAACGGGCAAGAGATTTGATTAATAAAAAAAATTATAAAGCTAAATATGAGGATATTATAAAATTTAGACAAGAAATTATGAATAATGAAAAAGATAATTTGCTTAAAAAAATACCTGGCAGATTAGATTTTTATTCAATATCTGGCATTAGAGATTTTTTGTTTAATGTTCAAGAGCATCGTTTTACCTTACCTGAACTTTCAAAAGTATTATTAAGTTTAGATTTAGAATTTTTAGGCTTTGCTGACCTAATTGTAAAAAATAAATATTCAAAATTATATCCTAGTGATAAAAAAAATATCTTACTAGATAATTGGCATCAGTTTGAAGTAGACAATCCTGAAACGTTTACAGGTATGTATAATTTTTGGGTAAAAAAAATATTATAATAGTATTTTGGTTGCGGGGGGCGGATTTGAACCGCCGACCTCAAGGTTATGAGCCTTGCGAGCTACCAGACTGCTCCACCCCGCGGTATTTAAATTCTGTTCTTAAGTTTATTTAGCTTTTTAACTCTTTTAATATTTTCTTGTTGAATTCTCTTTTTTTTTTCTGAAGGTTTTTCATAAGTATTCTTTAATTTTATAATTTTAAAGAACCCATCTCTTTGTAGCTTTCTCTTAAGAACTCTCAGGGCTTGTTCTACATTATTATCTTTTACTTCTATTTTAATAAACACCTCCAAAAAAAAGACTAACTAGCATTTTAAAATTTTTATGTCCATTAAATTGATACATAAGTTAAGTTGCTTTTTGTTGACTTTCCTTTTCTTTCTCTTTTTTTTCTCTTTTAATTCTTCTTTCTGCCTTTTCAATAGCATCTAATAGATTTTTTTGAGAAAACAATCCCATTGCTACAGGATCTTTTGAATTTAAATTATTATAGTTCCAATAATTTTTGTTTCTAATCGAGGTTACTGAATTTTTAGTTATCCCTACAAGTTTTGCAATCTGGGAATCTTTTAAAAGTGAGTGATGCTTTATTAACCACAAAGCCGAATCCGGTTTATCTTGCCTTTTTGATAAAGGAACATATTTTTTAACTTTTTTATTTTCGTTAGAAATTTCAATATCACTACTACTTAAGTTTAAAGGTCTATTTTCTTCTTTTGAAGATAATTCAATTTCTTCCCTAGTAAGTTGACCTGATATAATTGGATTGTAAGGTTTAATTCCTTTTGCAACTTCCCCATCTGCTATACCTTGTACTTCAACTTCATGCAAATTACAAAAATCTGCAATTTGTTTAAAAGTTAAAGTTGTATTTTCTACTAACCAAACAGCAGTTGCCATTGGCATCAATGGTGGATTAGTCATCTATTTTTTATTTTCTGATCTAAAATTTTGAAATTTTTTATTAAACTTGCTTACTCGACCTTTATCTAATATTGCTTGTTTTCCTCCAGTCCAAGCCGAATGAGACTTTGGATCAATTTCCAATTTTAGTACATCACCCTCAGATCCCCAAGTGGATCTTGTTTCAAACTGCGTACCATCTGTCATTTCAACTTTAATGACATGATAATTTGGATGAATCTTTTTTTTCATATCGAGACTTATAACAAAACAATTTAATAAAACAATTAAAAGTTAATTAAGTTTTCGATTAATTTTTGGTTAATTTCAGTACTTGAGGCTAGTACTTTTATATTTTCTTTTTCGTTTGTATCAATATTATTAATTAAACCACCAGCTTCTTTAATCAAAATAATACCTGCGGCTATATCCCATATATTTAAATTCTTTTGAAAGTATCCATCAAACTTTCCAGCAGCTACATAAGCCATATCAAGGGCAGCACTGCCTGATTTTCTAATTGTGATATTTTTTTTTATTTTAGTTTCTTCAATATCATTTCCTCCAGTTGCAAACAAACACTCTTCCAAATTTTTTTTATTAGAAACTCGGATTCTTTGATTATTGCAATAAGCTCCATTATTTTTTTCGGCATAAAACATTTCATCTTTTATGGGATCAAAAATTAATCCAGAAATAATTTCATTTTTTGATTTTAAAGCTATCGAAATTGCAAAATGTGGAACG
>CACENJ010000012.1 GCA_902560855.1 uncultured Pelagibacteraceae bacterium
TTCTTGATTTTTTATTTTTAAGACCCCATCTGCCATTTCCATCCATAATAATGGCAACATGCTTAATAGGATTCATATTGTCATTATTTCTTTTTCTTTGGAAGCTACTTTGTCATCAACTTTTTTAATATGATCATCTGTATACTTTTGTACTATTTTTTCATATTTTTTTTCATCATCTTCGCTAATTTCTTTTGATTTTAATTTAGTTTTTAATTGATCATTAGCTTCTCTTCTAATATTTCTAATTGATACTTTACATTTTTCGCCCATTGTTTTTATCATTTTTTTAATTTCAGTTCTTCTTTCCTCACTTAAATCAGGTATTGGTAGTCTAATTAGTTGGCCATCAATTTGTGGGTTTAATCCTAAATCAGATTTTTTAATAGACGAGTCAATTAATGGAACATTGTTTAAGTCCCACACTTGTATTGAAATTGTTCTAGGTTCAGGAGTTGTTATAGTTCCAAGTTGGTTGATTGGCATTTTTTGTCCATAAACATCAACTTTTATTATATCTAGCATACTTGAATTTGCTCTTCCTGTTCTTAAAGATCCTAATTCTTTTGTAAAAACCTCGAAGGTTTTATCCATTTTTTGATTGTAGGTTTTGTCGTCAAACATTTATTCACCAATTTTTAATCTATAAAAATCTTTTATCCTTAAATCACTTATATTTAATTCTTTAATTATATCATGAACTTTCTTTTTTGGCTCCATTACCCATTGTTGAGATAACAAGGAATTTTCTTCTTTAAACTTATTAATTTTACCAATGCTTATTTTTTTTACTATATCATCTGACTTACCTGAACTTTTTAATTCCTGAGATATTAATGAAATTTCTTTATCTAATATTTCTTTATTAATATCATTAGAGTTAATTGCTAAAGGATTGGATGCTGCAATATGCATAGACAATTGTTTTCCAAAATTTTTGATAACATCTGAATCGTTTTTTGTTTCCAATGATACAATAACTGCAAGTTTTGATAAATTGTCCTTAACCACAGTATGAAGATAATTAAAATGTTTCGCTCCATTATGGTTAAAAGTTTTAGCTCTGCCTAATGTAATTTTTTCGCCAATTTTTGAAATTAGTGCTACTAAATTTTCATCAACAGTTTTAGAATTTTTCATTTTGTTTTTTTTTAAGTTTTCTGAATTAGAATTAACGTTATTGTTTAATTCACTAACTTCCTTAACAAAATTAATAAAATCTTCATTTTTAGCAACAAAATCAGTTTCACAGTTAATTTCGATTACAGATTTTTTATTTTGATCTCCGCTTACAGCAACAACACCTTCTTTTGCAACTCGTGACATTTTTTTAGAAGCTTTCGAAATTCCTTTAACTCGTAAAATTTCAACAGCTTTGTTTATATCTCCTTTTGACTCTTCAATAGCAGCGTTGCAATCTTTAAATCCTGCTCCTGTTGATTGTCTAAGTTGCTTTATTTTTTCTAAATCACTCATTCTAATTTAATTTAGATTTTTTATTTCTTTCTTTGTTTCTTCTTTTTTAATATCAACTTTTAGAGATATTTTTTTATCTTCTTTTATAGGTGCTTTAGGTGTCTCTTCTTTTGCATTTAAGATAGTTTCCTTTATTAAGTTACAATATAAATCTATAGATCTTCTTGCATCATCGTTGCCTGGTATAGGAAAATCTATACCTTCTGGATCAGAGTTCGTATCTAGTATAGCTATTATAGGTATTCCAAGTTTAATTGACTCTTTAATTGCTAAAGATTCATAATTAGTGTCAATTATAAACACCAAATCTGGAATTTTTTTCATTTGTGAAATACCTCCAAGCGATCTTTGCAATTTATCTCTTAGGACAGTCATTTTTAATAATTCTTTTTTAGTAAAACCTCTGTTTTCAGCTACTAAATCAGTATTTATTTTTTCAAGTTTTTTTATTGAATTAGAAATTGTTCCCCAGTTAGTTAACATTCCTCCTAGCCATCTATAGTTTACATAATACTGATTGGTATCCTTTGCCAAAGCGGCTATTGACTCTGAAGCTTGTTTTTTGGTTGAAATAAAAAGTATTTTGCCATTATTAACAATGGTGTTGTAAACTTTTTCTAGAGCAACATTAGTTAATTCCAATGTTTGAGTAAGATCTATAATGTGAATAGAGTCTCTTTTGCCAAAAATATATTTTTTCATTTTTGGATTCCATCTCAAAGTTTTATGACCAAGATGCACTCCAGCTTCTAATAATTGTTGAATTGTAATATTTGGTATCTTCATTTTTTTTCCCGGTTATGCCACCACAATTATTTCCATTTAAGGACCGGAGGTATAAAACCACAAATTGTGTGCGTGTTAATTTAGAGGATTATTTACAAATTAATTCCTCTTAAAACAAGATAATTTTAACTGATTATTGATGAAATATCCTTATTTTTTATTAAATTCACTGATTTTCTATCAATTTCTCTCTTATTTTTTAACTTGAAAACAAGTTTATTTTTTTCATCATTTAGTTCAATTTTAACATTAGAGTTACCTTTTTTATAAAGAATATTTGTTGAAAGAAAATTTATATTTTCTAAGTTTTTTAAAGAAAATTTGACTTCATTAATTGGCATATTAAATAAATTTTTTAAATTTGTTATTTTTTTAACATTTATTTTTCTAAATCTATTTTCTTCATCATTATTACTTTTGGATAAAGTAATTAAAAGTGAATTGCCTTCTACTAATATATTTCTGTTTAACTCAAGAGTTTCAGAAAAAACAAACAGTTCAAAAACGCTACTTAAATCAGTGCACTTAATAATAGCATAAGAATTTCCTTTTTGAGTTTTTTTTTCTTGAATTTTGAGTAATGTAGCAGCGATATTTGCATCTTTAACTTCTTTATTTAAATTAAAATCGCTAAAACTTAAAATTTTATAATCTTCAAATATTTCCTTAAACTGATTTAATGGATGATCAGAAATAAAAAAACCTACAGATTCAAATTCTTTTGAAAGCCTTTCCTCGAATTTCCAATCATCAATTTTTTCTAAAAAATTTTCATTTTTTTCATTATTATCATTAAATAAATCTATTTGATTTGCTATTTTATTTTCAAAAATATTTTTAGATTTAATTATCATATTTGGTATTGATTTAAAAATAGATTGTCTATTATCACATATTTCGTCAAATGCACCAGCTTTTGCCAAACCTTCGAGTTGTAGCTTATTAATATTCTTTGGATTTACTCTATTAATAAAATCATTTATAGACTTAAAAGATCCATTTTTTTCTCTTTCATTTACAATGTTTGCAACTGCTTCAAAACCCACATTTTTAACGGCACCAAGTGCATAATAAAAATTATCCTTTGTAGATTTAAAATCTCCAAAGCATTTATTAATATTAGGTCTTATTATATTAATATTTAGTCTTTTAAGTTCTTCGTAGAATTCACCAAGTTTATTTTGATTAGAAAGTTCCATTGTCATCGACGCTGCAAAGAATTCATTTGAATAATGAGCTTTAAGGAATGCAGTTTGATAAGCTATAATAGCATATGCTGCAGCATGACTTTTATTGAATCCATACTCAGCAAATGGCTCTATTTTTAAAAAAATATTCGCAGCAATATCTTTTCTGGTTCCATTTTTAACTGCTCCATCTATAAATCTTTGTTTTTGCTTTTCTAGCTCAGCCCTCTTTTTTTTACCCATGGCTCTTCTTAAAATGTCAGCTTCTCCTGCAGTGAATCCCGAGAGTTTTTGAGCAATTTGCATAACTTGCTCTTGATATATAATTACACCGTAAGTAGGTTTTAAAATTTCTTCTAGATTTGGGTGCAAATAATCAGGTTTAATTTTTCCATGTTTGCAATCATTATAAATAGGAATATTGCTCATTGGACCAGGTCTGTAAAGCGCAACCAAAGCTATTATATCCTCTAAATGATTTGGTTTCATTTGTATTAAAGCATCTCTCATACCGGTACTTTCAAGTTGAAATAAGCCAACCGTTTTACCAGAAGAAAGTAAATCAAAAACTTTTTTATCTTCGAAATTAATTTTTTTAATATCAAAATTTTTATTAACTTTTCTAATAAGTTTTTGTGAGTTATTTATTACTGTAAGTGTTTTAAGTCCTAAAAAATCAAATTTTATTAAGCCAGCATTTTCAGCCGAATACATATCAAATTGAGTAGATGGTAAAAGTAAATTTGCAGAATTATCTTTATATAGAGGAACTGTTTCTGTTAATTTTTTATCAGCAATAACTACACCTGCAGCATGAGTCGCAACATTTCTATTTAGGCCTTCAAGTTTTAGTGAAAACTCACTTAATTTTTTTACTCTTGAATCATCTTTTATCAACTTCTGTAATCTGTGTTCTCTGGCAATACATTCGATTAAACTTAAAGGTCTAGAAGGATCAAATGGTATCATTTTAGATATATTGTCCACAAATCCATAAGGCAAACCTAAAACTCTTCCTACGTCACGAACAACCATTCTTGCTTTAAGTTTTCCAAAAGTAATTATATGAGCGACGCTATCCTTGTATTTTTTTGTAAGATATTCAAAAACTAAATCTCTTTTTTCTTCACAAAAATCTATATCAAAATCAGGCATGGATATTCGATCAGGATTCAAAAATCTTTCAAATATTAAATTAAATTTAATTGGGTCTACATCAGTTATAGATAAACACCATGCGACTAGCGATCCAGCTCCGGAGCCACGTCCAGGTCCAACTGGAATATCGTTTTTTTTTGCCCATTTAATATAATCAGATACTATTAAAAAATAACTAGAATATTTCATTTCATTAATAATATTCAATTCATGATCCAGCCTTTCTTTATAAAATCTGTAATCTTTATCATTGTTAATATTTTTAATGTCTTTATTAAAATAATTTAAAAATTTATCTTTTAGTCCATCAACTGACTCTTTAACTAAAATTTCGTCTGCATCTCCACCTTTGTCAGAACTAATATTGGGTAAAACGGGTTTCGAGAATTCAGGTTTAAAATTACATCTAAGAGGAAAATTATAATTATTTTCTAAAGCTTCAGGTATATCAGAAAACAACTCTGACATTTCTTTGCTTGTTTTTAAATAGTGTTGATTTGTAAATTTTTTTCTATTTTTCTCATTAACATATGTTTTGTTGCCAATACATATTAATGCATCGTGAGCTTCGAACATGCTTTGATTTAAATAGAAAACTTCGTGAGTAGCAATAATTGGTAGGCTTAGATCATTTGATTGTTTTAAGTTGTATTTTTCAAAAGATTTTTCATTAACATCTCCATGCCTTTGAATTTCTATATAAAATCTATCTTTAAAACTATGATTTAATTTTAAATAAATTTCTTTAATATCTTGATATTTTCCTTGATTAAATAATTTGCCAATAAGTCCATCAATTGTTCCTGAAAAAATAGCAATACCATCATTATTTTTAATTAATTCCGAAAAATCACAATTTGGTTCTGACAAATCATTATTATCTAAATAAGACTTTGATGAAAGTTCTATAATTCTTTTATATCCCCTTATATTCATGGAAAATAAAGGCAATAAACCAATTATTCCATTATATTTAAAATTTATTTGGGTTCCTATAATTGGCTGTGTACCTACTTTTGATATGTTTTCTGCAAACTCTAAAGCTCCACATAAATTA
Organism: uncultured Pelagibacteraceae bacterium; assembly: GCA_902560855.1. Lineage (GTDB taxonomy): Bacteria > Pseudomonadota > Alphaproteobacteria > Pelagibacterales > Pelagibacteraceae > Pelagibacter. The sequence goes on from CACENJ010000012.1 coordinate 5,665, forward strand.
GAAGTATCGGAAAGTCCAACAGACTGAATTTTGTTTTCTTTACAATATTTTTTTAAATCTTCAATTTTTAAAGCCCCTTCACAAATTGAATACTGTGAGTGTATTTTTAGATGATTAAAAGAAACTGTATTATTTTTTGACATTGGATGGTTTTATATTACCATCAATTATTTCTAATTTACAATCAGCCATATTTGCAAATAATCTATTATGAGTTGCATAAATTATTAGCCTGCTTTTGCTTTTTAAATTATATAATGTTTTAAAAAACTTCTTTTGCAGTAGAATGATCAAGGCTACCTGTAGGCTCGTCTGCAAGTATTATTTCAGGTTTATTAATTAAAGCTCTTGAAATTGCAACCCTCTGTAGTTCGCCTCCAGATAATTCTGATGGAAAATGCTTTATACGATTCCATAAACCTATTTTTTTTATAATTTTAGTAGCTTCAGAAATTGCTTTTTCTTCATCATTATCTATTGCTAATCTAGCCAAATAGACATTTTCAAGTGCATTAAAATCCGGTAATAGATTATTTTGTTGATAAATAATTCCTATTTTATCAGCCCTTAATTGATCATTAACTGACAAATCTTCATATTTTATCGAATAATTATTTATTTTAATTTCTCCGGATGAAGGTTTGTCTACTAATGAAAGTAAATTTAACAAAGTTGATTTTCCTGAGCCAGAAGGTCCTACAATTGAATAAATTAAACCTTTTTTAAATTTAAAATTTATTTTTTTCAAAATTGTTGTTTTTTTATTTACAATATAGTGTTTAGAAATATTTTTTAATTCAATTAAATTATTCATATTTTAACGATTTTATAGGATCTTGTTTTGAGGCTTGTCTAGCTGGGTACATTGAAACAATAATTGTTACAAAAATAGAACAAAGAGCAATTACAAAAATAGAATTAATATTTATTTCAGAAGGCATTTTGCTTAAAAAATAAATTTCTTCAGGAAATAAACTAATATTAAAAATAGAGCTTAAAAAAAGTCTAATTTTTTCAATATAAATTGAAAATATTACACCTAGAAATATGCCGAAAAAAGTTGCTGAAGTTCCAATAAAAAAACCAACCATAAAAAAAATCTTTGTTATTGAACGATTTTGCACTCCAATAGATTTTAAAATTGCTATGTCTCTGGTTTTATTTTTTACCAATATAGTCAACCCTGAAATTATATTAAAGGCAGCAACAATTATGATTAATGACAAAATTATAAACATCACATTTCTTTCAATTTTTAAAGCTGAAAATAATGAACTATTCATATCTGCCCAAGAATAAACGAAAGATTCATTAAAAATATTTTGAATTTTTGATTTTGCAGAGTCAATATTTAGAGGTTGTTTTAAGTAAATTTCTAAATTTCTTTTAGATGAATCTAAATTAAATAGGTTTTCTAAATTATTAATATTTAAGAAAGCTATATTTCTATCAAAATCAGCCAACCCACTATCAAAAATAGAAGTTATTAAATAACTTTCTTGCTTTGGTAAAGTTCCAACGATTGTTTGTATGCCGCTTGTTGACATTATTGATACTTTGTCACCTATATCTAAGTCATAATCTAAACTTAAACTTCTACCAATAGAAATAGTGTTATCTTTAAGCCCGCCTGAATTTCCAATGAAATTTCCATTTTTAATAAATTTAAGTTTTAAAAAGTCTTCTCTACTATAACCTCTTAAAACAATACCTTTGGTTGTTTTTTTGCTAATTAATACTCCCTCTGAGCTATTAGTTAATATTAAATCTTCAGATAAACTTTTTAAATCTTTATTTGAAAATTTAGATGCATCCAATTTTTCATTATATGACTCAATAATAATATGAGCATTAAATCCTAGAATTTTATTAGCAAGCTCACTTCTAAAGCCATTCATTACAGACATTACAATGATTAAAACTGCTACACCTAAACTTATGCCAATGAAGGAAAATACAGAAATAATATTTAAAAAACCCTCTTTTTTTTTGGGCTTTAAATATCTAAACGTAATTTTTTTTTCTAATTCAGTGATCAAATTTTACTTTTTAGTTTAGTTATTAAATCTGCTATTTGATTCAGCGATAAACGTTTTGATTCCTTGCCTATTTCATTAAACTCTAATAAATCGCCTTCGGATTTTTTTCCAATTAAAATTTGGTAAGGGACACCAATTAAATTAAATTTTTTAATTTTCGAAGAAAAATTTTCATCTGTATCATCTAGTATAGGATCGATACCTTTTTCTATTAAAAATTGATAAATACTTTTTGATTTTTCTAAATTTGAAGTATCATTTTTTGAAATTAATGGAATAATTGCGATATCATATGGTGAAACAGATAAAGGCCATTTCATAATTTCATCTTTGTCATTATATTTAGCTTCGATAATTGCTCCTACCAATCTTGAAACTCCTACACCATAAGAGCCCATTTTAACAAAATCTTTTTTTCCTTCTTGAAAATCAACGGATGCTTTTAATGGTTTTGAATATTTATCTCCGAAATAAAAAATATGCCCTACCTCTATACCTTTAGTAATTAATCTATATTTATCTGGAACATTTTTTTCAAATTCCAACTTATTATATTTTTCATCTGTAACAGAATAATATGTTTCAAATTTTTTTCTAAGTTCTTCTAAGGATTTTTTCTCTAACCTATAACCTTCGCTATCAACTTCAAAAATCCTTTTATCGGTATAAATCTTACTCTCTCCAGTATCAGCTAAAATAATAAATTCATGTGACAGATTTCCACCAATAGGTCCAGTATCAGCAGCCATTGGGATTGCTGAAAGTTCAAGCCTCTTAAAGGTTTTTAAATATGACAAATAAAATTTATTGTATGAAAATTTTGCTTCATCATCGTTTAAATCAAATGAATAAGCGTCTTTCATATAAAATTCACGGCATCTCATAATTCCAAATCTTGGTCTCAATTCATCGCGGAACTTCCATTGAATGTGGTATAAAAGTTGCGGTAGGGATTTATAAGATTTAATGCTGCTTCTAAATATTTCAGTAATTAATTCTTCATTAGTTGGTCCATAAAGCATTTCTCTATTTTGACGATCTTTAATTCGTAACATTTCTTCACCATAATCATCGTAACGTCCACTTTCTTTCCAAATTTCACTTGATTGTATCGTAGGCATTAGCAGCTCCTGCGCTCCTATTTTATCTTGTTCTTCTCGAACTATTTGTTCAATCTTCTTCATAACTTTAAACCCTAAAGGAAGCCACGAGTATATACCCGCAGAAGATTGCCTGATCATTCCTACTCTTAGCATTAATTGATGTGATTTAATTTTAGCTTCAGTTGGATTGTTCTTTAATATTGGAATGAATGTTTTTGATATAAGCATTTTTTAATTATATTACGTTGAAACAAAATTCATACTTTTAAATTTTAACTATATTAATATTTGTAAAAGGCTTTTTTCCTGTTTTTTCTTTAGTATATTTTCTGCATCCTATTTTTAAAGCATCTATAAGATTTACTTTCTGCTTTTCATTATTAAAAGAAAAAGTATTCGATATACTTTCAATTTCTTCTTCAATACCATGAATAAATTCTTCATCATCAGTGATGGGAAGACCTTTAAATGTTAATATTGGACGTCTATGGATATTGCCTTTTGGTGTAACTAATATTGTTATCTCCATGTATCCGTTACTACTTAAATTTTTTCTTTCCTTAATAGATTTAGAATCTTCTTCAACAGGTATATTTCCATCAACATACAACCTTCCACTTGGCGCTTTGTCATAAACTTCTGGTTTTTCACCAGGATAAATTTTAACAATATCTCCATTTTCAACTTGAACTGGATAAGGAACTTGCATTTCTTTTGCAAAATTAATGTGTTCAATCATATGACGATGTTCGCCATGTACAGGAATAACAGCATTTGGTTTAACCCAGTTATACATATCTTTTAAATCTTCTCTATTAGGATGGCCAGAAACATGAACGAATTCTGTCTCTTCTGATATAACTTCGATTCCCTCACGAACAAGTTGATTGTGCAGCTTATAAAGTTTTTTTTCGTTTCCAGGAATAATTTTTGAAGAAAAAATAACTGTATCTCCATTTTCAATATGAACATCTGGATGTACATAACTTGAAATTCTCATCATAGCACCCATTGGTTCACCTTGACTTCCTGTACAAAGATAAATTATTTTTTCTCTTGATATTTTTTTAGCATCTCTTGGATCTATTGGTTCAATTATATCTTTCAAGTATCCACATTGCTTAGCTGCTTTATAGATTCTGTGCATAGAACGTCCTACTAAAGAAATTTGTCTTCCTAATTTTTCAGCACAATAAAATATAGACTCCATTCTGGCAACATTTGATGCAAAAGATGTAACTATAATTCTTTTTTTTAATCGACTCATAATATTTAATAAACTTTTTCTAACATCTAATTCAGAACCTGCTCTTCCTATGCTAAAAACATTTGTTGAGTCGCAAATCATCGCTAAAACACCTTTTTTACCTATTTCTTTTAATCTCTTTGAATCAATTTTATCTCCAATTAGTGGATTAGGATCACACTTCCAGTCTCCAGTATGAAGTATATTTCCCGCTGGTGTTTCGATTTTTAGTCCATTAGGTTCTAATATTGAATGTGTTAAAGTTATAAATTCAATTTTAAAAGGTTTTAAATCTACAGTTCCATTTAAATCAACGATTTTTAAATTATTTCCTATGTCTACTCTTTTTTCTTTAAACTTTTCTCTTATTAAAGCTGCTGTAAATGGTGTTGAATATATTTTACATTTTATTTGAGGCCATATATGAGCTATAGCGCCGATATGATCTTCATGTGCATGAGTTAAAATAATACCTAGTAGATCTTCTTTCTTATCAATTATAAAACCCGGATCGGGATATATTAAATCAATACCAGGTAAAGTATCATCAGCAAATGTTACTCCAATGTCAACCATTATCCATTTTTGGTTATCTGGTTTTCCATAAGCAAATAAATTCATGTTCATTCCAATTTCTCCAGATCCTCCAAGTGGACAAAATAAAAGTTCTTCTTTCATAAATTAAAAATTAAACAATTTTGTTGATTTAATAAGGCCTTTTAATGTTATGTCTCTATCTATTGTGACTTTATAATGTAAAGAATTAACAAAAAGAGTTGAAAATCCACCAGTGATTATAATTTTGAAAGATTTTTTAGTTTCTTTCTTAATTAAATCTATAATATTGTTTATTAAACCAACATAGCCCCAGAAAAAACCTGATCTAACAGCACTAACAGTATTTTTTCCTATTACTTTTTTAATTTTTTTTAGATTAATTACCGGAATTAATGTTGCCTTGTTTGTAAGTGTATTAAGAGAAGCGTGAACTCCAGGTGCTATTACTCCACCTTTGTAATTTTTACCTATTACAACATCAAATGTGGTAGCAGTACCAAAGTCTAAAATAATATAATTTTTTCTTTTAGAAATAACTGCTAAGGAGTTTGCTAATCTGTCAGATCCAATTTGTTTCCTATTAACGTCAATTTTCATTACTTTATTTAAATTTAATTTTTTTAACTCTATACATTTAGATTTAAAATTTTTATACACAAACGATTTAATTAATAGGAATTTATTTGGTACAACACTGCAAAATAATGATTTTTTAATAAAAGCATTTTTTTTAATTATAGATCTAAACTTATTTTTTAATAAAGGTTTATTAATTTTATTTGTAGGTAAAACAATTTTTTTTATAATTTTATTTTTTTTATTAATAAGACAAATTTTAGTATCCGTATTTCCTATATCACCAATTAATATCATTTAAAAGCCTTTTGAGATTTTAGAAAATCTTTATAAATTAATATAAGTTTTTTTGATATACTATTAACACTTATTTTTGTCTTAGTTAATTCATATAAATTAACAGTTGGATATTTACGTATATTGGGACTTCTAACTAAATTCAACCCTATGCCTACAATTAAATATTTAATTCCATTTTTCTGTATAATTTCTTGTAAAATTCCACATATTTTCTTTTTATTTATTAAAACATCGTTTGGCATTTTTAATTTTATTTTTTTTTTAAAATAAATAGATATTAATTTAATTATTAAATTTGCATTAATAAATGTTAATTGTCTTAAAGTTAGATTTATTTTTTCTAAACTAAAAAAAATAGAAGCAAATAAATTTCCTTTATATGAAATCCATTTTTTACCTCTTTGACCTCTACCTTTCTTTTGATTTTCAGCAATAACTAGGCCAAACTTTATATTTTTTTTTTTAATTAAATTTATAGCTATATCATTAGTGCTATTTACTAATTTATATTTAAACTTTTTTATTATCATTAAATTATATTTATTTTTGAAACTAAGTTGATTAGCCCACTAGGATAAATAAAATATAACAACATCAAAATTGTTGATAATGCTAAAGAAATTTTTAATCCCAAATATTTCGTTTGATCATATTGTTCAACAGGTGGATCAAAATAAATTATTTTGATCACTCTTAAGTAGTAAAAAGCTGATACAACAGTTGATACAAGACCTACAATTGCTAAAAAATACATTGATTGTTCTATTACTGAAATAAAAATATAAAATTTTGCAAAAAAGCCTGCTAAAGGCGGAATGCCTGCTAATGAAAACAATAGTATTAATAATGATAAAGAAATAATTGGATGATTTTTAGATAGACCGGATAAATCATCTAAATTATCATAAAATTTATTGTTTCTCTTCATCATGAATAAGCAGCAAAAAATTCCTAAATTCATTATTAAATAAATGCAAATATAAATAATTGAATTTTGTATTCCTGAATTGGTTCCTACTGCAAGCCCTGCTAGCGCATAACCCATGTGACCGATTGAACTATATGCTATAAGTCTTTTTAAATTTTTTTGACCTATAGCTGCAACCGCACCAAATATCATGGAAGCTAATGCTAAAAAAATTATAATTGGTTGCCACTGATCAATTAAGCTTAAAAATGGAACATATAAAAATCTTATAAATACAGTTAAAGCTGCAACTTTAGGAACTATCGCAAAAAATAAAGTTACAGAAGTTGGGGAGCCTTCGTATACATCAGGAGCCCACATATGAAATGGTACAGCTGATATTTTAAAAGCTAATCCAGCTAATATAAACACAAGTCCAAATACATTTCCATACTCTGAAGAAAAAATATTTTCTGCAATTAAACTAAAATTTGTAGATCCTGAAAAACCATAAATTAATGAACATCCATATAAAAGTAGTCCTGAAGAAAGGGCGCTAAGAACAAAATATTTTAAACCAGCCTCTGAAGATTTAATATTGTTTCTATTAAATGCAGCTAGAACATATAAAGAAAGAGACTGAAGTTCTAATCCTATATAAAAAACGATTAGATCGTATGAACTAATCATTACTAGCATACCTAAAATAGAACATAGAATTAATATGGAATATTCAATGTTAAAAATTTTCTCTAATTTAGTATAATTATAAGAGCTAACTAAAACAAAAATTCCGGAAAGAATTGTAATAATCTTCATTAAAATAGATAGTTCATCTATTTTGTAACTATCATTAAATAAATAAATCTCTTCTTTGCCAGGAAAATTAATTATTAATCCTAAAGAAATTATTAAAGTTATTACTGATAAAGAATAAATCAAACTTGAGCTATTTTTTTTAAAAACACCAACTATTAATAAAAACATTATACTTAATGAGATAAAAATTTCAGGAAGTACAAAATTAATATTTTCCATGTTTATTTATTTAAAGATATTTGATAGTTATAATTTTCAATTAAATTAGTGATAGATACATCAATAGTATTTAATAGTGGTTCTGGATAAAATCCAAAAAATAAAGTTGGTATTGCTAATGAGACCAAAATAAAAATTTCTGTTTTGTTTAAATCTAACATTTTAAGTAAATCTCTATTGATAACTTTTCCAAAAATGACTCTTTTGTATAACCAGAGCATGTAAGCAGCTCCCAATATTACACCTAGACTTGCGATAGTTGCCACTAAAAAACTCTTTTTAAAAGCACCAATAAGTATTAAAAACTCTCCAACAAAACCACTTGTTCCTGGCAGTCCTATAGCTGCTAGAGTAAATATCATAAATAAAACTGCATATTTGGGCATTAAAGATACTAATCCTCCATATGTTGAAATTAGTCGAGAATGCATTCTGTCGTAAACTACTCCAACACATAAAAATAACGCAGCTGAAACTAAACCATGGCTAATCATCTGCACAATACTACCTTCTAAACCTTGTTGAGTTACTGTAAAAATTCCTAATGTAACAAAACCCATATGAGCGACAGAAGAATATGCAATTAATTTTTTCATATCATCTTGCATAAGTGCAACAAAAGAAGTGTAGATAATCGCAATTAAACTTAATGCAAATATTAATGGAACAAAATATTCAGAAGCGTTAGGAAATAGTCCAATTGAAAATCTAATAAATCCATAACCTGCCATTTTAAGCAAAATAGCAGCCAACAAAACTGACCCCGCAGTAGGTGCTTCTACATGTGCATCTGGTAACCAAGTATGAACTGGCCACATTGGAGTTTTTACAGCAAATGAGCTAAAAAAAGCTAGCCAAAGTAAATTTTGATACTTTATATCTATGCCTATATTGTATAAGTCAACAATATCTGTAGTTCCGTTAACCCAGTATATAGAAATAATAGCAACTAACATTAAAACTGATCCTAATAGAGTAAATAAGAAAAATTTAAATGCAGAATATACTCTTCTAGTGCCTCCCCAAATTCCAATAATTAAAAACATTGGAATTAAGCCTCCCTCAAAAAAAAGATAAAAAATAACCAAATCAAGTGAACAGAAAACACCTATCATTAAGCTTTCCATTAACAATATTGAAATTAAAAACTCCTTGAGTTTTGTATTTATAGTCTTATTAACAGAAACAATACATAATGGTGTTATTAATGTTGAAAGAAGAATAAATAAAATTGATATTCCATCAACACCAACTTTATAAGTTATAAAACCTACAAGCCATGTACGATTTTCAACAAATTGAAAATCTGATATGCTAGGATCAAAAATATACCAAAGATAAAGTGAAATTATAAAGTTTGCAAATGATGTAAATAAAGCTACATATTTTGCGCTTCGTAAATTAGATAGGTCTTTTGATCTTGTTACAAATATAAAAAAAGCACCAACTACTGGCAATAAAATTAAAGAAGATAAAATTGGAAAATTCATTATGAAACAATTAAATATGTAAGTAGAGCAGTAAAGCCCAAAAGCATTACAAAAGCGTACTGATAAATATATCCACTTTGAAACTTGATAGCCTTATTTGAAAGTTTTTTAATTAAATTGGATATTCCATCAGGTCCAAACTTATCTATTGTATTTATATCAACATTTTTCCAAAAAAATATTCCTAATCTTTTTGATGGACGAATAAAAATATAATCATACAGCTCATCAAAGTACCATTTGTTAAGTAAAAAATTGTATAGTGGTTTGTTCTCGTTAACAAACCAGGTTGTAATGCTTTTATTTTTTACAAATAAATAATACGAAATCGGGGTAGATAAAACTACCAATATAGGAGTGGAGTAGATTATCCAATATGGTGGATGTTCATTGGACAAAGGTATTAAAAACTTTATAGAATCAGACCAAAAATAATCTGCACTATTATATCCAATAAATAAATCTTTAAACAAAAATCCTGCCAAAATTGAACCAATACCAAGAATCATAAGTGGTATTAACATTACAAATGGCGATTCATGTATTTTTTCAATTTTTAAATCATTACTATAACTTCCATGAAAAGTTTTAAAAATTAGACGCCAAGAATATAGTGCAGTTAATAATGCAGTAAATATTCCTATAAAAGCAGCTGAATATCCGAATTTGTTACCTTTTAAATATGCAAATTCAATAATAGCATCTTTTGAATAATATCCTGATAAAAAAGGAAAACCAGTAAGTGCTAATGTTCCAATAACCATCAATATCCATGTGTATGGTAATTTTTTCCAAACGCCTCCCATTTTAGTAATGTCTTGTTCGTCTTTAAACGCATGAATAACAGAACCCGAACCTAAAAAAAGTAAAGCTTTAAAAAAGGCATGAGTAAATAAATGAAACATTGCAACATTATAAGCTCCAACACCAGCAGCAAAAAACATATACCCTAACTGGCTACATGTTGAATAAGCAATAATTTTTTTAATATCTTTTTGAACTAAGGCAACAGTTGCTGCAAAAAAAGCTGTAGTCATTCCTACAGTACAAATGGTATTTAAAGCTAACTGCGAATATTCAAAAATTGGAGAACATCTTACAACCAGAAAAACACCTGCCGTAACCATTGTTGCTGCATGAATCAGAGCTGACACTGGAGTTGGTCCCTCCATAGCATCTGGAAGCCAAGTATGAAGTAAAAATTGTGCTGACTTACCCATTGCTCCTATAAAAAGAAGTATGCAAATTAGGTCTATTGCTCCTACATTTAAGCCAATGAAGGAAATTTCTTTATCTACATTCTGAGGTATTTTATTAAAAACTTCTTCATAATTAACAGTGCCAAACAAATAAAAAATGAGAAAGATCCCAATAGCAAACCCAAAATCACCTACACGATTAACAACAAATGCTTTAATTGCAGCTGAATTTGCAGAATCTTTTTTAAACCAAAAACCAATTAAAAAATAAGAACAAAGGCCTACACCTTCCCAACCAAAAAAAAGTTGTAGAAAATTATCAGATGTTACTAATACTAGCATTGAAAAAGTAAATAAAGATAGGTATGCCATAAAACGAGTTTTATGAGGATCGTGTGACATGTAACCAATGGAATAAATATGTACTAAAGAAGAAATAATACAAACTACTAATAACATTACCGAAGACACAGAATCTATTTTGATCGACCAGTTTGCTAGAAGTGAGCCAGAATTTATCCAATTAAATATAACTATATTATTTTCGTAATTATTAAATATTACTTCTTTAAAAATTATTAAAGATAACAATGCTGAAATACTAACCAATAAACATGTAATTATTTCTGAATTTCTATCTCCTATATATTTTCCGAAAAATCCAGACAGTATGGCTCCTAAAAGTGGGAGAAATATTAATGTGTGCTCCATTTTATCCTTTCAAACTATCTATATTTTCGACACGTATAGTTCCACTGTTACGATAATAAATTACTATAATAGCAAGTCCAATAGCGGCTTCTGCGGCCGCGACTGTTAAAATAAAAAAAGTAAATATCTGACCACTTAAATCATTTAAAAAAATAGAAAAAGAAACTAAATTTATGTTAACAGCTAATAATAATAGTTCGATAGACATTAAAATCACTATTAAATTTTTACGATTTAGAAAAATACCTATAACTCCAATGGTAAAAATAATAGCTCCTAAGGTTAAATAGTGTTGTAGACCAATTTCAGTCATCGATTTTAACTCCCTTGTAGCTATCCACATTAACCAATGAAACGCCTGAAATTTTTTCCCTTGAAATTTGTTCAATGTAACTCTGCCTTTTTATTCCAGACCTTTTTTTAAAAGTTAGAACAATGGCACCGACCATAGCAACTAACAAAATCATTCCGCTCAATTGAAATAAATGTATATATTCGGTGTATAAAACCATACCTATTGAATGAGTATTAGTAAGATTTGAATCAAAATTTATTGAATTGCTAGAAATAATATCTGGTTTGTATTTCCATCCACTAACCACAATAATTAATTCAAAAAAAATTATCAAACCAATAATTAATCCTACGGGTAAATGAGTGTATCTAGAATTTTGAAATATTTCATTACCTTGCTGAGCAACGTTTAACATCATAACTACAAACAAAAAAAGCACAGCTACTGCACCAACATATACAATAAGCATTACCATCCCTAAAAATTCTGCACCAATCATTATGAATAAACATGAAACGCTAATGAAACCCAATATTAAAAAAAAAACGGAATGAACTGTGTTTTTGGATACTGTTACCATTATTGCTGAAACAATTGTTATTAAAGAAAAAAAATAAAAAAATATCGAATGTGCTATCATATTTTTATCTAAAAGGTTTATCAGCTTTAATATTTGCAGCTAAAATGCTTTCCCATCTATCGCCATTATCAAGTAATTTTTCTTTATTATAGTAAAGCTCCTCTCTAGTTTCTGTAGCAAATTCAAAGTTTGGACCTTGAACTATAGCGTCTACGGGACAAGATTCTTCACAAAGACCACAATAAATACACTTTAACATATCTATGTCATATCTGGTTGTCTTACGACTTCCGTCTGCTCGTTCGGTAGACTCAATTGTTATTGCTTGCGCAGGACATACAGCTTCACATAATTTGCAAGCTATACATCTTTCTTCGCCATTTGGATATCTTCTTAGCGCATGCTCTCCTCTAAATCTTGGGCTAATTTTCCCTTTTTCAAATGGATAATTTATAGTTTTTTTTGATTTAAAAATTTCTTTAATGGCCATTATCATGCCTTTAAGAAAATCTAATAAAAAAATTGTTTTAATAATTCTTGAAAATTTCATAATTAAACCGACGGTAATAAATTAAAATAATATAAATATGTTGCCGTTAATATTAGCCAAACAAGTGAAAATGGTAAAAAAATTTTCCATCCTAATCTCATCAACTGGTCATATCTATATCGTGGAACTATAGCTTTCACTAATGCAAAAATAATGAATAAAAAAAGAATTTTAAAAATTAGCCATAATGCTCCAGGAATTAAATTAAATGGGTATATTTCTATAGGAGGTAACCAACCACCAAGAAATAATATGGAACCCATAGCGCACATTAAAAGTATATTTGCGTACTCTCCTAGCCAAAACATTGCATACATCATTCCAGAGTATTCTGTTTGATATCCTGCCACTAACTCTGCTTCAGCTTCAGGTAAATCAAAAGGAGGCCTATTTGTTTCGGCTAATGCAGAAATAAAAAATATTATAAACATTGGAAACAAAGGAAGCACAAACCAGAATTGTTGTTGAGCTAAAACAATATCAGTTAGATTTAATGATCCAACACAAAGTAAAACATTTATAATTATAATACCGATAGAAACTTCATAAGAAACCATTTGTGCAGCAGATCTTATTGCTCCCAAGAATGGATATTTAGAATTTGATGCCCATCCACCCATTATTATTCCGTAAACACCTAATGAAGAAACTGCAAATAAATAAAGTATTCCAACATTAATATTGGCTAACACAAAATCTTCACCGAAAGGTATAACTGCCCACGCTACTAATGCTAAAGTCATTGTTATTATGGGTGCTATAATAAATATTACTTTATTAGAACTTGCAGGTATTATAATTTCTTTAAAAATATATTTTAAAGCATCTGCTAAAGACTGAAAAAGACCGAATGGGCCTACAACATTAGGACCGCGTCTTTTTTGAACAAAAGCCCATACTCTCCTGTCCAACCAAACAATCATTGCGACAGATACAAGTATTGGTATTAAAAGAAAAAGAATTTTGTATGTTTCAACAAAAAGTACATTTAAATAGTAATAAATATTATCCATCAGTACCTGTTGATTTAGTTTTTAGTTTTTTGGTTCTACATTCTGACATTGTATAAGATGATCTGGCTATTACATTAGAATAATAATAATCAATTGGTTCAATTAAAATTTTTTCACTTATAAATTTTGCATCTGAGACATAATTATTATTATCTTTTTTATTTAATTTTATATAATTCATCATAGTGTCAATTAACTCATCTTTAGTGTTATAAAGTTTTTTTCTTTTCAAAAGTGCTGAGAGTTCATTAATTATCATCCAATCTTCTTTAGCTTCACCTGGAGGATATGATGCTTTGTAGGCTTTTTGAATTTTGCCTTCTAAATTTGTAAAATATCCATCTTGTTCCGTGTATGTGGCTCCAGGTAAAATAACATCAGCCATTTCAGCGCCTTTGTCACCATGACTGCCTATATAAATAATAAATTCATTTTTTTTTTTAAAACTAAGGTTGTCTTGACCAAATAAAAATATTACATCAAAATGATTTTTTTTTATTTTTTCTAAAACTAAATTTGTTTCATCATTTGACATGAATATGTCTAAATCGTATGCCCCCACAGTTGATGAATGATTTGATATAACATTTAAAGAATTCCATTCCTTGTTTATTTTATTATTTGATATAAGAAATTTTTTAAATTCTTCAAAAATATATTTCCCTGATTGCAGTTTAAGAGCAGATTGACCTATTAAAATACTTGGCTTTTGAGCATTTTTAATTTTTTCGGTTAATTCATTTTTGTTTTGAAGAATATCTTTAATTATTTCAGTTTTATTATCTAGTATTTTATAAGGATAAGTAAGTTCGCCAACATCTCCCAAAGAGTAAATTTCTATTTTATTTTTTAAAAATGCCTTCCTGATTCTTGCGTTTAGCAATGTTGCTTCATATCTCGGGTTTGTGCCAATTAAAATTATTAGATCACTATCTTCAATTCCATTTAATGTTGTATTAAATATGTAATTTTTTCTATCGTTAAAATTTACATAATAATCTTCTATTCTAGAATCTAAATTTTTTGACTTAATTGTTTTATGAAAAAAATCTTTAGCAATATACATTGTCTCCATGTTTGTTAAGTCACCTGTTAATCCTGCTATCTTGTCAGGTGGACTTTTTTTAATTTGTTCTGCTACATTATTTAATGCACTAACCCATGAGGTCGGCTTTAAATCTCCATGATTTTTTATATAAGGAACATCCAATCTTTGATTTTTTATTCCATCGCAAGCATATCTTGTTTTATCTGAAATCCATTCTTCATTTATATCTTCATTAATTCTAGGCAAAACTCTTTTTACTTCCCATCCGTAAGTATCTACTCTAATATTTGAACCAACTGCATCCATAACATCTATAGTTTCTGTTTTTTTTAAATCCCAAGGTCTTGCTTCAAAAACATAAGGTTTTGAAGTTAAAGCTCCAACTGGACATAAATCTATTACATTAGCTGACATTTCAGACTCCATGGATTTTTCAAGATATGTTGTAATTTGCATATCTTCGCCACGTCCAATAGCTCCAAGTTCCGGTACTCCTGCTACTTCGGTTGCAAATCTAATACATCTAGTGCAGTGGATGCATCTTGTCATTTGAGTTTTTATTAACGGTCCCATATATTTTTCTGGGACTTCACGTTTATTTTCTTTATATCTTGATTTATCAATTCCATAAAACATGGATTGATCTTGTAAATCACACTCACCTCCTTGATCACAAACTGGGCAATCTAATGGATGATTTGCTAATAAAAATTCCATTACCCCCTTCCTAGCTTTTTCAACTAAAGAAGTATTAGTTTTAATATTCATCCCCTCGGCAACAGGCATTGCGCAAGAAGCAACAGGTTTAGGTGATTTTTCAATTTCTACAAGGCACATTCTACAATTTCCTGCAATTGAAAGTTTTTCGTGATAGCAAAATCTGGGTATTTCTGCTCCAGCTTTCTCGCAAGCTTGTAGAACGGTTAAACCTTCTTCAACTTTAATATCAATGTTATTAACTTTAACTTTTAACATTTTCTTTATCCAACAAGTGTTGATCTACTAAATAAGGTATATTTTTGTTAGTTTTGATTAATGGATCAAAATTATTTCTTTTTGTAATTTCTTTTTTAAAATGTCTTAACAGTCCTTGTACAGGCCATGCTGAACCTTCGCCAAAGGCACAAATTGTATGACCTTCAATTTGTTTTGTAACATCCATTAACATATCAACTTCATCTTTAGATGACTCTCCTTTTGCCATTCTTTCAAGCATTCTCCACATCCAGCCTGATCCCTCTCTACATGGTGTGCACTGACCACAACTTTCATGTTTATAAAATCTAGCTATTCTAGCCATACATTTAATAATATCTTGATCTTTATTAATTACGACTATTCCAGCAGTTCCTAATCCACTTTTTTCCTTGATTAAGGAGTCAAAATCCATAGTTATAGTTTCGCATATTTTTTTTGGTAGTAATGGCATTGATGATCCACCAGGAATTACAGCTTGTAAATTTTCCCAACCTCCAACTACACCGCCTGCATGTACTTCAATTAACTCTTTAAGGGATATTCCCATTTCCTCTTCAACGTTGCATGGTTTATTAACATTTCCAGATATACAAAATATCTTGGTTCCTGTATTTTTTGGTTTACCAATTGATGTAAACCATTTTGCACCTCTTCTTAAAATTGTTGGCACAACAGCAATAGTCTCAACATTGTTAATTATTGTTGGGCACCCATACAAACCAATTAAAGCTGGAAAAGGTGGTTTTAATCTTGGTTGTCCTTTTTTACCTTCTAAACTCTCTAATAATGCAGTTTCTTCGCCACATATATATGCTCCAGCGCCATAATGAATATAAATATCTAAATCCCATCCTGTTTCAGAAGCATTTTTTCCAATTAATTTTTTTTCATAAGCTTCATCAATGGCTTTTTGTAATTTTTTACCTTCATTTACATACTCTCCTCTAATATAAATAAAACATTTATGAGCATTAACAGCGTATGATGTTAATAGGCACCCTTCTATTAATTTGTGTGGTTCAAATCTTAAAATATCTCTATCTTTACAAGTACCTGGCTCTGATTCATCAGCATTAATAACTAAATAATGAGGCTTAGTACCAATTTCTTTTGGTGCAAATGACCATTTAAGCCCTGTAGGGAAACCCGCACCTCCACGACCTCTTAGCTCAGATACTTTGATTTCATTAATAATCCAATCTTTACCTTTTTGACACAATGTTTTTGTTTCTGACCAATCACCCCTTTTTTGGGGCAGAATGAAGATCTTCACCTAAATCATTATATAAGTTTTGAAAAATTCTATCTTGATCCTTAAGCATTTCGAACATCCAATAAAGTTTTTCTATTTTCTTCTGGTTCAGAGTTTTTTCTTCCTCTGTAAGATCCAGGCTCAGGTTTGTTACCTGTTAATATTTGATTAATAATTTTTTCCATTTTTTCATTATCTAGATCTTCATAATAATCGTCATTTATTTGCATCATAGGAGCATTAACACATGCACCTAAGCATTCTACTTCAACCCAAGAACATTTTCCTTCATGAGAAACTTCGTTTTGTTTTTCTGAAATTTTTTCTTTGCATGTTTTAACCAGATCATAAGCGCCTCTAATCATGCAAGGAGTTGTGGTGCAAACTTGGATAAAATAATTTCCGACGGGAGCTAAGTTGTACATACTATAAAAGGTAGCTACCTCATAAACTTTTATGTATGGCATATCCAAAAACTTTGCTATGTATTTCATTGCAATTAAAGGTATCCAATTTTCATTCTGTTTTTGAGCTAAGTATAATAATGCCATAACAGCACTTTGTTGTTTGCCATCAGGGTAATTTTTTAAAATATTTTTTGCTAAAACTAAATTTTTTGAATTAAATTCAAATTTGTCAGGTTGTTCTTTGGATACTTTTTTAATAGTCATCTATCTATTTCTCCAAAAACTATATCTAAAGATCCTAAAACAGCAGGCACATCTGCTAACATATGACCTTTAATTAAATAGTCCATAGCTTGTAAATGAGAGAAACCTGGAGCCCTAATTTTACATTTATATGGTTTGCTAGAACCATCTGAAATTAAATAAACACCAAATTCCCCTTTAGGCGCTTCTACTGCAGTATAAATTTCGTCTTTGTCGACTCTATATCCTTCTGTAAAAAGTTTAAAATGATGAATTAATGCTTCCATCGAGTTTTTGATTTCTTCTTTGGATGGGGGTGAAATTTTACCATCCATTGATTTTATTGGTCCTGTTGGCATTGAGGATAGACATTGTTTAATAATTTTCACACTCTGCCTCATTTCTTCAATCCTACACAAATATCGGTCATAACAATCGCCGTTTTTTCCAATTGGTATTTTAAAGTCAAATTGTTCGTAACATTCATATGGTTGAGATTTTCTAAGATCCCATGAAACGCCTGATCCTCTTAACATAACTCCTGAAAAGGAATAGTCTAAGGCATCCTGTTTAGAAACGACTCCTATATTAACATTTCTTTGTTTAAAAATCCTATTATCTGTTAATAAATTTTCAACATCATCAATAATTTTTGGAAAGCTATCACAAAACTTTGATATATCTTCATCTAAGCCCCTTGGTAAATCTTGATGAACTCCTCCAGCCCTAAAATAATTTGCGTGAAGTCTAGATCCAGAAACTCTTTCATAAAAAGTCATTAGAGTTTCCCTTTCTTCAAAACCCCATAAAGAAGGAGTCAAAGCACCAACGTCTAATGCATGCGTTGTAACATTTAATATATGACTCAAAATTCTTCCAATTTCACAAAACATAACTCTAATAAATTGCGCTCTAATAGGAACTTCAACTTTTAAAATTTTTTCTATTGCTAGAGCAAACGCATGTTCTTGATTCATTGGTGCTACATAATCAAGTCGATCAAAATAAGGTACTGCTTGTGCATAAGTTTTATATTCAATTAATTTCTCAGTACCTCTATGAAGCAGTCCTATATGAGGGTCTGCTTTTTCAACTATTTCACCGTCAAGTTCTAATATTAAACGTAAAACTCCATGTGCTGCAGGATGTTGGGGACCAAAATTTAAATTTAGAGTTTTAGATTGTTTTGTCATAATTACTTTTTTGTTTCTTCTTTAATATATTTTGTACCTTCCCAGGGACTTTCGTAATCAAAATTTCTATAGTTTTGTTCTAATTTTACTTTTTCATAAACTACTTTTTTTTCGTTTTCGCTATATCTAACTTCGTTATGACCTGTTAAAGGAAAATCTTTTCTTAAAGGGTAACCTTCAAAATTATAATCCGTGAGTATTCTTCTTAGGTCTGGATGATCGGTAAATTTAATTCCATACATGTCAAAAATTTCTCTTTCCATCCAATTGGCTGATGGATAAATTTTTGTTAGCGTAGGAATTTGTTGATTTTCGCTTATATAGTAAGATAAAATTATTCTTTGGTTTAATTCATGGCTTAATAATAAGTACACCATTTTAAATCTTTTTTGATTTTCTGGATAGTCAACTGCTGTAATCTCAATTAGTTGTCTAAACTTAGTACTTTTATTTGTTTTTAATAAAAAAATAACATCTAAAAGATCTTCGTAATTAATTGTGAGATAAATCTGGTTATGTTTTATTTTGCTCTCTTTAATTCTTGTGGTTAATTCTGAATTAATTTTTTTTTCAAGGTCTTCTAAATGCGACATTTTATATTTTATCTTTCTAAAGAACCTTTATTTCTAATTTTTTTTTGTAGTTGTAAGATTCCATATAATAAAGCCTCTGCTGAAGGTGGACATCCAGGGACGTATATGTCTACTGGAACTATTCGGTCACAACCACGTACAACAGAATATGAATAATGATAATAACCTCCTCCATTGGCGCAACTACCCATGGATATAACATATCTAGGCTCAGGCATTTGATCATAAACTTTTCTAAGAGCAGGAGCCATTTTATTTGTTAAAGTTCCAGCAACAATCATTACATCTGACTGTCTTGGAGATCCTCTTGGTGCTGCACCAAATCTTTCTAAATCATATCGTGGCATAGATGTCTGCATCATTTCTACAGCACAACAAGCAAGACCAAATGTCATCCAATGTAAAGATCCCGCTCTTGCCCAATTTACTAAATTATCAAATGAAGTTGTAATAAAACCTTTTTCACTAAAATCTTTAGCTAATTTTTTAAATTCTTCAGGTATATTTTGTGAATCTTGTAAGTTCATAAAATTTTATTCCCAGTCCAGTGCACCTTTTTTCCATTCATATATAAAACCTACAGTTAAGATAGACAAAAAAATCATCATAGAAATGAAACCTAAAAATCCGATTTTTCCTAATGAAATAGCCCAGGGAAACAAAAATGCTATTTCTAAATCAAAAATAATAAATAATATTGCAACTAAATAAAATCTTACATCAAATTCCATTCTTGAATCGTTAAAAGGTTCAAATCCACATTCATAAGCCGAAAGTTTTTCTGGATCAGGTTTTTTTGGTGAGAATAAAAAATTTACAACTATAAAACTAATGCTAATTAATAAAGCTATTAGTAAAAACAATATAATTGAAAAATAGTCTTTTAAAAATTCTGCTATCATTACATTACTTTTATATAATTTTTTGTAGCAATTAAAAGAAGTGTTAAAGTCACATTTTTCTTGTGAATTTGGTTATTTGATAATTATTATCACATTAATGGCGGGAGTGACGGGACTCGAACCCGCGACCTATCGCGTGACAGGCGATCGCTCTAACCAACTGAGCTACACCCCCGTTTTTCTGGTGGGCGGTAAAGGACTCGAACCTTTGACCCCCTCGGTGTAAACGAGATGCTCTACCAACTGAGCTAACCGCCCAAGAAATAAAATCACTATTACCAACAAAATCTTAAAGATGAAAGATAATTATTATAAATATTTCTTTAAAAATTATATATTAATTTGATAGAAATTGACGTTTTAATATGTGTTATCATAATTTATTATCTGCTTGATGCATTCTAAATTTGAATATGCTGTATCTTTATTTCAAAACGGAGAACTTGAAAAAGCTAATAAAGAATGTTTAGAAATTCTTAAAAATGAACCTAGTAACTCTGAGATACTACATCTCATTGGTATAATTTATTTTAAACAAAAGGAATACACTTTATCTATATATCATATTCAAAAATCAATAAATGTTAATCCTGAAAATGCTGAGGCAAATCATAATCTTGGGATTGTTTTAAAAGAGCTTAAAAAATTTGATGAATCGTTAAAAAGTTTTAACAAAGCAGTAAAAATTAATCCGAATTATTCGGATGCTTATAATAATATTGGAATTGTTTTAAAAGAACTAGGCAAACATGATGCGGCAATGGATAGTTGGAAAAAAATAATTGAAATTAAACCAAACTATATTCATGCATATAATAATATTGGAAATTGTTTGCTTGAACTTAAAAATCACAAATCTGCTATAGATTATTATGACAAAGCAATATCAATCGATAATAAATTTTGTGAAGCTTATCTAAATAAAGGAAATGCTTTACAAGAGCTAGCATTACATAATGAAGCAATAAAATGCTATGATAATGCAATTGGCATTAAATCTAACTATGCTGAAGCTTATTTTTATAAGGGAAACTCTTTAAAAGAAGTTAATTTATTTGATGAAGCTATTAAAGAATATAGTTCTGCTTTTAATATAAATCCTGAGTTAAAAAATTTATTTGGGACGTTGGTTTTTACAAAACATAATATATGTAATTGGGACAATTATAATAAAGACTTAGAATTTTTAGAAAAAGAAATTTTAAAAGAAAAAGTAGCTTGTAAACCGTTTAGTATTTTATCTATTTTTGATTCGCCATCTTTGCAGAGAATTTCTGCAGAGATAAACATTAAAAATAAATACAAAAGTATAGATGCCTTTAAAAAAGTAACAGTGAAAAATAAAAGCAAAAAAATCCGAATAGGATACTATTCTGCAGATTTTAGAAATCATGCTATGTCTTTATTATTAGTGAAAATGTTTGAGCTACATAATAAATCTGAGTTTGAAACTTTTGCGTTTTCTTTTGGTCCTGAAAAAAATGATGACATGAAAAAAAGAATCTCTTTAGCTTTTGATAAATTTATTGAAGTGAATCACAAAACAGATGAAGAAATTGCAAAACTTTCTAGACAATTAGATATAAATATTGCTATTGATTTAATGGGTTTTACTAAATGGAACAGATTTGGAATTTTTGAAAATAAATGCGCACCTATACAAATAAATTATTTGGGATATCCTGGAACATTAGGTTCAAAAAATATTGATTACATAATAAGTGATAAATTTTTGATACCAAAATCAAATCAAAAATATTATTCCGAAAAAATAATTTATTTACCAAATTCGTACCAAGTGAGAGATTTCACACAAAAAATATCTAAAAAAAAATTTACAAAAGAAGAATTGGGTTTACCTAAAAATTCTTTTGTATTTTGCTGCTTTAACAATCATTACAAATTAACACCTAGCATATTTAGTATATGGATGAATATATTAAAAAAAGTTAATAACAGTGTTCTTTGGTTGGTAGAAGGTAATATAAAAACATCCGAAAATTTAAAAAAGGAAGCAAATTTAAAAGGAATAAATCCAGATCGAATTATTTTTGCTAGAAAAGTATCTATGGAAGAACATTTATCAAGGCACAGTGCAGCCGATCTATTTATTGATACATATCCATATGGGGCTCATACAACTTGTAGCGATTCACTTTGGGCTGGTTTGCCTGTTGTTACATTAATTGGACAGACTTTTGCGAGTAGAGTTGCAGGGAGCATATTAAGTGCCATGGATATGTCAGAATTAGTTACTCATACAAAGAATGAGTATGAAAATTTAATCTTGGATTTATCTAAAAATTATAAAAAGTTGAATGAAATAAAAAATAAATTAAATAAAAACAGATTAGCTAGACCTTTTTTTGATACTAAAATTTATACTAAAAATTTAGAAAAAGCTTACAAAAATATTTACGAAAAAAACTTAAAAAATAATAGTGTAGAAAATATCGAAATATAAAATTATTGAATAATTGCTTGAGACTTATCTTCAGTTTTTGAACCTGAAACATTATCAATTTCTGCCCACTCAACTTTTTTAAACTCTTTTGTTAAAGCAATCTTTAATACCTCATCAACAATTTCAACAGGTGTAATCTTTATATCGTCTTTAACTTTTTGTGGTATGTCTACTAAATCTTTTTCATTTTCTTTAGGAATTAAAACTTGCTTAATCCCAGCTCTATGGGCTGCTAAAAGCTTTTCTTTTAGTCCACCTATGGGTAATACTTGTCCAGTAATTGTAACTTCTCCTGTCATAGCAATTTCTTTATTTACAGGAATATTGGTAACTGAAGAAACTATAGAGGTAACCATTGCTATTCCGGCCGAAGGTCCGTCTTTTGGTGTAGCTCCTTCGGGTACGTGAATGTGAAAATCCTTTTTTTCAAAAGTTGGGGGAATAATTCCATATTCTAAACTTTTAGATCTAACGTAGGATTTTGCAGCTTTAACTGACTCTTGCATAACATCACCTAATTTACCTGTGATTTGCATTTTTCCTTTTCCTGGCATATTAACTGTTTCGATTTTTAATATTTCACCTCCATACTCAGTCCATGCTAAACCGGTTACTATTCCAATTTTATTTTCACTTTCAAGTTCACCAAATTTATGTTTTTTCACTCCTAAAAAATTAGAAATATTATTTTCATTTACGTTTACTTTGGTTTCTTCATAGGCAACAATTTTTTTAACTACTTTTCTTGCAATTTTAGATATTTCTCTTTCTAAATTTCTAACCCCAGATTCTTTTGTATAACTTCTAATAATTTCTTTGATTGTTCCTTCAGATAATTGTAGCTCCCCCTTTTTGACTCCATTATCTTTAATCTGTTTAGGTAGTAAATATTTATTGGCAATATTTATTTTTTCATCCTCAGTGTAACCTGGTATTCTAATTACCTCCATTCTATCTAATAATGGCGGAAGTATATTAAGTGTATTTGCAGTTGTAACAAACAATACATCTGATAAATCATAATCAACTTCTAAATAATGATCATTAAACGTTGTGTTTTGTTCTGGGTCCAAAGCTTCCAATAAAGCTGAAGATGGATCGCCACGATAATCATTTCCAACTTTATCTATTTCATCTAATAAAAAAAGAGGATTTTTTGTACCTGCTTTTTTCATCATTTGAATTATTTTACCCGGAAGAGATCCTATATAAGTTCTTCTATGACCTCTAATTTCAGCTTCGTCTCTAACTCCACCAAGAGACATTCTTATAAACTGTCTATTTGTAGCTCTAGCAATCGACTTACCTAAAGATGTTTTGCCTACTCCAGGGGGACCAACTAAACATAAAATAGGACCTTTTAATTTTTGCATTCTTTTTTGCACTGCTAAAAACTCTACAATACGTTCTTTAACTTTTTCTAAACCAAAGTGATCTTCATCCAAAATTTTAGTAGCTTTATTTAAATCTATATTTACATCATCTTTTTTATTCCAAGGTATATCTATCATCCAATCCAAATAATTTCTTACTACTGTAGCTTCTGCTGACATGGGGCTCATGTTTTTTAATTTTTTAAGTTCTGACATACATTTTTTTTGAACTTCTTTTGGCATTTTTGCTTTTAAAATTGATTTATTTAAATTAGAAGTTTCATCTTTACCGTCTTCAATTTCACCTAATTCTTTTTGAATAGCTTTTAATTGCTCATTTAAATAATATTCTCTTTGAGTTTTTTCCATTTGAGTTTTTACACGTCCTCTAATTCTTTTTTCTACTCCAATTATACTTGCTTCATTTTCCATAATTTTAATTACATCATTAAGTCTTTTCTTAACATCGAGGGTTTCGAATAATTGTTGTTTTTCGATAATTGTAGTGCTTAAATGTGATGCTATATTATCTGCAATTTTTGATGGATCCTTTAGTTGTTTAATATTATTTATTGTTTCTCCTGAAATTTTTTTATTTATTGAAGAAAGTTTTTCTAATCTTTTAATAGCTGTAAAGGCTAATGGCAAAAGGTCGTCGTCTTTAGTTGTTATATCATTTTGATATTCAACTGAACAAGTAATAAATTTTTCATTGTCTTTGAAATCTAAAATTTTTGCTCTTTTAACTCCCTCTACTAAAACTTTAACTGTGCCGTCAGGTAGTTTTAATAATTGTAATATATTGCTTTCACAACAAAATGAAAAAATATCATTTTTTTTTGGATCATCAACTTCAGAATTTTTTTGTGTAACTAAAAATATCTTCTTGTCATTTTTCATCACTTCATTTAGTGCAGTGATAGATTTATCTCTACCTACAAATAATGGAATTACCATACTTGGGAACACAACTATGTCTCTTAATGGTAGCAATGGACGGTCTATTTTTGTTTGCATAACTATAAATATGGATATTAAAACAAATAATGCAATAGGTATTTGTTACTTATTAACCTAGTTTTATGCCGCGGAAGTTTTTTCTGATTTCGTTTTTGTAGCCTTAGAATGCACAAATATTGGTTGTGAATGGCCTTTAACTGTATTGGCTTCTATAATCACTTCCTCTACGTTATCTTGACTAGGCAAATCAAACATGGTTTTTAGTAGTATATTTTCTAATATAGATCTTAATCCTCTTGCTCCTGTTTTTTTATTTATAGCTTTAGCAGCTATTTCTTTAACAGCATTTTCTTTAAAAGTAAGTTTTGCTCCTTCTAGCCTAAATAATTCTTGATATTGTTTTATTAATGAATTTTTTGGTTCTTTTAATATTTTTATTAATGATTTTTCATCTAAATCTTCTAATGTTGCTACAATTGGTAATCTTCCAATAAACTCGGGTATTAAACCATATTTTAATAAATCCTCCGGCTCCAAACTTTTCATCCATTCGCCAGTTTTTTTATCTTCCGTCGATTTAACTTCGGCACCAAAGCCAATTGAAGTTCCTTTGTCTCTTTGAGCAATTATTTTATCTAGACCTGCAAAAGCTCCTCCACAAATAAATAATATATTTGTT
>CACENJ010000013.1 GCA_902560855.1 uncultured Pelagibacteraceae bacterium
TCGGAATATGTTTTGCCAACTCCTGAAAAAACTATTTTTTTTGGAGAAATACCTGCTTTTAAAGCTTTCATCATCTCACCTTTTGAAACAACATCCGCTCCTACTCCAAAATTTTTAATTTCATTTAATATTTTGCTATTTGAATTTGATTTTACTGAAAAACAAATTAATGGATTAATTTTTTTAAAATGTTTTTTTAAATTAAGAATATTATTTTTTATTTTTAAATAAGAATAGCAATATAATGGTGTATTAAATTTTTTAGAAAGTTTTTCAGTTGAAATATTTTCAACGTGAAAAATTTTTTTTTTGTAATTCATTTATCTTTATAATATTTGTTTTCTACTGGTTTACCATCTATAGTTGGATTGCCTTTTTTACCACAAGAAACAGTAATAATTAATAAACATATAATAATTATAATTTTTTTTGTCATTTATAAATTTTTTTATACTTTCCTATCATTTTCTTTATATTATTAAATGAAGTTCCACCAAATGATTTTTTTGAATTAATAGAGTTTTTTAAGTCAAAAATATTTAAAACATCATTTTTTAAGTTGGGCTCAATTTTTTGAAGATCTTTTAAACTTAATTGATTTAATTTTATTTTCTTTTTTTCCGCATCATTAACTATACTAGCTGTAACTTGGTAAGCTTCTCTAAATGATTTATTATGATATTTTACTAGATAATCTGCTAGGTCAGTTGCAGTAACAAATCCTTTGCTTGCCAATGATAACATTCTGGACTTGTTTGGTTTAAAATTATTTAAAACCTCGTTTAGTATAGATATACAATTGTGTAATGTGTCAAACGATCTAAAAACTATTTCTTTATCATCTTGAAGATCTTTAAAATAAGATAGTGGTAAACCTTTTAAAATTGTTAACATTGAAAATAAATTTCCAAATGTACCACCTGTTTTACCTCTTAAGTATTCTAAAGGGTCAGGGTTTTTCTTTTGAGGCATTATTGAAGAACCAGTAACAACTTTGTCAGATAGTGTAATTAAATTAAATCCATCAGAATTCCAAATTATCAGTTCTTCTGAAATTCTTGAAATATGTAAAGAACAAACAGATACAGCATATAAAAAATCAACAACAAAATCTCTATCAGATACGGTGTCAATAGAATTATTTGTTGGTTTTTTAAACCCAAGTTTTTTTGATGTAAAAACTCTGTCTATATTAAAAGATGTTCCGCTTAGTGCAGCTACACCTAATGGATTTTCATTTAAACTTTCTAAATTATTAAAAAATCTTTTTTTATCTCTTTCGAACATTTCTACATAAGCCAATAAATAGTGAGCTAAAGAAACAGGCTGAGCATTTTTTAAATGTGTAAAACCTGGCATTATTGTTTTAATATTATTTTTTGCTACTTTTAAAATAGTATTAATCAATTCATTCAATTTTTTATCTATTTTTTTAGTTGAGGATTTAGTCCAAAGTTTAAAATCAGTGATAACTTGGTCGTTCCTAGATCTTGCGGTATGCATAAATCCAGCATCATCCCCAATTAATTGAAAAAGCCTTTTTTCAATATTCATATGGATATCTTCATATTTTTTTTTAAAAGGAAATTTTTTTTGTAATATTTCTTTCTCGATTTTTTTAAGCCCTTTGCTTATTTTATTTCTAATTTTTGTTGTAATTATTTTTTGTCTACTTAACATTTCAACATGAACTAGTGATGCAGCAATATCTTCCTTAAAAAGTCTTTTATCAACATCTATTGAGCTACCAATTTGTTGAAATAATAAAGAAGATTTTTTTTTAATTCTTTTACTCCAAATTGCTTGATTGTATTTATTTTTGGTCATAATAATTAATATAATAATTAAATGACATTTAGTTTAAACACAACAGTAATAAATCCAGATGAAAATAATAAAATTAATAGCGTAATAATATTATTGCATGGTTATGGAGGAGATGGAAAAGACATAAGCTCTCTTACATATAATTGGAAAAGATTTTTACCAAATACTGTTTTTTTGTGTCCTGATGGTCACGAAATATGTCCAATAAATCCTAGCGGATTTCAATGGTTTGATTTAAGCAAAGACGAACCAAATTATATTCTTGAACAATCACTAATTGCGGAAAATAAAATTCACAAATTTATAAACGAGGTTAAAGAAAAATATAATTTAAACAATTCTAAAATATGTTTATCAGGATTTAGTCAAGGGTGTATGATTTCTATAAATGTAGGCTTAACTAGTAAAGAAAACTTTAACTGCGTAGTAGGATTTTCTGGAAAAATAATTAATAAAGAAAATCTATTAAAAAGGATTTCTTCAAAAACAAAGATGCTTTTATTGCATGGAGAATTAGATACCATAGTTCCATCAAGCAACTTACTAGATGCAAAAGATTTTTTATTAAGAAATAAAATTGAAGTAGAAACACATATGATTGGTAATTGTGATCATCATATTCCTATAAAAGCTTCCAGTATCGCATTAAATTATATTAAGAAAAACTTTTTAATTTAATAAATTTTTAACATTTTTTTTTTGTATTTATTGATTAATTATTTTATTTAAGTTAGTCTTAAACTATAAAATGACTTTTATTGATACAAATGTCCCTTTGGAAAAGTGTCCAGCTTTAGTATTAAATGCTGATTACAGACCTTTAAGCTATTATCCATTATCGTTATGGTGTTGGCAAGATTCAATTAAATCTGTTTTTTTAGATAGAGTTACCATTGTAAGTAACTATGACAGAGTAATTAGAAGTCCATCATTTAGCATGAAGCTACCAAGCGTTATAGCTCTAAAGAATTATATAAGTCCCCAATCAAATCCAAATTTTACAAGATTCAATGTATTTTTAAGAGACAAATTTTCGTGCCAATATTGCGGAAGTAAAAAAGAATTAACATTCGACCATCTTTTGCCAAGATCTCGTGGAGGAAAAACTGACTGGGATAATGTTGTTACCTCATGTTCAGCCTGCAATGTTAAAAAAGGGGGACGACTTCTCAAGAGTTCTGGAATGATACTTCAACAAAAACCTTATCAACCAACCACTGAAGATCTTCATAAAAATGGAAAAAATTTTCCTCCAAACTTTCTACATGAAAGTTGGATGGATTATTTATATTGGGATGTTGAACTTGAACCTTAATTAAATTTTTTCAGATATATTTATTGCAACTTTAGAGCCAGTTTTAATTATTTTGTCTAATAAATAATAAATTCCTTCTTTACTTGCCCCATTATCATAGGCAATATTTTTGTGGTGTATTTCATCATCTCTAAATTTTTTTATTTTTCCTTTTAAAATTTTTTCATCAGATTTTAACTGATTAATCTGGTTTTTATAATGTCCATCTATAACTTCCTCAACCGAAGCTGTGCAAAGCATTGTTGCTTTTTTTCCCATAATTGCAGAGCCAAATCCGAGACCTATTCCTAACAAATCCCATAAAGGTAAAAATTTTGTTGGTTTAATATTTCTTTTTTTAATTTCTTTGTTAAAAAAATCTAAATGTTCTTTTTCATGAATCTTCATCTCTTCAATAGTTTTTTTTAACTTATCATCTTTTATGAAGGTGTTTAATGCTAGTAGTTGGCCCTCATATATTTTAATAGCTCCTCTTTCTCCTGCATGGTCAACTCTTATGAATTCTTCGATTTTTTTTTTATCTGTTTTTGTCATAATTTAAGAAAAGTTTAAGACTTATAACACTTAAAATTAAAGAAAGAATGGTATTTATTGTAGCAAGAGATAATCCAAATATTATAAATTCAACATCTTTACAACTAACAGTATTTTTTTGAAAGTCTTTTAAAATATCTTCTTTAGATAAATTATCAATTTCATTATTTGAAAAACAAACTAGAGACTCTTTAAAAAAACCTTGTTCTATTCCAACGTGGTAGAAAGATAATATTGTTGCAAAAGCAAATATAAAAAAAAGAAAAATTAAAATGAGTTTTTCAAATCGATTAAAAGAAAGACCTAAGAAAATAATTAATATAGACATAAAATAAGGCAATCTTTCAATCAGACAAAGATTGCAAGGTTCATAACCTAATATGTATTCAACAAAATATGCCAAACCTAAGGCTGAAATGCTTATAAATAAAATTATATTTAATATAGTTTTATTTTTCATATTATTTAAAAATTAAATAGCCTAGTATGGCAAATATTATAATTAAAATCCCAGCAGCTGAAAACCATATACCTCCCTTTTTTTCTAAAAATGAAATAAAAGGTTTTCCAAATTTTACAGAAAAATAAGCCACAATGAAAAATCTTAAACCACGAGAAATTAGACAAATAATAAAAAAAGCAAATATATTAAAATTTATAATTCCGCTTGTAATTGTAAAAATTTTAAAAGGGAGAGGTGTAAATCCTGCGAGAAATAGTGTTCCTAACCATAAAGTATAAGCACCACTTTTAGAATTTAATTGATTTTTTAATTGCAAAACTTCTTCCTCATAACCATAAAATTCCATTAGCATTATCGCCTTATCTGTAAATAGAGAGCCAATAAAATATCCAAACAATCCTCCTAAAGAAGAAAACAAAGTGGCAATAAAAAATATTTTGAGATACTCGTCTTTTTTTGCCAATGACATTGGTATAATCATAACATCCGGCGGAATTGGAAAAAAAGAACTTTCAATAAAGGAAACTACAGATAAATAATAATTTGCACTTTTATGTGAAGCCAATTTTAGAGTTTTATCGTAAAGATTTTTAAGCATTTTATGGTTTTATTATAAATTACATTCTTATACTATTTAATTTATTAAAATAAAGTAAAGGGAGGGCGAATGGCGGAACTGGTAGACGCGTTGGACTCAAAATCCAATGGTAGTAATACTGTGAGAGTTCGAGTCTCTCTTTGCCCACCAATAAAGAAAGTATGAATTTAGATAATTTTAACAGTTTAATTGAATTATTTTTCTATCAAGCAGAAAAACAAAAACCTAAAGATGTTTTTCTACAATGGTTAAATCCAAATAATAAAAAAAGCTTTACATGGGAAGAAGTAAAAACAAATATATTTAAACTTTCCAAAATAATAAAAAAAAATATTAAAGAAGGTGATAGATGCCTTTTAGTATCAGAAAATAGACCAGAATGGTTTATTGCCGATTTATCCATCATGTTATCTGGCGGAATAACAGTCCCGGCCTATACCACTTATACCGAAGATGATTACAAATATTTAATAGAAGATTGTGAACCAACAGTTGTTATTGTTTCTAATAACGAAATGCTTAAAAAGTTAAGTCAAATTATTGATGAAAAAACTTTTATAAAAAAAGTAATTACTTTTGATGAGGTAGAAGAAGCACTTCATAATTTAATTATTAAAAATAAAGAAAAATATTTAGACTTTACATCAATTACAAAAAATGATTTAGCGAAAGAAGATATAATACAAAATTTAAATTTAAAAAGAACATCAGCAGCATGTATAATTTATACTTCAGGAACTGGTGGAAATCCTAAAGGTGTTATTTTAAGCCATGGTGGTATTTTAAATAATCTTGTTGGTGCATGTGAAATTATGAAACCCTTAATAGATTCAAAACCAATATTTTTAACCTGGCTTCCTCTTTCACATTCATATGAGCATTGCGTTCAATTTGCTCAGATAGCTGTTGGAGCTAAAGTTTTTTATGCTGAGAAAATAGAAAAACTTTTAGAGAATATATCCGAAGCAAAGCCAACAATTATGACAGCTGTTCCAAGATTTTATCAAAATCTTTACAATAAAATTAATCTAAATATGAAAAAACAAACCGGACTTAAAGCTAAGTTAATTGATGTAACAATTAGATTAGGTAAGAAAAAACTATTAAATGAAAAAATGACGTTTTTTGAAAAATTTTTAAATTCACTCACAAACGTATTAGTAAGAAAAAAGGTTAAAAAGCAATTTGGTGGAAATTTAAGAGCTTTTGTATCTGGAGGAGGTGCTTTGGATAAAGAAATAGGAGAATTTTTGAATGCAATAGGTTTGCCTACACTTCAAGGATACGGTTTAACAGAAACTTCACCAGTTGTTAGTTGTAACCCTATTCACAAAATAAAAGTAGAAACAGTCGGCCCTCCTTTTAAGGGAAATGAAGTCAAGATTGCTGAAGATGGAGAAATATTAGTTAAAGGAGAAAATGTAATGCTAGGTTATTGGAATAAAAAGGAAGAAACGGCAAAAGTCATTATAGATGGATGGCTACACACAGGAGATATTGGAGAAATAGATCCTAAAGATGGATATCTAAAAATTACTGACAGAAAAAAAGATATTATCGTTAGTGCTGGTGGAGACAATATTTCTCCTGCAAAAATTGAAAATATGGTTACGAATGCATCAGAAATTGATCAGTGCATGGTTTATGGTGATAAAAAAAATTATTTAGTTGCATTAATTGTTCCTAATAAAGAATTTTTGAATGAAAAAGAAAAAATTAATAAAGTAATTGAAAATATAAATAAAAAGTTAACTTTAGTAGAAAAAATAAAAAAAATTCAATTAATAGATGAAAATTTTTCAATAGAAAATGGTTTGTTAACACCAACAATGAAAGTAAAAAGAAAAAAAGTAACTGAAAAATATAAAAAAGAATTAGAAAATCTTTATTAACAAATAAATTATAAAAAACTTTTAATCTTCAATTAAACAAGTAAAACAAAGCGTTTTTAAGGTAAAATAAATTAAATTAAAAAATTTAAATTAATTTAAAAAAACAAAAAATTAAATATTTGACATAACTAATTAAAAAAAATAAAAATTAGTTATTAACGAATCATTTGATTCGTAAAAAACAGGGAGCTAAAAATGGCTAAAAGAAGAAAAAAAGCTAAAAAGAAAGCTAAAAAAGCTAAAAAAAGAAGAAGAAGAAGATAATTATTCTTTTTTAAAAACGCTTCTCATAAATTTTTGTGGGAAGCGTTTTTTTTTATTCTAAAGATTCAGAGGTTTCAGATGGTAAAACTTCTTTTTTTTTAATTTCAACTTTTGGGATTTGAGTTTCTAAGTTTCTTTTAAGTGCCTTATCAAGTTTTTTTTGAGTATCTTCCAGAGATTGATCCATTACAATTTTAAATTCAGATAAAATTCTTTCATAAGCTTTTTCGAAAAGTTGTCTTTCGCTATAAGATTGATCAACCATTATATCGTCACCTTTATTTAAATCTCTCACAACTTCTGCTAAATCATATACTTTGCCTGAAGTAATTTTTTGTTCATATTCTTGAGCTCTCCTACTCCACATAGATCTTTTAATTTTTGGTTTGCTTTTTAAAATAGAAATACATTTATTTAGTTGATTTACTGTAGAAAGAGGTCTTAGGTTGTGTTGTTTGTTAATTGGCAACAAACCTATTGCTTTATCTTTTTCAAATTTTATGTCGTAGCACTGAACTTCGATTTCCCCGATAGTTTTTGTACTTATAGATATTATTTGACCAACGCCATGTTTTGGGTAAACAACATAGTCTTTCGGCTTATATTCTCTTTTAGCAGTTTCTTGTTTTTTAATTTTTTTAATTTCCGGTTTTAGTTCATTGCTTTTTGGAATTCTCAAACTATCATTTTTTTTTTCAACTTTAATTTTCTTTTCGACTATTTTTTTTTTTGATATTTTTTTGATATTTTTTTTCTTTGGAATTTTTTTTTTATCTTTTTTTGTTATTTTCTTTATTTTTTTATTTTTCTTTTTTTTCATATCTTTGGTTGATTTTTTTTTAAATGTTTTCTTTAAAATATTTTTCAAATTTATTTTCTTCATTTTCAAACTTTTCCCAATCTTCAGGACGCTCTTTTTTAATGTTTATATTTGGCCATATTTCAGAATACTTTCTATTTATCTCCAACCATTTTTCACTGCCTTCTTCTGTGTCTGGTTTTATTGCATCAATTGGGCATTCTGGTTCGCAAACGCCACAATCTATACACTCATCAGGTTTAATTACAAGCATATTTTTTCCCTCATAAAAACAATCGACAGGGCAAACATCAACACAGTCAGTTAATTTACATTTTATACACTTGTCGTTAACTATATATGTCATTTATTAAATTCTGCTTTTATTTTTTCTTTTATGTTCCCAACTACTTTATTATCCAAATATAATAAACCTGATAATCTTCTCATTAAATTTGTTTCGTACATGTCAGAAGTAGTGTCTGAATAAATTATTTTCCATAATGACTCAACTAATTTAATTTTGAAATTTTCATCAGTATTTTTAATATCTTTGGTAAAATCTAAAATTTGATTAGAATTTTTCTCATTTTCCTCAGCATTTATCATTATTTCTTCTATTTTTCCTTCATCTGCTCCTAGACTAATTATTGTTTTTTTTATGATTAATTTTTCTTTTTCTGTATATTTTTCATCTATTTTTGCAGCATGTATTAATAAAGATGCAGTTTTTAAGACAATATCAGTTTCTTCTTCTTTATTTTTTTTTAAAAATTTTAATATCATTTAATACTAAGCTCTCTAAGAACACTGAAAGGACTATTTTTGTTATTTTTGTTAATATTATTTTTATAATTTTTATTTTTTATAGGGAAATATTTAAAAAAAATTTTATTTTCTTTTTCAAAAGTTTTGTAGTTCATTTTTTTTATTAATTTTAAAAAGTTATCCTTGTTACATCCTAATAGATTAAGCATCTCCGGAACTAACATAATTTCTTTATTTTTTTCTGTATTTGAATTAATTATATGAATAAATAGTCTTTCCAAGATATCTATTCTCACGAAAAAATTGTCAAACTTTTCAAAACCACAAATTAGCATAAAATTTTGGTTTAAAGTTTTTTTAATTTCAAGAAAATTAAGTCCAAATTTTGGAGGTTTAAAATCGAAATATTTTTGGTGATAATTTTTCCAAAGTATTAGTCTTAAAGAAACAGCATCAGGTTTTAAAAGTTTATATAAATAAATATGATATCTGCCAAATTTAACTCCAATATTTCTTAATATTTTTCTATCCTCTTGATTTAATTTATTTAAATAATCGACGACATTTTCTCTTTTTACTACACCATTATTTTCATATAATTGATAAGACAGAGCTCTTATGTTTGATTTGTTGTCCTTAGAATTTTTTAAGTCAATTAAGCTTTTTAAGACTAAATTAATTTTTCTTTGAATCCAATTTTCTAAAAAAAATTGTAATTTTTTTCTTTCAGATGTTTCTATCATATCATCAACTATTAAACTAAATTCTGGTTTTAAATAATCTTTACCAGGTAATAATCTTGCAATAGGAAATTTTTCCCAGTAAATTTTAAAATCTTCTCCTAATTCAATTGACTCATCTCTAACAATTTTTTCTATCCTTTTTTGAAACTCAGGACTAACGGTTTGTCTGGCTGCTTTTTTTAAAGATTTAATATCAGTATCAAGAGTACCTGCTTTTAAATCTAAGTCTAATTTAAGAGCCTTTAATTTTCCTATAAATTGATTATCAATAACTACTTTATTATCAATTATTTTAGTATCAAATATAGCATCTTGTTTTAAACCTCTAGCTAAAACACTTGCTCTTTTATCTATGAAGCTTTTAGTTAGTTCCTCATGGAGTCTGTCAGATAATTTATCTTCAAGTGATTTAGTTCTTTCTATCCAATAATCCTGATTTTCCACCCAATTAATTTTATTTGAAACATATGACCATGTTCTAACATTTGCTATTCGATTTGAAATTGAGTCCAAATTTCCTTCTAACTTATCTAAATGGGATAACTGTTCTTTCATATATCTATTAGAAATTTGTCCCTTGGCACTTCTAAGAAATTCAAAAACTTTACTTACCACCTCAAGATGGTGGCCATAAGTTTTTTTAACAAAATCAGGAATTTGACAGCATTCCCAAAGTAATCTTAGCTCCTTATCATTATTTATTATTTTATTTTTATTTAAGTTCTTGAGAAAATATTTAAGAACTTTTTCATCTTCACATTCATATATCTTTCTAAGCCATTCTTTGTTGGGTTTTTCATCTAATGATTTTAATAAACTGTCAGGATTGTTAAAATTTAAATTGGAGTTTCTCCAATAAATTATTCTTATTTCTTCAAATTTATGTGATTCTAAATTTTCTATTTCATCTGAATTTATTTCACCACAATCCCCTGTAGTACCAAAATATCCATCATTTAAATATCTTCCAGCTCTGCCTGCAATTTGACCAATTTCTGATAAATTTAATCTTCTTAATTTTTTTCCATCAAATTTTTTTAAATTTGAGAAAAAAACATTCTCTAAATCCATATTTATACCCATTCCAATTGCATCTGTAGCTACTAAGTAATCAACATCTCCAGACTGATATAGTTCTACTTGCGCATTTCTTGTTTTAGGACTTAATGATCCCATTACAATTGCTGCTCCTCCTTTTTGTCTTCTTACTAATTCTGCAATTGCATAAACTTCTTCGACAGAAAAAGCTATTATTGCACTTTTTCTTTCAATTCTAGAAATTTTTTTATGACCCGTAAAACTTAATTTTGATAATCTTTCTTTGTTAACAAATTCTAAATCACCACTTAATTTTGAAATTATATTTTTTATAGTGTTTGAACCCATAAACATTGTTAATTTTTCTCCACGAAGATTTAATAATCTATCAGTAAAAATATGTCCTCTCTCTTTGTCCGCACACATTTGAATTTCATCAATACCTACAAATTCTAAATTTTTTTCTATTGGCATTGATTCAACTGTACAAAGATAATATTTTGCATTTGATGGTATTATTTTTTCTTCACCAGTTATAAGTGCTACTTTATTTGGGTCAGTTTTTTTTATAACTTTGTCATAAACTTCTCTTGCTAATAATCTAAGTGGAAATCCAATCATGCCTGATTGAAAAGAAAGCATTGTTTCAATTGCTAGATAGGTTTTTCCTGTATTTGTGGGTCCAAGAACAGCAGTAATTTTATTATTATTCATTTCAAAGTTTTGTGTAATTAAATTTATTGCTACTATATATTGTTACTCCAGAAGAACAAAAATAGTCTAAAACATGACCGAATCGTTAAGAAAAAAGTTCTCATTTTGATAATTTTATTACAATGAGAGTAACATAAAAATAATTAATTCAATATATAATTTATTTAATATGAATGAAAAATTATGGGAAGCATCGATAAAAAAAAAAAGACAGTCGAACCTATATAGATTCGAAAAATTTCTATCGGATAAATATAATTTTAATATTACAAAAAATTACTCAAAAATTTTAAATTGGACAATAAATAATAGTAATAAATTTTGGAGTTCAATTTGGGATTTTGCAGAAGTAAAAGGAATAAAAAATGAAAAATCTTATTTATCAGAAACTTTATTTAAAAGTAAATTTTTAAAAAATTCAAAACTAAATTTTGCAGAAAATTTATTATCTAAAAATAACAATGACAAAGCAATTACATTTATTAGTGAAAATGGTTATAGAAGAGTCAGATCTTGGAAAGATTTAAATTTAAATGTTAATAAAATTTCAAATTTTTTTAAAAAAATTAATGTAAAAGAGAATGATAGAGTGGCAGCTTATTTGCCAAATATAATCGAGACAGTAGAAGCTTTTATAGCAACCTCATCAATAGGAAGTATTTGGTCTTCTTGTTCGCCTGATTTTGGGGCAGATGGAGTGATAGAAAGGTTTGCACAAATAAAACCTAAAGTATTAATCATAGCTGATCGATATTATTATAATGGGAAAGAAATTAATATCATTGAAAGATTACCAACAATAATTTCAAAAATTAAATCTATAAAAAATATAATTGTAGTTAATTATCCTGGTAAAAATTATTTAAAAATAAAAAAATTTAATAAAATAAAAATAAATTCATGGAAAGATATAATAAAAACTAAGTCAAAAAAAATAAAATTTAAAAAATTTGATTTTGAACATAATCTTGCAATTCTTTATTCTAGTGGAACAACTGGAAAACCAAAATGTATTTGTCACAGAGCTGGAGGGGTTTTGTTGCAACATTTAAAAGAACATCAATTACACTGCGAGATTAATGAAAAAGATAATATCTTTTATTTTACAACTTGTGGGTGGATGATGTGGAATTGGTTAGTAAGCTCTCTCGCATCTAAAGCATCAATAGTTCTTTTTGATGGATTTCCAATGTATAAAAAAAATGATTTATTAATTAAAATAGCTGATAAAGAAAAAATTTCTTTATTTGGAATTAGTGCAAAATATATAGATTCATTAAGAAAGCTAAACGTTTCAGTTGTAAAAAAATATAAGCTAAAAAAACTTAAAACAATATGTTCAACTGGATCTCCATTATCAAAAGATGGCTTTAGTTATATTTATAAAAAAGTAAAAAAAAATGTACACTTAGCATCTATTTCAGGAGGAACAGATATTGTTTCATGTTTTGTACTTGGAAATATATATAGCCCTGTAATTTCTGGCGAGATTCAAAATAATGGTCTAGGAATGGATGTAGATGTATTTAATCAAAGAGGAAAATCTATAAAAGGCAAAAAAGGAGAATTAGTTTGTAAAAATTCTTTTCCTTCAATGCCAACAAAATTTTGGAATGATAAAAATAATCAAAAGTTCAAAAAAGCTTATTTTAATAAATTTAAAAGTGTTTGGCATCACGGTGATTATGCAGAGAAAAGAGAAAAAGGAGGCTATATAATTTACGGAAGATCAGATGCAACACTTAATCCTGGTGGAGTAAGGCTTGGTACAGCAGAAATATACTCTGTGGTAGAAAAATTTACAGAAATTAAAGAATCCATCGTAGTTGGTCAATCTTGGGATAATGATATTAGAATCATTTTGTTTGTTGTCATGGATAAAGATAATGTTTTAAATGAAGATTTAATTGATAAAATTAAAAAACAAATAAGATATAAGGCATCTCCTAGACATGTTCCTACAAAAGTGATTAGTATTAGTGATATTCCAAGAACTAAAAATGGAAAAATTGTTGAACTAGCGGTAAAAAATACGATTGAAGGAAACAAAATAACAAATATTCAGGCTTTGGCAAATCCTGAAATTTTAAAAGAATACAAAAATTTAAATGAGCTAAAAAATTAAATGATAAAAGATGTAATAAAAAATTTAAATTTATCTTCAACACTTAGAATTAATGAAATATCCAAAGATCTTGAGTTTCAAGGAAAAGAAGTTTTTAAATTTGGATTTGGACAATCTCCATTTAATATTCCTGAAAATGTTAAAACAGAGTTAAAAAATAACGCTCATCAGAATAAATATTTACCAATGCAAGGACTTCCTGAATTAAGAAATGAAATAGCTAAATTTGTATCTTTAAGAAAAAACTACCAGTACAAAGCTGACAACATTATAGTTGGTCCGGGAACAAAGGAATTAATGTTTTTGTTACAAATTCTTTTTGATGGAGATGTAATACTTCCAGCACCTAGCTGGGTATCATACGAACCTCAAGCAATAATAGGGAGAAATAAAGTTCATTGGATTAATACAAATAGAGAAAATAATTGGTTTCCTACTGCAGAAAATATAGAAACAATCGTTTCTCAAAATAGAAATAAAAATTATTTATTATTTTTAAATTCTCCAAATAATCCTTCAGGTCAAATTTGTGAAAACTTAGAAGAATTAAGCGCTATAATAAAAAAATATAATATTTTAGTTTTATCTGACGAAATATATTCGGAATTAAGTTTTAATAATAATTACAAATCTATTTCGAATTATTGTCCAGAGTTAACAATTATAAGTAGTGGACTGAGCAAGTGGTGTGGAGCAGGAGGTTGGAGGCTCGGGCATTTTGTTATACCTAATGAATTAAAAAAATTAAAAAACTCACTCAAAGTTCTTGCAAGTGAAACTTTTTCATCAGTAAGTGCACCTATTCAATATGCAGCAATAGCAGCCTATAAAAATGATCAGAGCAAATATATAAAAAATTCGATAAATATTTTAAAAGCTGTAGGAGAATATGTTTACAATAATCTTAAATCAAACAAAGTGATCATTAATAAACCTCAAGGGGGATTTTATTTAATGCCAGAATTTTTAGATAAAAAATTTCAAACTTCAGAAGAAATGTGTAAAGATTTATTAAATAATACAGGGGTGGTCCTTTTACCCGGATCAGATTTTGGAATCGCTAAAGATAAAATGATAGCAAGATTAAGCTTTACAGATTTTAATGGAGAAAATTTTATGAAAAATATTTCGTCAATTGAAAATATAAATTTAGAAGTTATTTCAAAATTTGCACCTAAAGTTTTAGAGGGTACAAAAAGATTGAAAGATTGGTCTGAATCAGCATAAAAACTAACTAAATTGAGTTTAATAGTTTTTTAACAGTTTAGAATTACTCTAGACTCTATCCATGTTTAACTGCTAGGATCAAAGAAATATAAACATTAAGGGGGGAAAAATGAAAAAAATACTTACTTCATTATCGAGTGCTCTAGTAATTTTTGCAGCTAGTTTGTCATTTACTACAGTTGCAAAATCTGCAGAGTTTTTTACGATAGGAACAGGAGGACCAACTGGAGTTTATTTCCAGACTGGAAATGCAATTTGTAAAATGATGCATAAGTTTGCAATAAGTGCAGATCATGGAAGAAAAAAAGGTACAAACAAAGCTTATAGATGTACAGCTCCGTCTACAGGTGGATCAAATTATAATATTGGTCAAATTAAAGATGGTGAGTTCCAATTTGGAGTTGCACAATCTGACTGGCAATATCATGCTGTTAATGGGTCAAGCAAATGGGAAGGAAAACAGTTTAAAAATTTAAGAGCTGTATTTTCAGTTCATAACGAGCCTTTCCAAATCTGGGCAAGTGCAAAGTCAGGCATATCAGATTTTAAAGGATTAAAAGGCAAAGTTGTTAACATAGGTAACCCTGGTTCTGGACAAAGAGGAACTATGGAAGAGCTTATGAAAGCTATGGGAGTTGATAATAGTTTTTTTAAGTCAGTTACAGAATTAACTTCATCTGAACAAGTAAAAGCATTATGTGACGGTAAAATAGATGCATATGGTTATTCAGTTGGATTTCCTAATGGTGCTATGGAACAAGCAGCTACATGCGCGGCAAAAGCAAAACCAATTAATTTGACAGGAGGACCTGTTAAAGGATTAATTGATGGTGCTGACTATTATGCTAAAGCAGTAATACCCGCAGGAACTTACACTGGGCAAACTTCTGATGCTACTACTTTTGGTGTTAAAGCTACTGTAGTAACTAGTGCCGATGTTTCTGATGAGTTGGTTTATTTAGTAACAAAAGCTGTTTTTGAAAATTTTGATGATTTTAGAAAACAACATCCAGCTTTTGGACCGTTGGAAAAGAAAAATATGATAGCTGATGGTTTATCTGCACCATTACATCCTGGTGCAATTAAATACTATAAAGAAGCTGGATTAATGTAATCCAAGCATATATTTGAATTAAAAAGGCCCAATATATTTATTGGGCCTTTTTTTTATAGTAAAGTATCTTGCATAAATGAATCAAAAACCAGATACAAAAATTGAAAGTAAAATTCGTGA
This sequence comes from uncultured Pelagibacteraceae bacterium, assembly GCA_902560855.1. Classification (GTDB taxonomy): domain Bacteria; phylum Pseudomonadota; class Alphaproteobacteria; order Pelagibacterales; family Pelagibacteraceae; genus Pelagibacter. The sequence goes on from CACENJ010000013.1 coordinate 15,542, forward strand.
AGATTTGTCTCCTACTAGAAATCTTACAGGTTTACATTTAAAAACTGTTGCTGGTATTGCAATTATTTGGTCTTTATTTCAACTTTGGTATGCATCTCCTTTTCCTTTTTGGTTTAATATTGGTATGTTCAAAGGATTACCTGCAAGAGCGATTCATTTAGGTTTTGCTTTACTATTAGCGTTTTTAATATTTCCTTTTTCTAGATCAAAAAAAATTTCAATTATAGATATTTTAATAAGCTTAATAGGAGCTTTGTGTTGTCTTTATATTTATTTTTTTTATGATCAATTAGTAGATAGAGGAGGCATTCTTTTAAAGATTACCTTAGGTCAATATATTATACCGATCGAGTTAATTATAGGAACGATCGGAATTATAATTTTACTTGAAGCTACGAGAAGAGTAATAGGAATACCATTGGTTATAATTGCTATTTGTTTCTTATTATTTTCTTATTTTGGAAAATATGCTCCAGATATTATTTCTCATGGGGGTCTTTCATTAAAAAGACTTGTCGGATTTCAATGGTTTGATCAAGAAGCTATATTTGGAATTCCAATTGGAGTTTCAGTAGATTTTATATTTTTATTTGTTTTATTTGGTGCTCTTTTAGAAACTGCAGGTGGAGGACAGTATTTTTTAAACTTAGCTTTTTCTATGGTTGGCAAAATGAGAGGAGGACCTGCTAAAGCAGCAATTTTAGGATCAGGAATGACAGGTATGATTTCAGGCTCATCAGTCGCAAATACAGTTACTACTGGTACTTTTACAATTCCAATAATGAAGAAAACTGGTTTTTCAAAAGAAAAGGCAGGTGCAATAGAGGTTTCATCTTCTGTTAATGGTCAAATAATGCCCCCAGTAATGGGAGCAGCAGCTTTTGTTATGGCAAGCTTTATAGGAGTTACATATTTTGAGGTTGTTAAGCACGCTTTTTTACCTGCAATTATATCTTATATAGCTTTGTTTTATATTTCACACCTTGAAGCTTTAAAATTAAATCTTAAAGGAATGGAAGAAAAAGATGTTCCAAATTTAAAAAAAACATTTTTAGCTGGTCTACATTTTTTAATTCCAATTTTTGTTTTAATATACTTGTTAGTTTATCTAAGATTTACAGCTTCTTATTCAATATTTTATGCAACAATTGCATTAATTTTAGTAAATTTGATAAATAAATTAATTAAAGAACCAAATTTTCAAAATGCTTTTAAAATTTGGTTTAATCAAACAATTGTAGGTTTTGAGAAAGGTGCAATAAATATGGTTGCCGTTGGTATAGCTATTGCTACAGCTGGAGTAATAGTAGGAGCTGTAGGCTCAACTGGATTAAGTACAAATCTAATCATTGTTATAGAATCTGTCGCAAAAGATAATGTCATTATTTTAATACTGCTAACTATGGTTTTGTGTTTACTGTTAGGCATGGGGCTTCCGACGACCGCAAATTATGTTGTTGTAGCTTCATTAATGTCAATGGTTTTAATAGATGTTGGTAATGCCTCTGGATTTATCTTTCCACTTATAGCTGTTCATTTATTTGTATTTTATTTTGGATTAATGGCAGACGTTACACCGCCCGTAGGTCTTGCTTCATATGCAGCAGCAGGTATTTCCGGAGGAGATCCTCTAAAAACTGGAGTACAAGCTTTTTGGTATAGTTTAAGGACAGGCATTCTTCCTATTGTATTTTTATTTAATCATGAATTGCTTTTAATTGGTGTTGAAAATATTTGGCATGCTTTAATAGTAATATCAACTTCTTTAATTGGAATATTAGTTTTTACAGCAGCTACACAAAGATGGTTTTTTAATAAACTTCGATGGTATGAAATTATAATTTTTTTAGTTATTTCAATATCTTTGTTAGCACCCGATTATGCTCTTAATAAATTTTATCCAAAATATGATTATAAAGATGTAAACAATCTCCATATAGTAAATATTGAACCAAATAGAGAAGTACATTTGAAAGTTACTAGGTTAAGTGAATATGGAGAGAGATATAAATTATTTGTTGTTAAAAAAGATACTTTTAATAATAATTTTAACTTAGAAGAATATGGGATCAATTTAGTCAAGGAAGAGAATAGAATTATAGTAGATACTTTAAAATGGAATGGGTTAGCAAAAAAAGAGGGATTTGAAATTGGCGATATTATAAGTGAATTTAAAATAGAAAATTTAGATAGACCAAATAAGGCAATTGTTTACCCATTTGCTTTTATATTGTTATTCATTTTTGGATATTTAAATTATAAAAGAAAACCTACTTTTTAAGAATTTTCCAGATTCCAGAAGCAGAAGCAATAATTTTTTCGTTGCATTTCAAATGACAAATTAAAAATACCATTGATTTAGTTTTTTTTAAAATTTTAACAAAACCAATAACTTCATCATCTAATTTAGTAGAAGCGATAAATTTTATATCTAAAGATATTGTAACGCAAAGAGAATTACCAGCTACTCTATGAGCACCAGTGCCTGCTCCCGAATCTATAATTGTAGCAATATAGCCTCCATGAGTGATGCCTGCTGTATTTAAATGATTTTCTTTAATAACCGTTTTAAATTCAAATTCAGTTCCTGAAATATCTCTAAATAACAAGCCTCCATTATGTTTCATAAAACTTGATTTAATACTGATCTGTTCAAATTTTTTAGACATTATTTAAATAATCAAGGAAATTATCATTAGTATTATTAATACTATTATAAAAAAATATATAACAGCTTTTTGTAAAGATATTTTCATATTTATTTCATATTTGGCGCGCCTGCTAGGAGTTGAACCCAGAACCTCCTGGTCCGTAGCCAAGCGCTCTATCCAATTGAGCTACAGGCGCAACACTGCTATTACTATAACACATTCATTTTTTAATGTAATTTTGTAAATTAGCAACTATTGTATTTGTATGACAAAAAAATCAAAAGATATTGTTTTTACAACAGCTCTACGCACTGCTATTGGAAAATATAGAGGTATGTGGAATAAATATCAAGCTCACGATTTAGGAGAGGCCGTTATAAAAAGCATTTTGACTGAGTCAAAAGTTAAACCAAATTTTATTGATGAAGTTGTTATGGGACAAGTTCTTACAGGAGATACTGGTCAAAACCCAGCACGACAAGCAGCAATGAGAGCAGGTATACCAAAAGAAAAAACTAGCTATGTAATAAACCAAGTATGTGGCTCAGGCCTACGGTCTATTGTTGCAGGATATCAATCAATTATGTTAGGTGATGCAAAAATAGTAATTGCTGGTGGTCAAGAAAGCATGACTAATACAAGAGAAGAAACGATGCTAAAAGATGGTTTAATTGATGTGTATAATAATTACCATATGGGCGTAACAGCAGAAAACGTTGCCGAGAAATGGAATATTTCAAGAAAAGATCAAGATGAATTTGCAGTTTCTTCTCAATCAAAAGCACAAGAAGCAATAAAGAATAAAAGATTCAGAGAAGAAATAATTGACAAAGTCTCAGAAGATGAGCATCCAAGAACAGGACTTACAACTGAAAATTTATCAAAACTTAAAACAGCGTTTAAAGAAAACGGAACAGTAACTGCAGGAAATTCATCTGGAATTAATGATGGCTCAGCTGCGGTGTTACTAATGAGACGAGATGAATCTGAAAAAAGAGGATTATCATCGCTTGCTAAAATAGTATCATGGGCAACATGTGGTGTAGATCCTGCTTTAATGGGATCAGGACCTATTCCCGCTTCAAAACTTGCTTTAGAAAAAGCAGGATGGGTTATTGGTAATTTAGATTTAGTTGAATCTAACGAAGCATTTGCAGCACAAAGTATAGCTGTTATTAAAGAACTAAAAATTCCAATTGAAAAAGTTAATGTTAATGGTGGAGCAATAGCTTTAGGTCATCCAATTGGTGCTTCAGGGTCTAGAATTATAGTTACATTAATTCATGAAATGATTAAACGAAATTCAAAAAAGGGTTTAGCTACCCTGTGTATAGGTGGAGGCATGGGAATAGCCATGTGTATAGAAAGAGATTAATATTTTAGTGAGTTTAAACTTTTTTTTAATAGCAATTTTTGCACCCAAAATCTAGCATCTACACTTTGATTATTGTTTAATAATTTAATTTTTTTTATAATATTAATTAACATAGTATAATTTATATATTTAACGATGACTGAAAATTGATATAAATATGTCCAAAATAATACTTCTATGAATTTATTAATAAGTAGCTAAAATCAATGTTATTTAATGGAAAATAAAATATTAGTTCCCGATCTAGGCGATTTTGAGAAAGTAGAGATTATAGAAGTTCTAGTAAAAACTGGTGATAAAATAAACAAAAACGATTCTATAGTTACTTTAGAAAGTGATAAATCTAGCGTTGAGGTTCCTTCAACTTCCGAAGGAATTGTTGAAAATGTTAGTGTTAAGATTGGAGATAAAGTTTCAAAAGGCGATTTACTCATTACTTTAAAAAGTAGTCTTCAATCAGATAAAAAAGTCGAGGAAGTTACTAAAGATAATATACCACCAGTTACAGAACAAATTATTAAAGAAGCAGAAAAAACTTTAGTTTTAAATGAGGAAATAGAAAAACCAACAGTAGTAGAAAAAAAAAAAGAAAGAGTTGAAAAAATTGAAATTTTAAGAAATGGAGATATTGATCCTGTTGAAACTGAAGAATGGATGGAATCACTTTCTGCAGTTCTTCAGAAAGATGGAAAACATAGAGCACAATTTTTGATAAAAAAATTAATAGACCATTCCTATAAAGAAGGTTCTGATTTAATTTTGTCAAGAAATACACCCTATATCAACACAATACCGCCAGAGGAAGAAGCAAAATCTCCTGGTGATCAAAACATAGAAAGAAAAATAAGAGCTTTAATTAGATGGAATGCTGCGGCTATGGTTGTTAGAGCAAATAAAAAAAATTCAGAACTAGGGGGACATATAGGCACTTTTGCATCAGCCGCTACACTTTATGATGTTGGTATGAATCATTTTTGGAGAGCAAAAAATAATAAGTTTGGTGGAGATTTAATTTATTTTCAAGGACATAGTGCACCTGGTATGTATGCTAGAGCTTTCCTTGAGGGAAGAATTAATACAAAACAATTAGACTCTTTTCGCCAAGAGATTAAACCAGGAGGTCTTTCCTCCTATCCTCATCCCTGGTTAATGCCTAAGTTTTGGCAATTCCCAACAGTTTCAATGGGACTTGGGCCTATAATGTCAATTTATCAAGCTCGTTTTACAAAATATTTAATTAATAGGGGATTGTTAAAAGATGAAGGAAGAAAGATTTGGTGTCATTTAGGAGATGGAGAAACAGATGAACCAGAGGCTTTAGGAGCAATTGGATTAGCAGCTAGAGAAAAATTAGATAATTTAATTTTCGTTGTTAATTGTAATTTACAAAGACTGGATGGCCCCGTAAGAGGTAATGGAAAAATTATTCAAGAACTAGAAGGCATATTTAGAGGAGCTGGGTGGAACGTAATTAAAGTTATTTGGGGATCTTATTGGGATTCTTTGCTTTCAAAAGATAAAACTGGCCTACTAATTAAACGTATGAATGAAGCTGTTGATGGAGAATATCAAGCATTTAAAGCAAAAGGAGGTGCTTTTGTAAGAGATAAATTTTTTGGCAAGTATCCAGAACTTTTAAACTTAGTTTCCCAAATGGATGATAAAGATATTTGGAAATTAAATAGAGGAGGCCATGATCCTCACAAAGTATACGCCGCATACCATTCTGCAATGAAAAACAAAGATAGTCCAACTGTAATTTTAGCAAAGACTATAAAAGGATACGGTATGGGAAAATCTGGAGAAAGTATTAATACTACTCACCAACAAAAAAAATTGGATGAAAAAGATTTGTTATATTATAGGGATCGATTTGATGTTCCTTTAACTGATCAACAAGTAAGAAATGTTGAATATTATAAACCACCAGAAAACTCTCCAGAAATAAAGTATTTAAAGGAGCGTAGGTTAAAACTAGGTGGAAACCTGCCCGAGAGATCTTCCTTTGCCAAAACAATCAAAACTCCTACGGAAGATATATTTAAATCAATGAAAGAATCGACAGGAAATAAAGAAATGTCAACAACAATGGTTTTAGTAAGAATGCTTACAAGTCTATTAAGAGATAAAAATGTTGCACCAAGATTAGTACCAATTATTCCAGATGAAGCGAGAACTTTTGGAATGGAAGGTTTTTTTCAAAAAATTGGAATTTATGCGCACGAAGGACAGAAATATGAACCAGTAGATTCTGAACAATTAAGCTCATATAGAGAAGATCAAAAAGGGCAAGTTTTAGAAGAAGGGATAACCGAAGCCGGGGCAATGTCATCTTGGATTGCTGCGGGCACTTCTTATAGCAACCATGATATTTCGATGATTCCAATTTACTTATTTTATTCAATGTTTGGTTTTCAAAGAACAGGCGATTTTGCTTGGGCAGCTGGAGATAACCAAACTAGAGGTTTTTTAATAGGAGCAACGGCTGGTAGAACAACCTTAGCAGGCGAAGGTCTGCAACATGGCGATGGACATAGCCATATATTGTCATCAGTGATTCCAAACTGTAAGTCATATGATCCTACTTTTTCCTACGAACTGGCAACTATTTTTAGAGAAGGATTAAGAAGAATGTACGAAAAAAAAGAAAATATTTTCTATTACATCACAACTATGAATGAAAATTATTCTCATCCTGGCATGCCAAAAGATAAGTTAATAGAAGAAGGAATATTAAAAGGAATGTATTTATTTAAAGAAAATAACAAATATAAAAAAACTAAAATTCAGTTACTTGGGTCAGGTGCAATTTTAAGAGAAATGATTGCTGCAGCAGAAATTCTTCAAAAAAACTACCAAATTGATAGCAATGTATGGAGTGTTACAAGTTTTAATGAACTAAGGAAAGAAGCTTTAGAAGTTGAAAGATATAATTTACTACATCCAGAAAGCAAACCAAAAAAAACATATATAGAAAAATGTTTATCTTCAACGGAAGGACCAGTTGTAGCAGCATCTGATTATATAAGATTAAATTCGGATCAAATAAGACCATTTATATCAAAAAGTTTTTATTCTTTTGGTACTGATGGTTATGGAAGAAGTGATACAAGAAAGAACTTAAGAAATTTTTTTGAAGTAGATAAGGAACATATAGTTGCGTACTCCTTAAGCGTTTTGGCAAAAGAACAATTAATCTCTTCAAAACATGCAAAAGAAGCTATAAAAAAATATAATATAGATACTGAAAAGCCAATGCCAACAAAACTTTAAAAAATGACGGAAAATAAAAAAATATTTGCAACACCCAAAGTTAGAAGATTTGCTAGAGAGTTAGGAGCAAATGTTACTTTAATAGAGGGAACGCAAAGAAAAGGTAGAATTACCGAAGAAGATGTAAAAAAATTTATAAACAAACAATTAAATGATCCTAAGCAAATAAAAGAAGATGTTGAAAATCTTGGTAAAATTAAAAATGAATATAATCATTCTGATTTTGGCAAAGTAGAAATTAAAGAAGTTCCAAGAGTAAAAAAAATTGCAGCACAACATTTAGTAAATTCTTGGAAGAAAATTCCACATGTAACTCATCATGATGAAGCTGATATTACAGAGATGGAGGAATTTAGAAAATCTTTAGTGGATACATTTACTGGCGAAAAAAAAAAAATAACACCATTAGCTTTTATAATAAAAGCATTAGTTTCTTCATTATTAAAATTTCCTACATTTAATTCATCAATTGAGGATATTGATGAAGGAAAAATGACAATTAAAAAATATTATCATGTAGGGATTGCAGTAGATACAAAGCACGGATTGATGGTTCCTAAAATAAGAAATATAAATAATAAGAACATAAATTTTATAAGCAAAGAATTAAAAGAAATTAGTGAAAAATGCCGAAATTTAAAAATAGAAAAGAAAGAATTTTTTGGAGGTTCAATGACTATAACAAGCTTAGGTGGAATAGGCGGTTCTTTTTTTACCCCAATCATTAATTATCCTGAAGTTGCAATTCTAGGCGTTGGAAGATCATCAAAAAAAAACGTTTATTATGAAGATAAATATCAAACAAGAATAATGCTACCTTTATCTTTATCTTATGATCATAGAATAATCGATGGTGCTGAAGCGGCAAGATTTTGTAACGATTTAAAAGAAAATCTTGGCAAAGATTTTGCTTATAAATTAGCAGTCTAAAAATTATTAAATGAAAAAAGTAATATCTTTTCTTTCCTTGATTGTTTGTACATTTATTTGGGGTACGACTTTTATCGCTCAAGATACAGGAATGGACTCCATTGGGCCTTATACTTTTAACTCTGTAAGATTTTATGTAGCATTTTTTGCAGTAATGCCTTTTGTTTTTATATTTGAAAAAAAAAAAATATATAATCAAATAAAAGGTAATGAAAAAGAATTTATTAAGCTAATGATACCAGTTGGCTTATCTTTATTCTTTGGCACTCAGCTTCAACAAGTATCTTTACTTTATACAGATGTAGCAAATGCTGCTTTTTTTACAATCTTTTATGTACCATTAGTTCCCATACTTATTTTTTTTATTTTTTCAGAAAAACTGCACTGGTCAATTTGGCCATCAGCTTTAGCTTGTGTAGTAGGAGGGTATTTCTTAACTGAATTTAATGATGCTACAGTTCGACTCGGCGATACATTAGTGCTAATAGGTGCTATATTCTGGGCATTGCACATTATTTATATAGGCAAATTAGTTAGCAAATTTGACCTACCTTTTTTTATTGCAATGTTTCAAAACTTAGTCGTTGCAACATTATCACTTTTGCTTGTTTTAATATTTGAAGAAATTAATATTTCTAATATTAAATTAGAAACTTTTGAAATTTTATATGCAGGAATTTTGTCTGGAGGAGCAGCATTTGTATTACAACTTTTTGGACAAAGAAATATCGATGCAGCACCTGCGGCAATTATAATGTCATTAGAAGGAGTTTTTGCAACTGTTTCAGCCTGGATAATATTAAATCAGATTTTGGGATTGGATAATATTGTTGGATGTACTTTAATATTATTTGGAGTGTTACTTTCTCAACTATCTCCATTGTATGATACTAAGATTAAAAATATATAATATAAAATAAAAATATTGCTAATACAATTCTATACATAACAAACACATTTAAAGAAAAATTTTTAATATATTTCATAAAAAATTTTATCGTTAAAAATGAAAATATAAAAGATAAAAAAATTCCAACCAAAACCAAAAAGTTAAAATCGATATTTTGTTTAAATAAATCTTTTATGCCTAGTAAGCTTGCTCCCACTAAAGTAGGAATTGAAAGGTAAAAAGATATTTTAGCAGAATCTGTCCTATTGAAACCAAGGATCCTGCCTGCAGTTATGGTAATTCCAGATCTGCTTACACCAGGAACCAAAGCTAAAATTTGAAAAAAACCAATAATCAATGCTGATTTGACACTAAAGTCTGAATCAATTTTTTTTAAAAATTTATTTTTATCTGCAATATAAATTAAAATTCCAAAAAAAAGAGTAGCCCAAGCTATTACTTTGATATTTCTTATTTGAAAAACTATTCCCGATGAATATAAAAAGTAACCAACAATAAAAATTGGTATAGTGCTAAGTGCTATTTTATAAAATAAGTTTTTATTATTTTTAAAATTAAAAATTTCATTTTTAAAATAATATAATATTGCTAGCAGCGACCCCAAGTGAAGGCTTATATCAATCAGTATAGATTGGTTTTTTAATTCATAAATATTTGAAACAAGAATTAAATGGGCAGAAGAGCTGATTGGTAAAAACTCGAAAAGTCCTTGAATAACTGAGAGTAAAAATATTTCAAAAAAATTTGATATCATTTAGATTGTTTACAAATAACTTTAAATTGTGTCTAATTCTTATTAAAATTGAATGCATAGCAGTTATGCATTAATGATTAAAAAGGCCTAATATATATGATAAATTTAAAAAAAAGGTCATATATTCTGACCTAGTTTAACTTTAATTACAATAAGTCCTGTTATAAATTGCAATCAAATGTCCAAAGAAATGCTTAAATTTGTAAATATTGAAAAAGAAACCCCTTCTAAAAGGAAAGTAATAAATAGAAAAGAAGATTTTAAGGAAATTTATAGTGAATTTATAAACGAAAAGGCAAAAGAACAATCAAGCAGGTGTTCCCAGTGTGGAGTCCCTTTTTGTCAAATTCACTGTCCTTTAAGCAACAATATTCCTGATTGGTTAAAGCTCACTGCTGAAGGAAGATTATTGGAGGCTTATGAATTATCTCAAAGCACAAATAATATGCCAGAAATATGTGGAAGAATTTGTCCACAGGATCGCTTATGCGAAGGTAATTGCGTTATAGAACAATCTGGTCATGGAACAGTAACAATAGGATCTGTAGAAAAATACATTACTGAAAATGCATGGGAAGAAGGTTGGATTAAACCCATAAAAGTAAAAAACGAAAAAGATAAAACTGTTGGTATTATTGGAGCCGGACCCGCAGGATTAGCAGCTGCAGAAGAACTTCGTAAACTAGGATATCAAATTAGTATATATGATCGTTATGATAGACCGGGTGGTTTACTAATTTATGGCATTCCAAATTTTAAATTAGAAAAGTATGTTGTAGAAAGAAGAACAAAATTATTAAAAGAGAGTGGTATAAAATTTATTCAAAATTTTGAAGTTGGAAAAGATTCAACTTTAGAGAAATTAAAGGAAAAACATGATGCAATACTAATTGCAACTGGGGTATATAAAGCTCGAGAAGTAGAAATACCAGGAAGTAATTTAAAAAATATTTTTCCTGCAATGAAATTTTTAACTGCATCAAATAAAAAAGGCCTAGGTGACAAAATAGAATTATTCGACAATGGTACATTAAATGCAGAAGGCAAAGATGTTGTTGTAATTGGAGGTGGTGATACAGCAATGGATTGCGTTAGAACAGCAGTAAGACAAAATGCAAAATCAGTCAAGTGTCTTTATAGGAGAGATCGAGAAAATATGCCAGGCTCGGCAAGAGAAGTTGCCAATGCAGAAGAAGAAGGAGTAGAATTTGTTTGGTTATCAAGTCCAAAAGAATTTTTAGGAAAAAATAAAATTGAAAATTTGGTAGTTAGCAAAATTAAATTGGGAGAGCCTGATGATAGTGGCAGAAAGAAACCAGAAGTTAAAAAAAATTCGGAATTTACTATAAAATCGGATATGATTATCAAAGCTTTAGGATTTGATCCAGAAAATCTACCAAAATTATTTAATTCAAAACATTTACAAACTACTAGATGGGGAACAATAAAAACAGATTTTGATACAATGGAAACTAATTTAGCGGGAGTATTTGCTGCTGGCGATATTGTAAGAGGAGCTTCATTAGTTGTTTGGGCTATTAAAGATGGCAGAGATGCAGCAATTTCCATCAGTAATTTTTTAGAAAATAAAGATGTCAACAAAACAAAAGTAGCATAATGAAAAATTATAAAAAAAATTTAAAAATTTTAGAAAAAAATTATATTTATTCAAAAAGCATGGAGCATGATGCATGCGGCGTTGGATTGGTTGCCTCTACAGAAGGAAAAAAATCGAGAAAAATTGTAGAATATGGAATTGAAGCTTTAAAAGCTGTATGGCACAGAGGAGCTGTTGATGCTGATGGAAAAACAGGAGATGGTGCAGGTATACATATTGAAATTCCCTATGATTTTTTTGAAGAAAAGATTGAAACTAAAGGTCATAAGCATGATAGTTCTGAAATATGCGTTGGGATGATCTTCTTGCCTCGAGATAATTTTAATGTTCAAGAAGAATGTAAGACTATAGTTGAAAAAGAGCTAACCAAATCAAACTTTAAAATTTACGGGTGGAGACAAGTTCCGATTAATACCAAAGTTTTAGGAGAAAAAGCTAATAATAACAGACCTGAAATCACTCAAGTATTATTTAAACATAATAACAAAAACTTAGTAGATAAAGAGTTGGAAAGAAAACTTTACGAGATTAGAAGAAAAATTGAAAAAGAAGCTTTAAAAAATAATTTAGATGGTTTTTATATCTGTTCTTTAAGTTCAAAATCAATAATTTATAAAGGCATGTTTTTAGCAGAGGCTTTATCTGATTTTTATTTAGATTTAAATGATAAAAGATTTATATCAAGGTATGCAATTTTTCATCAAAGGTTTTCCACTAATACATTTCCAAGTTGGGATTTAGCACAGCCTTTTAGAGCTATTGCTCATAATGGAGAAATAAATACTTTTAGAGGTAATTGTAATTGGATGAAAGTTCATGAAGATGAAATTGAAAGTCCACTATTTGAAGATATAGAAAATTTAAAACCTGTAATACAGCCGGGGGCTTCAGACTCTGCAGCTTTAGATAACGTTTTTGAATTACTAAATATTTCAGGACAACCTGCGCCGCTTGCAAAATTGATGTTAATTCCAGATGCTTGGTCCAAAAAAAGCAAAATTTTACCTAGAGATCATCAAAGATTATTTAATTTTTTAAATAGCACAATGGAACCATGGGATGGACCCGCTGCAATTGCTGCGACTGATAATGAATGGGTAATAGTTGCCAATGATAGAAACGGTTTACGCCCTCTAAGATATACCATAACAAAAGATAAATTCCTTTTTGCGGGATCTGAAACAGGAATGATTAAATTAGATGAAAAAAAAATTATTTCAAAAGGAAGATTGGGGCCAGGAGAAATTATTGGAATAAGAATTAATAAAGGAAAAGTTTTTAACAACAGTGAAATAAAAAATTATTTATCAAAGGAATTTAAACATTTCAACAGCCAAATTATTGACCTTTATAAAAAAATTACAATCGATAAAGAAAAATTTGTTTTTACAGGATCTAAATTAAGAAAAAGGCAGCATGCATTTGGAATAAGCATTGAAGATCTTGAGTTAATTCTTCATCCGATGGCAGAAGATGCTAAGGAAGCAGTTGGATCAATGGGAGATGATACTCCGCTTGCTGTATTATCAGATCGTTATAGACCATTATATCATTTTTTTAGACAAAATTTTAGCCAAGTTACGAATCCACCAATAGATTCATTAAGAGAAAACAAAGTAATGAGTTTAAAGACGAGATTTGGAAATTTAGGAAATATATTAGATTTTGATAAATTAACAAAAGAAAATATCTATGTTTTAGAAAGTCCAATTTTATCTAATTCTCAATTTGAAAAATTTACAAATTTTTTTGGTAAAAATTCAAAAATTATCGATTGTACTTTTACCAGCGATCAAACTCTTAAACGATCTTTAGATAATATTATAAAAGAATCTGAAATTGCAGTAAGACAAGGAGCAACACAATTAATTTTGACTGATCAAACAATATCTGAAGAAAAAATAGCAATACCAATGCTTTTATGTGTAGGAGCTATTAATAAACATTTAATAAATAACAAGTTAAGAGGATATGTTTCTATAAATGCACAAACTGGAGAAGTTTTAGATACTCATTCTTTTGCTACACTTTTAGGTGTAGGAG
>CACENJ010000014.1 GCA_902560855.1 uncultured Pelagibacteraceae bacterium
ATGTGATGCAAGTTCATTAATTGAAAATTTAAAAAGTGAATAAATTTTTACAACACGAATACCTGAGCTAGTAGAAAAAAAAGATCCTCCGATTATAGTAATAATTAAAAAAATAAAAGAAGAGTTTTCATAAGATCCTTTTAAAGAAAATCCTATATTAGAAATACTACTTGTTATTGATAAAAATGTATGAGTAAAACTATTATAATTATCAAATAAGAAAAAAAACAATAGAACTATAATTGAAAAATAAACCAAAAGATAAAAATCTTCTTGAAAAAAACTTGTACTTTTATTTTTGATTGTTAATAAATTATAACTTAAAAAAAGACTGAAAAAAGAAACCAACATAAGAAAGGATAGAACAATTTCTTTTGCTTTGTTGTTTAATATAATATCCAAACTATTTGTTGGTAAAAAACCACCAGAAGAAATTATTGACATAGATAAATTTAAAGAATTGAAAGATCGAATTTCAAAAATATTAAGTATTATAAAAATACCTAAAGTTAATGAAGTATATAAAATTATTATTTTGAAAGATTGCTTTAATGTTTCAGAAGTATTGAATGATAATAAATTAGTTAATGGTTTTTTTAAATTAACATCAAAAATATCAATTAATAATATAATTGAAAATAAAAAATATAAACCACCAATCCATTGAGATGTTGATCTCCAAAGTATTAAACTTTCATCAAGATGCTTAATATTTTCAAAAATTGAAAAACCTGTTGAAGTAAAGCCTGATACTGCTTCAAAATAAGCGTTTACAAAAGTTACGTTATAAATGCTAAAATAATAAGGTATGGAGATAATGAAGGGTAAGATTATATATCCTAAAAATACTGTAATAATTTTTTCATAAATTGTTATTCTAATTTCATCTTTTTTTTTTTTAAAAAGAAAAACTAATCCAAATAAAAAAGAAATAATTAACGAATAGATATAACAATCTATGTTTAAATATAGGTTAAAATAATTGGAATAAATTATGTTAAAAAAAGAAAGTATAGAAATAATAAAGGAAAAAACACATAAATAAATTAAACTAAATCTGCTCATTTAAGTTTAAAATGAACTAATCCTAAACATATTTTCAACAACTGATAATTGATCTCTTTTGGCAAGAAAAACAACTATATCATCTTTTTTAAAAACAAAGTTTGATCTAGGAATAATAATATCCTTTCCTCTTAAAATTGCACCTATTCTTATTTCATCTGGTAGGTCCGATTTTTTTAATTCTTTATTAATTAATTCGGAAGTTTCGATTATTTCTGCTTCTATAACTTCATACTCACCATTTAATATTGTATATGCAGTTTCAATAGTTCCCTTGTGTACATGTTTTAATATACTTGAAACTGTATTCATTCTCGGATCAATTAAATCATCTATTTTTAATGAAGATTGTAATAGAGAATAATTAGGTTTATTTATAAGAGCCATAGTTCTTTTATCTTTTGAAAACTTTTCAACTAAAACACTTACCATTAAATTATCTTCATCATCATTTGTCAAAGCCAGTACAGTTTCAATTTCATCAAGATTGGCTTCGGATAAAACATCTTCGTCCAGTCCATTTCCATTAATGACAATTGAATTGTTTAACTCATTGGCAATATGTTCGGCTCTGGATTTATCTTTTTCAATAATTTTAACTCTCATGTCTTCAAAAGTTTGTTCTATATTTTTGGCTAAATTAAATCCTATATTTCCTCCTCCTATTATTAAAATTTTTTTAGATATTTTTTCTTCGTGACCAAAAGCTAAAAGTGTTTGCTCCATCTGGTCAGAATTGATTATTACGTATGCTTTATCATTTTTTTTCATTACATCATTTTTTTTCAAAATAATAAATTTTTCATTTCTAATAACTCCTAAAATGTTAGCTTCTAATTTTGGAAATTTTTTTGTTAGCTCGTTTAAAGGTATATTAATTAAAGGACAGATTTCATTAACCAATATTTCAAGTAATCTGATTTTATCTTGAGCAAAATTAACACTATCTAAAGCTCCGGGTGCTTCTAATTTTCTTTGGATCGATTTAGCTATTTCTATTTCTGGTGAAATTATTACATCTATAGGTAAATTTTCCTTACTATAAACTTTTGAAAACTTTGGATTTAAATAATCTTTAGATCTAATTCTTGCGATTTTTTTTTGAATATTAAACATCGAAAAAGCAATCTGGCAAATAAGCATATTTATTTCGTCATTTTTTGTTACTGCTATTATCATATCAGCTTCGGATGCGCTTGCTTTTTCAAGAACAGATGGATAAGTGGCTTTACCAACTATTCCTTTAACATCTAAGCCTTCATTAATCTTTTGAATGTCATCGCTAGATTGGTCAATAACAGTAATAGAATGATTTTGTTCGCTTAAGAGTTTAGCAATTGTATAACCCACTCTTCCGGCTCCACAGATAATTATATTCATCTAATTTAATCCTTTAACACCTAAGGTTTTTAATTTTCTGTGTAAAGCGGACCTTTCCATACCAATGAATTTGGCCATTTTTGATATGTTTCCGCCAAATTTTTTAAGTTGAGTTGTTAAATATTCTTTTTCAAAGTTTTCTCTTGCTTCTTTTAAAGGTATTGAAAGAGTTTCTTTAACATCAAATGTTTTTTCCTCAGAAGGTTTTAGAGACTCCTTGACTATATTTAATATTTTATCTTCACTATTACCCGGAGATAGAATTGCTATTCTTTCAATCAAGTTTCTCAATTCTCTTACATTTCCAGGCCAATTATAATCTATTAAATAATCATACTGGGGTTTTAAATTAAATCCTTTTAAATTATATGCTTTAGATATTTTTTCAGAAAAATACTCAATCAGCAACGGTATATCTTCAGGTCTATTATTAAGTGGTTTTATATCTATGCTAAAAACATTTAATCTATGAAAAAGATCTTCCCTAAAATTACCATATTTTATCTCTTCATGAATATTTTTACTTGTAGAACAGACTATTCTTACATCTACTTTAATATCATGATTGCCATTAATTCTCTTAAATTTTTGATCTGTTAAAACTCTAAGTATTTTTGATTGAGTTTCCAAAGGTATTTCAGTGACTTCATCAATTAATAATATTCCACCTGTAGCTTTCTCCAATGAACCATATATAATAGATCCATTATTTTTTTCTTCTCCAAATAATTCTAATTCATATTTTTTTACATCTAATAAAGCTCCATTTAAAACAACAAAAGGGCCTTTTTTTCTTTGAGAAATTTTGTGAATTTTTCTGGCGACTAACTCTTTTCCTGAGCCTGTTGGTCCGCTTATGAAAATTCTACTCTCAGAGGATGAAAGTTTTTCTATTTGATCTTTTATTTTTACTATATTTTGACTTGATCCGATAAGATCAAATGTATGAAATAACTGTGTTTGTAAGTTTTTGTTTTCACTAATTAATTTATAATTTTCTACTGCTCTATTAACAAAATTCATTAATCTTTCTTGATCAAATGGTTTTTGAATAAATTCAAAAGCACCAGATTTAAGAGATTTTATTGCCATTTCAATATTTGCATGGCCTGAAATAATTATTACTGGAATATCTTTATTTTTTTTTTTAATATGGGACAATAATTCAATACCATCATTATCACCTTTATCTAGTTTAACGTCAATTATTGCTACATCTGGTAGTTTTTTATCTATTTCAGCAAGTGCTTGGTTATAGTTGGCAGCTACTCTAGTTTTAAAACCAGCTTCATCTATTAAATCCTTTATAATATTTCTAATATCAGGATTATCATCAATGATTAATATTTCGGAAGACATTAATTTTTTGGTAAAATTATTTCTACTTTTGCTCCATTTTTATTTGAACTAAATTTAATTGATCCATTATGGTCATTTATTATCTTATTTACTATTGATAAACCAAGTCCAGAACCTTTGGGTTTTGTAGTAAAATAAGGTTTTGTAATATTTTTTATAATATTCGTTGAAAAGCCAGTTCCATTATCTATTATGTTGAGAGATATATAATCATTTTTAATTATTATTTCTATATCAATTATCTTAGCAAAATCAACGTTTTTACTGGATTTTTCTTTAATACTTTCAATAGAATTTTTTATTAGATTAAAGAAAACTCTACTAATTTGTTCAGCATCACATTTAACTAATAAATCTTTATTATCATAATTAAAATTTATAGAGATAGATTTATCTATTTCGCTTAATAAAGAAACATTATTTTTTATTATTTCAACAATCTTTGTATCTTTAAAAATAGGTTTTGGCATTCTTGCAAAGTCGGAAAATTCGTTCACTAAATTTTCTATTTGCTTTATTTGTTTTATAATAGTTTTAAGATATTCATTAAAATTTTCTACTTCTTTTGATTCAATTGATTTTTCATATTTATTTTTTAATCTATCAATAGTTAATTGAATTGGTGTTAAAGGGTTTTTAATTTCATGTGCTAGTTTTCTTGCCACATTTTCCCAAGCTTCATGTCTTTCGGACAATAAAAGTTTTTCTTGTTGAGATTTAAGTTGATCGATCATTAAGTTAAAATTTTTATTTAAGGTTTCCATTTCTATATCTGTTTTTATATCTGGTACTTTAGTGTCAAGATCTCCTTTACCTATGTTAGTAGATGCTAATATTAAATTATTAATAGACCTAAAAAATCTTGAAGAAAATTTTATAGCTATAGAAATTGATAAAAATAATAATAACGTAACAACAACAAGATAAATCAAAATAAAAGAAATTTTTATACCGGTCCTCTCATCTTCAACAGTGTAATAAAAATTAATCGCTTCTTCAGATTCAATTAAATATTTGGATATTTCTTTTTCTAAAAATTTTACCACATAAAGAAAAGTATCAGGGTATGCGGTCAATTTAATTATTGCTGCAGATTTATTTTCAAATGTATTTATTATTTTTAGTGGTCGATCATCATTTAATACCATTTTTAAAGCTCTATCTTCAACAGGAACATATCCACTATTAGTAGATGACATTATTACTTTTTTCTTACTATTAATTAAATGAATTTGGTCAAGATTTCTTATAATTCTTTGTGTGTTAAGAAATCTTTGAAAATTTTTTTTATCTTCATTTTGATATAAGCCATAATTTTTATTTAAATCAAAAGCTACCATTACTATATCTGACTCGACTTTATTTCTTTTTTCATCGACATAATTTTTTGCTAATTCATAAGAATTATTAACTACAGTAGTTATTTTTTCATCAAGATATTTTTCTAAAGCGAAAGAAAATAAGAATAATGAAAAAACTGCTATTAAGACAGAAGGTATAAGTGTAAATAGTGAAAAAAAAGTTATATATTTCCTATTTGCTACGGATCCTCTTACGTTCATATCATTTTTTAATGAATTTTTTATCTCTCTAAAAATGATATAAAAAAATATAATTAGTAAAAAAATATTTGCTAGCAGTAGATATTGTAAGTTTTCGTCTGTTAAATTAATAAAACTTTTATTAATAAATGTTAAAAAAGTTAAAAAACCTAATGAAAGAGTTGCTATAAATATTGTAGCTATAAATATATTTTCTTTTATAAAACGAAACATAAATTTGAAATCATTTAAAATATCTTATAAATTTAATTATGATTAATTGCTTTATAATACTAGCAGCAGGAGAAAGTAAAAGATTTAAATCTAACACTCCAAAACCATACTATTTATATAGAGGAATACCACTATTTCTTCACTCTTTAAATAAAGCCAAAGAATCAAAAAAATTCAAAAAAATTGTACTAGTTATTAATAAAAATCATAAAAAATTTCTAAAAGGTATAAATCTAAAAAAAATAAAAATTATTAATGGTGGTAAAAATAGATCAGAGTCGTCGTTAAAAGCATTAAAAAGTATTAAAAATAATAAAATTTCTAAAGTGTTAATTCATGATGCAGCTCGGCCTAATTTTTCTTTAAAATTAATTTCGAAATTATTTAAAGGTCTAAAAAAAAATCTTTGTGTCGTGCCAGTTATTAAGACAAATAATTCAGTTAAACTTAAAGACAAAAATAAATTAGTAAATATAGATAGAAATAAAATATACTTAACACAAACACCACAAGCTTTTAAATATAAAGAACTTTTGAAAATTCAAAAAAAAACAACAAGAAAAATAACTGATGACTCCAATTTGTTTATTGAGGCAAATAAAAAAGTAAAATTTATAACTGGCGAAATAAATAATTTTAAGATTACTACAAAATCTGATGCTGTAGAAAAAAAAATTCTAAAGTACGGAATAGGTTTTGATGTGCATAGATTGGTTCCTAAAAAAAAATTGTATTTAGGTGGTATAAAAATTCCATATTCACTTGGAACATTAGGTCATTCAGATGGGGATCCTGTATTACATGCAATCACTGACTCAATTCTTGGTGCTTGTGCAATGGGTGATATTGGAGAAAAGTTTTCAGATAAAAATAAAAAAAATAGAAATGTAAGATCTACTGTTTTTCTTAATAAAATCATAGATCAGATAGAACTAAAAAATTACTTAATAAATAACATTGACATTAATATAATTGCCCAAAAACCAAAAATTTCAAAATATAAAAATAAAATGATTCAATCAATATCAAAAATTTGCAAAGTCTCTAAAGAAAAAATAAACATTAAAGGTAAAACTACTGAAAAATTAGGTTTAATAGGAAAAGAAAAAGCTATAGCCTGTGAAGTAATAACATCAGTTATAAAATATGATTAAACAAATTAATTTTTTATTTGTTACTTTTTTTGGAATAGGAAAAATTAAAAAAATACCTGGTAGTTTTGCTTCTTTAGCAACAACCTTTTTTTTGTTTTTTTTATTCCATATATTAAATCTTTCTCCAAACATTATTTTAATTTCTCTTATTTTTGTTTTTTTCATATCACTTTATGCAGTCAATGTTTTTATAAAAGATTTAGATAATAAAGATCCTAAAGAAGTTGTAATTGATGAATTTATTGGTCAATCTATACCAATATGTCTTTATGAAATTGCCCACGAAGGAACAAAAGAAACTAATCAAATATTTATATTTTATTTTATTATGTTCATTTTATTTAGAATTTTTGACATCGTTAAGCCCTACCCCGTAAGTTACTATGAAAAAAACTTTAAAAATAGTTTTGGTGTTATAATGGATGATGTCTGCGCAGGTTTATATGTTGTTGCTGTTCTAGTTTTATATATGGTTTTTAACTCATGAATAAGAATTTAAATATAGAAGAAACTTTTGCTCTAGCAGTTGAAAATCATAAAAACAAAAATTTTCAAATTGCTGAAAAACTTTACAAAAAAATATTAGAGATAAATCCTAATTACGCGGGTGTTTATTATAATCTTGGTATATTGTATAATGAACTAAAGATAAGTCATAAAACAATAGATTGTTATGAAAAGTCAATACAAATTAATCCTAATTATACTCAAGCACATATTAATCTCGGAATAATGTTTAAAGAGTTAGGAGAGTTAAAAAAAGCAATAAATTGTTTTCAAAAGGCAATTAATATTCAACCAGATCAAGCTGACGCACATAATAATCTTGGATTAACTTTTAAAAAACTAGGAGAATATCAAAAAGCAATGAGCTGTTATAAAAAATCAATTCAAATAAATCCTAATAACGCATCAGCATATACAAATTTTGGAATTTTACTTAAAGAATTAGGAGAATATAGAAAAGCAATAAATTGCTATGAAAAAGCAATTCAAATAAATCCTAACTATGCAAATGTGTATTATAATTTTGGAAATATTCTACAAGAAATAAAAGAAATAAAAAAAGCAAAAGATTGTTATAAAAAATTATTAATTTTGGATCCAACTTTTAAAAAGGGTTACTCAGGTTATGGTAATTTATTGCTTAAAATATCTCAACACAACAAAGGTTTAGCTTATATTAAAAAAGGTGATGGAGTGATTAGATTTACACAAAATGACGTGAAGATAATTTAAAGGTAATTTAATGAAAAGAATAAATATTAATACACAACAAACTCATTTTATCGGATGTTGGAATATAGAAAACAACAAATTATGTAATGAAATAACTGATTTTTTTCAAAATAATAAAAACTTGCATAAACAAGGTGTTACAGCTAGTGGCAAAGATTTAAAGAAAAAAAGTAGAATTGATATTACAGTCAGCCCAAATGATTTAAAAAACCCAAAATTTGATATACTTAAACAATATGTAAATGAATTGCATAAATGCTTTTTGGATTATCAAAGTCAATGGCCTTTTCTAAAATCTATGCTTAAAGATATAGACATAGGTGAATTTAATATTGGAGAATATTCTTCAGGAGATCATTTTGCTGTTGTTCATAGTGAAAGAACATCGTTAGCTACATTGCATAGATTGTTTGCATGGATGACATATCTTAATGATGTTGATGATGGTGGACAAACAAATTTCAAACATTATGGAATTAAAATTAAACCAGAAATTGGCAAGACGCTAATTTGGCCTGCTGAATGGACGCATGCTCATACTGGAGAAATTTTAAAAAGTGGAAAAAAATATATGATTACAGGTTGGATGCACTTTCCGTCTACTGATTTTAAATTGGAAGAATAAAAAGCATAATCTAAATGAAAAAACTTTCTCAAAAAATAGTAAAATTATTAAGTAAAAAAAAAATTAAAATTTCTTTTGCAGAATCGTGTACTGGAGGATTGCTTTCAAACTCTATAACATCAATTAGTGGTTCTTCTAAAGTTTTTACCTTTGGATTAGTTACGTATTCAAATCAATCAAAAATTAACATTCTTAAAGTTCCCAAAAAAATAATAATGAAATATGGCGCTGTAAGTTATGAGACTTGTTTATCTATGGTTAAAAATTTAAATAAAATTAGTAAAACTAATATTTCTGTATCAATTACTGGAGTTGCTGGACCTAAAGGTGGAACTAAAAAAAAACCTGTAGGTTTGGTATTTATTGGTATTAAAAAAAACAACAAAACATTAGTAAAAAAATATTTTTTTAAAAATAAAGGAAGAACATACGTTCAAAAAGCTACAGTAAATAAGGCTTTAAATTTAATATTAAACTTTACCAAATGATTTCTCTGCTCTCTTTTGAAAAGCATCAGCAATTTTATCTAAAGCAAATTGAAAAGATTTAGTCATAACTATGTTTAGAAAATCGTTTTTTAATTCAAAATCAATTTCAAAAGAAACCTCGGTAATTTTATTTTTTTCTTTAAAATGCCATTTGTTTTCCAAATGCTTTAAGGGTCCATCAATATTAGTTACATAAATTAAGTTTTCTTTTTTATTAAATTTAACATCACTTTTATATGTATCTTGAAATGGTCCTTTCCCAATAGTTAAATCAGCTATTATTAATAATAAATTATCCTTCTCTTTTCTTTCATAAACTTTTGCATTTATACAAAAAGGAACAAATAATGGGTATTTTTCTATATCTAGAACTAAATTAATTAATTGTTCTTTCTTACACTCAATTGATCTTTTAACTGATGCTTTGGGCATTAGTTTGATTTATTCTATTTTTTTGCAGTCTCGCAAAGTCTTCATCGGCATGATAAGAAGATCGTGTAAGTGGAGAGGAAGAAACTAATAAAAATCCTTTTGATTTAGCAATTTTTTCTAATTCCACAAATTCTTCTGGACTATAATATCTATCTAAAGGATGATGTTTAATAGATGGTTGCAAATACTGACCTATAGTTAAAAAGTCAACATCTGCTGATTTTAAATCATCCATGACTTGTAAAATTTCATCATTTTTTTCTCCTAGACCAACCATTAATCCTGACTTTGTAAAAATATTTTGATTAATTTTTTTTACACTTTTTAGAAGATCCAGTGAAGCAAAATATCTAGATCCAGGTCTAACTTTTTTATAAAGACCTGGGACAGTTTCAATATTATGGTTAAATACGTCAGGTTTAGCTTCTATAACTTTTTTATAAGATTCACCTTTTCTTAAAAAATCTGGAGTTAAAATTTCTATAGTAGTATTTGGATTATTTTTTCTTGTTTCAATAATAACTTCATAAAAATGATTAGCCCCACCATCATCAAGATCATCTCTATCCACAGAAGTAATTACAACATGTTTTAAGTTTAACTTTTTAACAGCTGAAGAAATTTTTTGTGGCTCGAAAAGATCTAGTGATTTTGGTTTACCAGTCTTTACATTACAAAAAGCACATGCTCTCGTGCAAATATCTCCCATTATTAAAAACGTAGCGTGTTTTTTACTCCAACATTCTGTAATATTTGGACAACTAGCCTCCTGACAAACAGTTTTAAGATTGTATTGATTTACTATGGTTTTAGTTGAAAAAAATTCCTTACTATTTGTAAGTTTAGATCTAATCCAAGCTGGTTTTTTTTTAATTGGATTGGCTGGTTTGTTAACTTTTTCTGGGTGTCTAATTATCATTATCAATTATATAGGTATTTTCTTTTTTTTTTCCAAAGAAAAATTTGCTTCTAATTAATGTTTCTATGTAATCAAGATCCAAATTTGTAGTTAGCAAAGAGTTTTTAAATTCAAGGTTATCAATTTTATTTATATATTCTTTTTCGGTTTGTTGTAGGTTTGTTAAAATTTCTTTTTTTTTAATATAAGAAAATAACCCTCTTTCGCCATCTAAAAGATTGAAAATGAAATACAAAACAATAAATGTTGAAATAAGTAAAAAGTAATTTTTTTTTATTATTTTAAACATAATTAGATTCTATTCATTTCAGCATTTTTACCAAGTTCTTCTTCTATTTTTAGCAAACGATTATATTTTGCTACCCTTTCAGATCTGGCTAATGATCCAGTTTTTATTTGAGATGAATGTGTCGCAACTGCTAAATCAGCAATAAATGTATCTTCTGAGTCTCCAGATCTGTGAGAAATAATTGTTTTAAAACCGTTATTTTGGGCTAATAAAATTGTTTCTAGCGTTTCACTTACTGTTCCAATCTGATTTGGTTTTATTAAAATAGAGTTTGCAGATTTTTCTTTAATACCTCTTGCCAATCTTTCTTTATTTGTCACGAACAAGTCGTCACCAACTATCTGTATATTAATTTTATGCGTTAGTTTATTCCAGTTACTCCAATCATCTTCTGAGAAAGGATCTTCTATAGATTTTATTGGATATTTTTTAGATAACTCCAAAAAATATTCAACACTTTTAGGTTTTTCCAATTCATTTGCAGCCACATCTAAACAAATTGATATATCTTTGCCTGGTTCATAGCCTGCTGAAGATATAGATTTCATAATAATTTCTATAGCATGTTCATCAGAATCTAGAGATGGTGCAAAACCTCCTTCATCACCTACATTTGTAGAAATTTTTTTATCTTCTAAATTTTTTTTTAAATTTTGAATTACTAAAAAAGACATTTTCATGCATTCTTTAAAACTTTTTGCTCCATCTGGTCTAATCATAAATTCTTGAATTTCCAATGAATTGTTAGCATGGGCTCCTCCATTAATAATATTCATTAACGGGTAAGGTATTAAAAAAACAGGCTTAGTTGCTCCTACGCTTTTGAATTTTTCTCCATAATTAATATTATTCATTCCACCATTGCTTATATATCTATAAATTTCTCTTTTTGAATTTTTTGCAGCTGCTTTTAAATTTGCAATTGATACTGCTAAAATAGAATTTGCACCAATATTTGATTTGTTTTTTGTTCCATCTAAATTAATCAAAATTTCATCAATTTCGCTTTGTCGTGTTGATCCCTTGCCCTTTACAGCATAAGAAATTTTATTATTTATATTTTCTACAGCTTCAAAAACACTTTTGTTCAAATAATCATTATTTTTATCTCTAAGTTCGTGTGCTTCGTGACGACCAGTTGATGCACCAGATGGAACGATTGCAGTTCCAACTGAATCATCTTGTAAAAAAACTTCTGCTTCAACAGTGGGGTTTCCCCTACTGTCAAATACTTGTCTAGCATGAACGTTTTTAATTATACTCACTAATTATTTTTTTATAATTTTGTCTATTTCTAATAATTGTTTTAATAAATTTTCAAGGTTAGATAATGGAATCATATTGGGGCCATCTGATGGCGCATTGTCAGGGTCTTGGTGTGTTTCCATAAAGATTCCAGCAACGCCTACTGCGACTGCAGCTCTTGATAAATGTTCAACAAATTCTCTCTGTCCACCACTTGACTCCCCTTTTCCACCAGGTTGTTGCACAGAATGTGTAGCATCGAAAATAACTGGATAACCATTTTTTGCCATTATAGGTAAAGATCTCATGTCGGAAACTAAAGTGTTATATCCAAAACTTGCACCTCTTTCAGTTACTAATATGTTATTATTTCCTGAATCTGAAATTTTTTTTGTAACATTAACCATATCCCATGGCGCTAAAAACTGACCTTTTTTTACATTAATAATTTTTTTTGTTTTTGCTGCAGCTATTAACAAATCTGTTTGTCTGCAAAGAAAAGCGGGAATTTGTAAAACATCAACATGATTTGCAACTATAGAACATTGTTCTGAATTATGAACATCTGTTAAGATAGGAACGTTATTTTCTTTTTTAATTTTGTCAAAGATAGATAATGATTGTTCTAAACCAATTCCTCTTTTACCTTTTAAACTTGTTCTATTTGCTTTATCAAATGAAGTTTTATAAATAAAATTAATACCCAATTTAACGGTTATTTCTTTAATTTTTCCTGACATATCTAATGCATGCTGTTCTGTTTCAAGTTGACATGGACCAGCAATTAAACAAAACTTATTTGCATTCGATATATCTATATTTCCGCATTTTACTGTTAAATTTTTCATTTTTTATGATTTTTTGCAGCTTTTATAAAAGATGAGAATAATGGATGTGGTGCCAAAGGTCTAGATTTAAATTCTGGATGAAATTGAACACCTATAAACCAAGGGTGTTTTTTCAATTCAATAATTTCAGGCAATTTTTTATCAGGTGAGTTTCCAGAAAATATTAAACCTTTTTTTTCAAACTGATTTTTATAGTTAACGTTCACTTCATATCTGTGTCTATGTCTTTCTTTAATAATTCTTGATTTGTAAATGCTTCTTATTAAGGAATTATTTGTTAGCTCTGCATCGTAAGATCCTAATCTCATAGTGCCGCCTAAGTCTTTGTCTGTACCTTTAATAATTTTACCATTTCTTTTCCATTCATGTATTAAACCTATAACTGGTGTACATTTAGGATCTAATTCGCTAGATGAGGCATTTTTAATTTTTAAAACATTTCTAGCAAACTCAATTATAGCCATTTGCATACCGAAACAGATGCCCAAAAAAGGTATTTTATTAGTCCTTGCATATTTAATTGCTTCTATCTTTCCTTCAGTTCCTCTTTTTCCAAAGCCTCCGGGAATTAGTATGCCCGAGACGTTTTTTAATTTATTTTTAATGTCTGCAGGTCTTAAATTATCTGACTCTATTCTTATTAAATTAACTTTTAAACTGTTATCAATACCTCCGTGGACAAGCGCTTCATCTAAAGACTTATAGGCATCTTTTAAATTTACGTACTTGCCTATTATGGCAATATTTACGTATTTTTTTGGATTTAAAACTGTTTTAGTAATTTTTTTCCAAGGACTAAGATTAACATTTTTTTTAGATTTCATTTTAAAGTAATTGAGAACTTGTTTGTCTAAATTTTCATTGTTAAAACTAATTGGTGCCTCATAAATAGTTTTAACATCAATAGTTTGAATGACATTTTTAATGTCAACGTTGCAAAATAAAGAAATTTTTTTCTTTTGGTCCAATGGAATATTTCTTTCGCATCTGCATATAATTATATCAGGCTGAATACCTATGCTTCTTAATTCTTTTACTGAGTGTTGAGTTGGTTTGGTTTTAATTTCATCTGATGCTTTCATATATGGAACTAAAGTCAAATGTATAAATAAAGTATTCTTTTTACCAATGTCATTAGAAAATTGTCTAATGGCCTCAACAAATGGTAAGCTTTCAATGTCTCCTACTGTTCCTCCAATCTCACAAATTACAAAGTCCTCGCTTTTAATATCACTTTTAATAAACTCTTTAATTCTATCTGTAACATGAGGAATGACTTGAACTGTTTTTCCTAAATATTTTCCTTTACGTTCTTTTTTTAAAACATCACTGTATATTTGTCCTGTTGTTATATTGTCGGATTGTTTAGCTGAAATTCCTGAAAATCTTTCGTAATGTCCTAAATCCAAATCCGTTTCTGCACCATCATCGGTTACAAAAACTTCACCATGTTGAAATGGGTTCATGGTTCCTGGATCAACATTTAAATAAGGATCTAGTTTTCTAATTCTAACTTTAAATCCTCTAGATTGTAAAAGATAAGCTAGAGATGCTGAGGATAGACCTTTGCCTAAGGATGAAACCACGCCGCCAGTTACGAATATATATCGCGCCATGGAATTATGTTATACGCAATATTTTTTGAAATTGAAAGATAATTAATTGTTATTTTCTGGAATTTCCGGTGTATCTTCAGAAATTTCTTCTACTTTATCAATAACGGACATTGTTGGATCTAGTTCAGATCTAGAAATTATTGTTAAAGACAAACTGCACATTATAAATAAAGCTGCGACAAATCCTGTGGCTTTAGTAAGAAAATTACCTGCAGTTCTTGAAAACATAAAACTATCCTGGGAAACTCCAATACCTAAAGCTCCACCCTCAGATTTTTGGATTAAAACAAGAATCACAAGTATTATGGCTAATACTACATTAACTGTTAACAAAATATTTTCCATGGGTTTTAATTAAAGGTTTTTTTTATTATATCAATAAATTTGTTGGAATTTTGTGATGCTCCACCAACTAAAAAACCATCAATTTGATTAATTTTAACTAAATTCTTTACATTTTTTGGACTTACCGATCCACCATATAAGACTTTTGGTTTACTATTCTTAAAGTTTTTTCTTAAAAAATTTTTAATGAATAAAATGTTATTTAATAATTCTTTATTTTTCGGTACTACTCCTGTTCCAATAGACCAAATAGGTTCATAAGCAATTATTGTATTTTTAATATTCTTAATATTTTTAAGGCCTTTTTTTAATTGATTTGATAAAATTATTTTTGTTTTTTTTCTTTTCTTCTCATTAAGACTCTCACCTATACAAAAAATAATTTTTAAATTATTTTCTATTGAAGATTTTATTTTTTTGTTAATTAACAAATCTGTTTCTCCAACATTTCTACTTTCAGAATGACCAATGATTACATAATTGCATCCTAAATTTTTTATCATTTTAGAATTTATAAAACCAGTAAATGGACCTGAAAAACTTGATTGGTGACAATTTTGAGCACCAACCTGAATATTTGTTTTTTTTAGTTTACGAACAAATTTATCTAGTAATGTATAAGGAGGGCAATAAATTATTTTTGATTTATTAAAATTTTTCATCCTACTTATCTTAATAACCTTATTTATAGAATTAACTGATTTAATATCGCCAAACATTTTCCAATTGGCTACAAAATACTTATATTTATTTGTCATATTGATGATTTTAATTTATAGCTTTGTCTTTTATAGATCAATAAATTAAAGAATACAAAATGTTAAACAATATAAGAAATTTTGCAAATACAAAACTAGCAGGCGTTCTTGTTGCTATATTAATTGTGCCATTCGTTTTATGGGGTATGGGAGGACTTTTTAGTGGAGGTAATAAAAATAATATTGTCAAAATAAATAATAAGAATATTACAACTATGGATTTTCAAAAATATCTGAATACTTCTAATGTTGATCTAGAAACAATTAAAAAAAATATTGACAATAACATCATTGAAAAGCACTTAAATGAACTAATCTCTAATACGATGCTACTGATGGAAATTAATGATTTAGGTCTTATTGTTTCCGATAAAATTTTAAATAAAAAAATTAAAGAAAATAAAAATTTTCAAGATAATAATAAAAAATTTTCAAGAACAAAATATGAAAAATTCTTACTTTCTTCTAACTTAGCAGCACCTGATTTTGAATTTGCACTAAGAGAATCGGAATTAAAAAAAGATTTGTTTAATTACATAAGTGGGGGATTAAATTCACCTTCTTTTTTAATAAACAATATTTTTAAAGAACAAACTAAGAAAGTAACATTAAATTATATTAATCTATCAAAAATTTATAGAAATAAAGAAGATTTTACTAACAAAGAAATTTTAATTTTTATTGAAGAAAATAAAGAAAAATTAAAAGAAAAATACATTAATTTTAAATATTCAAAAATAACTCCGATGAATTTAGTTGGTATAGAAGAATTTAATAATTTATTCTTTGAAAAAATTGATGAGATAGAAAATGAGATTTCGAACGGATCATCTTTATCATACTTAGAAAATAAATATAAATTAAAATTTCAAATCGAAGAAAATTATATTCTTAGAGAAAATAATGAAAACGATCTATTTTATAAAAAAATATATATGAATGCCGAAAATAAGAAAATAGATCTATTGGATGAAAATGATTTTTTTATACTTTATGAAATTACAGATATTAATAAAGAAACACCAAATATTAAAGATGATAAGTTTATTAGTAAAGTTAAACAGATGCTTTATAATAAATTAAAATTTGATTTTAATAGTGATTTAATAAGTAAAATAAGTGAAAAAAAATTTAATCAAAATGATTTTATTGAGTTGGGTAAAAACAGTAACATTGAATTAACAACAATTAATTCCATAAATGATAACGAAAAATTTACTAATGATAGTATTAATTATATATACAAAATGACTAAAAATAATTTTGCCCTTGTTAGTGATGAAAATAAAAATATTTATTTAGTTAAAATATTAAATATTAATTATAAAAATATTAACAAAAACTCTCAAGATTTTTTAATCTATAAAAATAAGTCCAATGGCAGAATAAGAGATAGTCTTTTTAGTTCTTATGACTTTATTATTAATAATAAATATAAAATTAAAATTAATGAAAAAGCATTGGAAAGAGTTAAAAACTATTTTCGTTAATGATAAATAGAAGTTTTAAGCAATTTAAAAAAATTCATAAAAAAAAAATAAATCAAGTAATTTATTCTTCTTTAAAAGTAAAAAATGAAAATTTTTTAATAAATTTAATTAATAATTTTTTAAATGTACCAAATAGTTTTGTATTTGAATCGGTAGAAAAAGGAAAAATAAGAGGTAGATATACTATTTTTGGAAAAGATCCGGACAAAATATGGGAATTTAATAATAACCTAGCTTACTCGATTGATTCATACAAAAAAAGAAAGATAAATGGACCTCCTATAAAAATTATAGAAAAGATTATAGAAAATTTTAGATTTAAAATACCTAAAGGGATACCCCCAATTAGTTCGATAATTTCTGGGTACTTTTCATATGATATAATTAGATATATAGAAAACATTCCTAATGATTGCAATAATGATCTTAAATTACCTGATGTAAGATTAATTAGACCTACAAAAATGATTATCTATGACAATTTAAAAAAAAAAATATATTTTATTATTAATTGCTACAAAGATGAAAGAATAAATAATTATTATAAAAAATTAGAAAATATTAAAAAAGAAATTATTAATTTAAAAAAGTTAATAATTATAAATAAAGATAAAATCATAAAGAAAAAATTACCAAAAAAAGTAAAGATTAAATCAAATACAAATAAAAAAACTTTTTTGAAAATGGTTAATCAAGCTAAAAAATATATTAAAAAAGGTGATATTTTTCAGGTAGTTCTAAGTCAAAGGTTTGAAACTAACTTAAGCAAAAGTCCTTTGGAAATATACAAAAAACTTCGAACAACAAATCCTTCTCCATTTATGTATTTTTTTAATTTTGAGGATTTTCAGATTATTGGTGCTAGCCCGGAAATATTGGTTAGGTTACGAGATGGCAAAATAACCATAAGACCAATAGCTGGTACTAGACCTAGAGGTATTAATAAAAAACAAGATATTTATTACATTAAAGACTTATTGAAAGATAAAAAAGAATTGTCGGAACATTTAATGTTGTTAGACCTAGGTAGAAATGATGTTGGTAAAGTTTCTAAAATTAATACTGTAAAGGTAACTGAACGTTTTAAAGTAGAAAAATATTCACATGTTATGCATATAGTTTCAAATGTTATGGGAGATTTTGATTATGACCATTCAAGATTTAAATCTTTATTGGCTGGTTTTCCTGCTGGCACAGTTTCTGGTGCTCCTAAAATAAGAGCAATGGAAATTATCGATGAACTCGAGAAATCAAAGAGAAAAATATACGCTGGAGGTATTGGCTATTTTTCATCAAACGGGGATTTCGATACATGTATAGCTCTTAGAACAGCATTAGCAAAAAAAAATAAATTTTATGTGCAAGCTGGTGCTGGTATCGTTGCTGATAGCAAACCTTTAAATGAATATACTGAAACAATAAACAAAGCAAAAGCTTTGATTAATGCATTAAGATAGTTTATGAAAATACTTTTAATCGATAATTACGACAGTTTTACATTTAATCTTTATCATTACTTATCATCACTAAAAGCGAATGTTGAAGTTGTAAGAAATGACAAAATCACTTCTTCTGAAGTTATTGAAAAGAAATATAATAAAATAGTTATATCTCCAGGACCGGGAAATCCAAATCAAGCTGGAAATTGTATTAAAATAGTTAGATCAATACATAAAAAAATACCTATACTCGGTGTGTGTTTGGGTCATCAAATAATAGGTCAAGTTTTTGGTTCAAAAATTATAGGTGCTAAAAAATTAATGCATGGTAAAACGAGCACAATATTATCAAAAAAAATTGGAATCTTAAAAAATTCTCCAAAAAAATTTACAGCTACAAGATATCACAGTTTAATTGTTGATAAAAAAAATTTATCTAAAGATTTAATAATAACTGCTGAAACTAAAGATGGAATTATAATGGGATTAATGCATAAAAAATACAACGTACATGGTGTGCAATTTCATCCAGAAAGCATTAAAACGCCAATAGGTTTAAAGCTACTAAAAAACTTTATAAATTATAAATTGTAATGGAAAAATTCATAATAAAACTAAAAAATAAAGAAAATTTATCTTTTGAAGAAAGTAAAGCTGTATTTGAATTATTAATGAATGGGAAAGCAACAGATAAAGAAATATTTGACTTTCTCACATTACTTTCTTCTAAAGGGGAAGTTTCTGAAGAAATAGCAGGTGGAGTATATGTTTTAAGAGATAAAGCTAAAAAAGTTAACGCTCACAACTGTATAGATACATGTGGGACTGGTGGAGATGGCAAAAATACACTAAACATATCAACGGCTTCTGCTATTTTGTTGTCAAGTATGGGAATTAAAGTAGCTAAACATGGAAATAAAGCAGTATCATCAAAATGTGGATCTGGAGATGTTTTAGAAGGATTGAATATAAAAATTAATTTGCAACCTGAAGATATAGAAAAACAAATTATAAAAAATAATTTTGGTTTTATGTTTGCTCCTAATTACCACAGTGCAATGAAATATGTTGGTGAAACAAGAAAAAAAATTGGAAAAAGAACTATATTCAATATGATCGGTCCTTTAAGCAGTCCAGCATCAGTAGAAAGACAGGTTGTTGGTGTATTTGATAAAAAATTATTAAATATATTTGGAAATGCACTTAAAAATTTAAAAATAAAATTTGCATGGATTGTAAATAGCGAAGATGGTTTAGATGAAATATCTCCATTTGCTAAGACTAATATTATTCAGTTAAAAAACAACGAAATATCCGAAATTACAATTGATCCTAAAGAATTAAATGTAAATGCGCAAAAATTTGAAAATTTAATCGGTGGTAATGCGAAATTTAACGCAAGTAAGATTATAGAAATATTTAAGGGCGAAGACAATGATTTCTCAAAAGCTGTATGTTTAAATTCTGCAGCTGGACTTATTGTTTCAGAAAAATATTCAAATTTTAATGAAGCATATGAAAATACAAGGGAATTTATTTTAAGTGGTAAAGCTTTTGATCATTTAAAAAAATTACAAAATGACTGAAGATATATTAAAAAAAATTATTACTAAAAAAACTATCAAAATTAATAATCTTAAAAAAGAATTTGCTATTGAGTCATTAAATGACAAAATTGAAAAAAATAATTTATTTATTAATTTTAAAGATAAAATAACAAACAATATTAATAATAATAAATTTTCTATAATTGCTGAAATTAAAAAAGCTAGCCCTTCAGCAGGTATAATAGTTGAAAACTACGATCCAGTTAATATCGCAAAGGTTTATAACGATAACAATGCAACATGTTTGTCTATTTTGACTGAAGAAGATTTTTTTTTAGGTAATTTAATTCATCTAAGTAAAATTAAACAAGAAATAAACCTCCCTGTTCTTTGTAAAGATTTTTTTATAGATAAATTTCAAATCCCTCTTGCTAAAAGTTACGGTGCTGATGCTATTCTAATTATTCTTTCTGCTGTGAATGAAAATTTATCTCATGAACTATATGAAGAAGCTTTAAATTTAAATATGTCAGTAATTGTTGAAGTGCATACTAAAGAAGAGGCTAAAAAATCCTTAAAATTTACTGAAGCTTTAATTGGTATTAACAACAGAAATTTGAAAACTCTAAAAACCGATATTAATACAACCTTTGATATTCATAATATTTTAGTTAATCATAAAGGACCTTTGATTTCTGAAAGTGGAATCAAGACTAAAGATGAGCTTTTAGATTTAGCAAGTAAGACAAAAATTAAAACTTTTTTAATTGGGGAATCAATTTTAAAAAATCTTAATAACAATTCTCTTTTTTCAATTTTGTAGCTAAATAAGCCTTATTTTAATAGGTTTTTAAGCTATTGCTCTATTAAAAGAACTTTTGTAGAACAGAAATGTACGATATTTGTTCTATGCTCACAAAAAAACAAAAAAACCTTTTAATGTTTATCAACAAGAAGTTGAGATCTTCTGGTGTTTCTCCCTCTTATGAGGAAATGAAACTTTCGTTAAATTTGAAATCTAAATCTGGGATACATAGATTAATAAGCGCTTTAGAAGAAAGAGGTTTTATAAGAAGATTAGCTCACAAAGCTAGAGCTTTGGAAGTTGTTAAATTGCCAGAGACAGCTTCTGCTAATGATATATATAATTCATTTTCACCGAGTGTTATTAGAGGTGGATTAGATGAAGATATATCAAATGGTGAAAATACTGAAATTTCAGTTTTAGGAAAAATTGCTGCCGGAACTCCAATTGAAGCAATACAAAATGAAGTATCTAGAATACCTTTGCCAGCTAATATAGAAAAAGATGGTGAATATTTTGGTTTAAAAGTTCAAGGGGATTCTATGATTGAAGCTGGTATTAACGAAGGAGATACAGTGGTAGTAAAAAGAACTGATGTAGCTGAAAATGGAAAAATTGTAGTTGCTCTAATAGACGACCATGAAGCAATGCTAAAAAGAATTAGAAGAAAAGGAAAAACTGTTGCTCTAGAAAGCGCAAATAGAAATTACGAAACAAAAATATTTGGTCCTGATAGAGTAAAAATTCAAGGTGTTCTTGTATCTTTATATAGAAACTTCTAAAAAAATAGTCTAAACCTATTAAATGTCAAAAGTTGCAACAAGATTTGCTCCTTCTCCTACTGGTCCTTTACATATAGGGGGTGTTAGAACTGCATTATTTAATTGGCTATTTTCTAAAAATCAAAAAGGAAATTTTTACTTAAGAATTGAAGATACAGATAAAGAAAGATCTAAAGATGAGTATAAAAATCAAATTATTCAAACTTTACAATGGATAGGAATAAAACATGATGAAAATGAATATATACAATCAGCCAAAATAAAAAAACATATTGAAATAGCAAATATTCTTTTGAAAAAAGGTTTTGCCTACAAATGTTATTGTTCTGAAAAAGAAATTGAAGAAGAAAAAAAAAGAGCAAAACAAAAAAAACTACCTTATATTTATAATAGAAAATGCAGAAATCTAAATGAGACACCAAAAAATATAGAACCTGTAGTAAGATTTAAAAGTAAAATCGATGGGAGCACTACATTAAATGACCTTGTTCAAGGCAAGGTTAATATAGAGAATAATACAATTGAAGATTTTATAATCCTAAGGAAAGATGGAACGCCAACCTATAATTTATCAGCAGCAGCAGATGATAAAGAAATGAAAATTACTCACGTGATTAGAGGTGATGACCATAAAATGAATACATTTAAACAAATTCAAATTTTTCATGTTATGAATTGGAATTTGCCAACTTATGCACATATTCCTTTAATTCACACTTCAGAAGGTAAAAAACTATCTAAAAGAGATAAAGCTTCAACATTGGAAGACTATAAAAAAATTGGCATTATGCCAGATGCGCTAAGAAATTATTTATTAAGATTAGGATGGTCTTTCAAAGATAAAGAGATATTCACATTAGAAGAAAGTATAAAACATTTTAATATTGGAGGAATAGGTAAATCGCCATCAAAACTTGATATATCGCGTATTTTTTCAATGAATGAACACTACATTAAACACATTGATGAAAATGAACTTTTAAAAGAACTTTTAAATTTTTGTAAATTAAATAAAGAAAGTATTGAAAAAGATAAAGAAGATAAAATAAAGAAATCTCTTTCATTTTTAAAAAACAAGGCAAAAACATTGGAAGATATATATAAAAATTCAAAATACATAATCAATGATCAAATAAACATAAACCAGGAAGACCTTAAATTGATAGACGACGTATCAAAAAATATGATTAAAAAATTTTCAAATAAAATTAGAGAAATGTCATCACTTAAAAAAGTAAATCTTGAATCTGTAATTAATGATTTAATTAAAGAAAATAAAACAAATTTTAAAGGAGTGGGTCAACCATTAAGAATAGCATTAACAGGATCAAAATTTGGACCTGGTATTTATGATATAATTATTTCACTTGGAAAAGAAGAAGTAATAAAAAGATTAAGCAACAAAACTCTCGAATAATATTTTTGCAGCATTTTCAGCTGAAGGACTTGGAGATCTAATTTCATTAAGAGTTTTTTCAACTTGTTTAAGCTGTGCTGATATAATTTCAGGTTTATTTAAAAAATAGTTAACAGTCGTAAAAATTTCTTTAGCATTACATTCAGATTGTAAAAGTTCAGGAATAACTTCTTTATTATTAATAATGTTAATTATATTTACAAATTTAACATTAACCAGAGATTTAATAATAAAAAAATTTAAAGTAGATAATTTGTAAAGAATGATTGAAGGAACTGAATGATTGCAAATCTCTAGTGATACAGTTCCAGATTTAGAAACAGCAAAGACAGAACGTGAAAGTATTTGATTTTTTATTATGCCATCAGAAATAACTTCAAAATTAGACAAATTTGATTTTTTTAAATAATCGTAAATCATATTTCTATGAACTTCGTTGGTATGAAAAAAAAAAGCAATATCTTTATGTTTATCACTCATTAACTTCACAAAATCTATAAGTATAGGTAATAAAAGATTTAATTCAGAAATTCTGCTACCGGGAAAAATAGAAATTATTTTTTTATCTTTAGGTATTAAATTAGATATATCTATTTTTCCTAAAACTTTTTTATCAAGAAGTGGGTGTCCAACAAATGTATTTTTAATGTTTTCCTTATCAAAATATTTCTTTTCAAAATTAAATAGAAGAAGTACGTGATCTAAAAAATTTTTAAATTTTTTTACTCTATATTTTCTCCATATCCAGACTTGAGGTGCTACATAATGAATTGTTTTAATTGAAGGTTTTGCTCTTTTTACTAATTCACTTACTCTTAAAGTGAAGTCTGGGCTGTCAACAGAAAATAATATATCTGGATTAAATTCTAAAATTTTTTTGACTGTTTCGTTTATTTTTTTTTTAATTTTAAAAATATTTAGTAAAACTTTTGTTATACCTATATAAGTTATTTCATTTAAATTAAATATTGATTTAATATCAAGTGCTTTTAAATTTTCTCCACCTACAGATAAATACTCAATATTTGAATCAATTTTTTTTAGTTTTGATATTACTTCTGAAGCTAATTTGTCTCCAGATGGTTCTCCAGTAAGAATAAATATTTTTTTCATTTTATTGCTAAAAACATCTTGTTTTTATTAGCAAAATTAATGCATCTTTTTTTTTCTATTAAAACATGCTGTTTTGCTTTTAAAACAATTCCTTTAAGACCTGCTGTTTTACATTGAACAAGAGTTTTTATACCAATTGTTGGTAAATCAATTCTAAGATCTTGTTTTTTTTTAGGTAACTTAACCAAAACTCCACTTTTATGACCTCTCAGGGGTTTGCATTTTTTAAGCATATTTTTTGTTCCTAATTTTCCTTCTATTTGAATTACATTATTGTTTCTTACTATTATTCCTTGGCTATAGTTATATTTTCCAATTTTACTTAGTTTTGATGATGCTTTTTGTATGTCTTTTTTGTCATTATTATTAGGTAGTATTTTTGAATAAATTCCTTTTTTAAGTGTTAATTCAGGATTAAAAAATAATGAGTTTATGACTTTTATTTTCTCTAATCTTAAGATTTTAATTATTTCTTTTAAAATTGCCGCATCTCCAAGCTTTGCTCCTTTAATAATCCTAGGCATATAATAAATACCTTTTAAATCTAGTTTTAATTTTGATAGGTTTGGTTTTGCAACTTTTCCAGCAAAAAGAACTTTTGTGCATTTATTTTTCTTTAAAATATTTAAAATTTTACCAAACTGTCCTATTGAAACTGAATAAGAATTTTTATCTTTTTTAAATATTTTTTTTTTTGTTAAATCTATAATTGTATAATTAATTTTTTTACTTTTTATTTTTTTTAAGATTTCTTTAGGAAATTTTGAATCACCAAAAAATAATCCTATCATTTTATTTAGTAAATGGTGTACAAATAGGTCTTTTTTTATCTTTATTAATAAATTCGATTACATCATTTACTAATTTGTTTTCTTTAAATTCACCGTTTAATTTTTTCAAATTTTCATTTAAGTTATCAGTTTTAAAAATTTCTTTGTATGCACTTGTTAATTCTAAAATATTTTTATTAGGTATATTTTTTCTTCTTAACCCAATAAGATTGATTCCATCAAGATAATTTCTATTACCTACTGTTAATCCATAAGGAATTACATCTGAAGTGACACCGGTCATTCCTCCGACCATAGCCATTTTGCCTATTCTTGTAAATTGATGTACTGCAGAGTTCCCTCCTATAACAACATCATCTTCGATTACTCCATGTCCAGCTATTGGTACATTGTTCGCTATAACAACATTATTTCCAATTGTGCAATCATGTGCTACGTGTGAAGAAATCATAAACAAGCAATTATTTCCGATTTTTGTTATTTTTCCTCCTCCGTTTGTTCCGGGATTAATGGTAACATATTCTCTGATAGTGTTATTTGTTCCTATAATTAATTTTGTTTTTTCGCCATTATATTTTAAATCTTGTGGGTCGTTACCTATAGAAGCAAAAGGAAATATTTTGCATCCTTTGCCGATACTAGTATCGCCAGATATATTTACATGAGAGTGTATAATAACATTTTCATCGATTGTTACATTTGGTCCTATTACAACATATGGACCAATGCTTGCACTTGCTGCAACTTTAGCGTCTTGATGAATTATTGAACTTTTGTCGATCACGGTTAATCTATTTTTATCAAAATTATTTTTTATTACTTATCAAGATTTGTTGCTAATTATTTCCTATCTACAATAGTTGCTGACCACTGTGCATCTGCCATTTTCTTGTCCTCTACAAATGCTTCGCCTTGATATTTCCAAACTTTGCCATGTGATCTTATTGCTTCTATTTTTAATAATAATTTGCAATCTGGTATAACTGGATTTCTAAATCTTGCTTTTTCAATGCTCATTAAAAAAACAAGTTTGTTTTCATAAGTAGATTTATCTATACCATGAGCAGTTAAGGCTGCAGCTGCTTGACCAAAAGCCTCGACTATTAAAACACCTGGCATTACAGGCTGTCCTGGGAAATGTCCTTGAACAAAAAAGCTATCTTTTTTAACATTTACTATTGCTGTCGCTGATTTTAATTTTTTAATATCTATAAGTTCATCAATTAACAACATAGGCTCTCTGTGCGGTAACAAATTTTCTATTTCTTTACGATTAATTGAATCACTCATTGTTATCTTTCATTTCTTTTAAAAAATTTCTAATTTCAGTAGCTGGATATCCCATTACCTTAGTATTGTCAGGTATATTTTTTATTACCCCACTACCTCCTCCAATTTGAACGTTATTTCCTATTTTTAAATGACCTGAAATGCCAGCTTGACCGCCAATCATAACATTATTACCAATGGTAGAGCTTCCTGCTATTCCAACTTGTCCAGCTATTATACAGTTGTTACCTATTTTTACATTATGAGCAATGTGTATTTGATTGTCTAAAAAAGTATTTTTTCCAATTACTGTATTTGATAAAGATCCTCTATCAATTGTAGATCCACATCCAATTTCACAATTTTCATTTATGATTACACATCCTATTTGAGGATATCTAAAATTTATATTATTGCTTGGAAAAAAACCAAAACCTTTTTTTCCTACAATGCAACTGTCAAGTATACTTACATTATTTTTTAATATTGTATTTCTCAGAATCACATTGGATCCTATTGAACAATTGCTTCCTATAACTACGTTATCTTCAATAATTGTATTATGACCAATGGAAGATTTTTTTCCAATCTTAACATTTGAACCAACAAAAACATTTTTACCTACATGAAGTAAATTTTTTTTTATAATTATTTTTTTTATTGGTTTTAAACTAATTTTAAAATCATCAGTTATAGAAGTAGGGTAAAATGTTTTTGTTACATTCGCTAAAGACAGCAAAACATTATTAACAATCAAAGGTTTGCAAGTGTTTGGTAAATATTTATCAAGTTTATTCGTTGTGATACAATATTTTGCTTTAGTATTTCTAGCAAAATCTTTGTATTTAATAGAATGAAAAAAAGTAATATCTTTATTCGTGCTTTCACTTAAATTTTTTACGTCATAAATTATTATTTTATTATTTTTAGATTTCCAAGTTAAATTGCATTCTTTAAAAATAATTTTTAAAGATATTGGACCTTTATTGTGAAAAAAAAGGATTTTTTAAACATTAATTTAGATCAATTTTTTTTATCTTTGAATTAACTAATTCTATAATTTGTTTCGTTATATCAAGATCGGACCTAGCAATAACTATATCTTTCTTGCTAAATATTATAGAAATTCCTTTCTCTTTTGAATAAGTTGCTAATATTGGATTTATTTGTTTTAACAATTTTGAAGTTCCTTCAACTTTTATTTTAGATGCAAAATTAATTTTTTCTTGTCTATCTTTTTTGTAAGAATCTATTTCTTTTTTTAATAAACTAATTTTTTTTTCATATTCTTCTGCTGATAAAATATTTTTTTGAGCTAATAATTTAGCTTCTTTATTTTTTAATTTTTCTTCAGCTTTGCTAAACTCAGAAATATTACCTTGGTGTACTTTGTCTAACTGCTCTACTATAGATTTGCCAGCTAAAGATTCATTCATAACTTCGTCCATATTTATGTATGCAATTGATAAGGTTTCGGATTTAGCTATATTAAAACAAAATGTAATTAAAATAATAACAAAAAAACTTACAGGATATTTCATCAAAATGTTGTTCCCAAATTAAATCTAAAAGCCTCTGTTTTATCTGTGTCTGCTTTTGAAATAACTCCTGTATAAGAAAAACTAAGTGGGCCAACTGGTGTAAACCAATCAAGTGCTACGCCTGCGGCGCTTCTTAATGTATTAGAATCGCCCACAGCTGAACTATAATCGACACCCCATACATTCCCAGCATCAAAAAAAACTGAAAAATCAGCATTTTGCCAATTTGGCATAAAATTTGGCAACGTTGCAGCCATGTTAAATGCGGTAACATAATTACCTCCAACATAATCACTACTATCAATGGGTCCTATTTTTCCTCTTTGAAATCCACGAAGTTTACTGCTTGGCATATAAAGTCTTTCGGATATTCTAACGTCATCGCCCGACATTGAATTTATACTTTTTGCATAAAAGGATAATGAACTAATCATTTCACTCATTAGTTCCTCATAAAAATTAAATTCGTAACCATTAACAAGCCCATAAGTGTCGCTTACTATTGGTATAGATTG
This sequence comes from uncultured Pelagibacteraceae bacterium, assembly GCA_902560855.1. GTDB lineage: Bacteria > Pseudomonadota > Alphaproteobacteria > Pelagibacterales > Pelagibacteraceae > Pelagibacter. Next base: position 28,247 of record CACENJ010000014.1, read on the forward strand.
ACTAAATCTACTTCTAAAACCATCACTAGGCTGAAATTTTTGATTACGTTTATCATAATCAATAGAATAATTTAAGTCAGTATCAAAATAATCACCCTTTTGCTTTTTTAATATATTTGATGCAGAACTGCTTGTTGACAAAGATTCATAGTATGTGCTTATCGAAGGAGATAGATACATATCTTCATAATACTCAAATCTAGAACCTAAAGTGAAACCAGTTTTTACTGTTCTATAACCAAAGCTTGTTAATCTATCAGTTTCACTACTTTGAAGGTTTGCAAATATAGTTTGGTCTGTACCTTTATAATTTGGATTTGACACACTTAGTCTTCCACGGATACTTTCATCAGTTAATTCTAGATTAGTACCAAATTCTATACCCCTACCAAGAAAATTATTTTCTTTTACCGAAAAACCAATCATAGTACCACTGGTACCAACGCCAGCGCCGGCAGATATTTCACCTGTTGGTTTTTCTTCAACCTCAATATTTATAATTTTAGTTTTAGCGTTTTCACCATCAGTAATCTCTGATACGACTGTTTTAAAAAAATTAAGAGACTTAATATTATTCACTGATTTTTTATGCAAAATCTTATTAAAAGTATCACCTTCATCTAATATTAAATTATTTCTTATAACATCTTCTCGAGTAATGTTATTGCCAATTATATTAATTCTCTCAACTAAATATTTTTCTTGATCATCAATAGCAACTATAAAATTTATTTTATTATCACTTAAAATATTTTCTTGAACTGTAGCATTTATCGATGAATATTCATCAGTTAAAGCGA
>CACENJ010000015.1 GCA_902560855.1 uncultured Pelagibacteraceae bacterium
TTCTGTTATTGCTGAATGTTCTTTTGTTATTTTTACAATACATATAAACTTTAATTTTATTATTTATTAAAGTTTTTGCTAAAGTAAGCCCAATTAAGCCATCCCCTATTAAACATATATTCATAATTAAAATTTAATTTTAACAACAATTATTAAATGATACAAAGTGTTAAATTTGATTCATCAATATGGAAATAAAAAAAATATTAGAAAATACGTCAAATTTTCTTATAAAGAGATTTATTGAACTGTTTGGTATCTTTGTTTCATTGCTCTCTTTATTGTTATTAATATCATTAATAAGTTATTCTCCTGAAGACCCAAATTTTATATTTCCTGACAATACTGAAATTAAAAATATTTTAGGATTTAGAGGAAGTTTCATCTCAGATTTGTTTTTCCAATCAGTGGGTTTAATTGCAGTGTTAATTTCTTTTACACTTTTTTTTACTGGTATTAATATCGTCAGAACTAAAAAACTATTAATTATAATCCAAAACACTTTTTATACAATTTTATATTCAATATTTGGATCTTTATTTTTTTCAGTTTATTTCCCTGAATCCTTTTTTCTTGCAATAAATGGAAACGGTGGGTTTGTTGGAAAATTATTAAGTGAAACTTTTTTAATTTCTATTATAAATCTTAATAAAACTGTTTGTTTTTATGCGCTAAGTATAATTGTTATAATAATTTTTTTTATAAGTATAAACTTTAACATTTATTGGTTTTTAAATTTAATAAAAAATATTACTTTTAAAGTATTTTCAAAAAATAAAAAAATTTCAGAAATTAATGAAAGTGTTGATGAAGAAATTCAAAATTTATCTCAGACTTATAATAAACCTGTTCAAGAAGACTTGCCATTTAATAAAAATAAAAATACCGATATGAAAAAATTTAAATTACCATCAATTGATTTTTTAAAATTACCTACTAAAGTTGAGAGAAAAAACAATTCCAACGATAATAGCATTGATAAAGATTTTTTAGAAAAAATCCTTTTAGACTTTGGAGTAGAAGGTAATATAAAAAAAATAAGTCATGGTCCTGTTGTTAGCTTAAATGAGTTCGAACCTGCGCCAGGAGTGAAAGTTTCAAAAATAATTAACCTTGCTGAAGACATTGCGCGTAATACAAGCTCAGAATCTGCCCGAATTGCAACTATTCCTGGAAAAAATACAATTGGAATTGAACTACCTAAACTAACAAGAGAAAACGTTTATTTAAGAGAAATAATTGATGAAAAAAATTTTAAAAATAAAGATATTAAATTACCTGTTGCACTCGGAAAAGATATTTCTGGAGCTCCTGTCATAGGAGACTTATCTTCAATGCCTCATTTGTTAATTGCAGGAACAACTGGTTCGGGTAAATCTATTTGTATTAATACAATTATATTATCTTTACTTTACAGACATACTCCTGAGAGGTGTAAATTCATATTAATAGATCCTAAAATGTTAGAACTTTCAACATACGAAGGTGTACCTCATTTGTTATGTCCTGTTATAACTGAAGCAAAAAAAGCTGCCTCAGTTCTTGGTTGGGTAGTTAAAGAAATGGAAAGTAGATACCGATTAATGACAAAAGAAGGTGTAAGAAATATCGATGGATACAACAATAAACATAAACTACCAATGCCTTACATCATTGTAATAGTTGATGAAATGTCAGATTTAATGTTGGTTGCGGGTAAAGAAATTGAAAATTATGTACAAAAACTTTCTCAAATGGCAAGAGCAGCTGGAATTCATATAATAATGGCAACTCAAAGACCAAGCGTTGATGTAATTACTGGAACTATAAAAGCTAATTTTCCTACAAGAATTTCATTTCAAGTAACATCAAAGATAGATAGCAGAACAGTTATAGGTGAGCAAGGAGCTGAACAATTATTAGGAAAAGGAGATATGCTATATATGTCTTCAGCAAATAAAATAGTGCGTATACATGCACCATATGTATCTGAAAATGAAATTGAAAAAATTAATAATTTTTTAAGATCACAATCTGAACCTGAATATATTGATGAAATTCTAAACTTTGCAGATGAAAAAGAAATGGGTGAAAATTTTCTAAGTAGTGAAAATAAAGATGAATTATATGAGAAAGCTCTAGAAATTATAAAATCAGAAGGCAAAGCTTCAACTTCTTTTTTACAAAGAAAGCTACAAATTGGTTATAACCGTGCCGCAAGAATAATTGATATGATGGAAGCAGAAGGAATAGTCAGTAAAGCAAATCATGTTGGAAAAAGAGATGTTTTATAATGGTAAAAAAAAATATTTTAACTTTCTTTTTTTTATTTTTTTTAATTAATTTTTCATATGCCTCAACAGAAGAAAAGATTATTTATAATTTAGTAAATACAAATAATTTAAGTTTTAATTTTAAACAAACGATAGGTGAAAAAATTGAAGAAGGAAATTGTGTAATTCAATATCCAAAGAAAATTTTTTGTGCCTATAACAGTGCTAAAAATAAAATTATGGTTTCAAATGGAAGATCTTTAGTAATAAAAAATAAATCTAACAATCAGTATTATTTGTACCCTCTTAAAAAAACTCCACTAGCATTAATTCTTGATAAAGATTTTTTGGTTAACCAAATTGAAAATTCAGAAAGTAGAATTATAGAAAAAAAATATATTAATTTTACTATAATTAAAGATAATGCTGAAATTAATATATTTTTTGACAAAGAAACTTTAAACTTAGTAGGTTGGCAAACAGAAGATATTTATCAAAATCTAGTTATTACTTTTATTTATAATATTAAATACAACCAAAAAATTAATGAAAATATATTTAAACTGCCTGAAATGAATTAAGCTGATTTAGCACTTATGGTCTCTGTATTATATATTTTCATTCCCCTTGATATATAATTTTTTAAAGCATGCTTATGATCTAAAGAACAAGTATGCACCCAAACTCTATTCACTTTATATGAAAAGGATATTTTTATAGCTTCACTCAACATGTATCCTCCTAGCTTTTTATCCATATATTCTTTCAATAATCCAAAATAAGCAATTTCTACTTCGGATTCTTCTCTGTGATAAATAAGTTCAAAAAAACCTGCTATATCTTCATTATCCTTTAAAATAAAAGTAAATACATTTGAATTAGAAACATAGTCTGCCCATTTTTTATCATCCCAAACTAACCTGTCGTTCCAATTATAGTTTTTACCAATTTGTTTATAAAAAAATTTATTTAATTGAAAATTGTCAGGTAAAACTTCCTTAACAATATATTTAGTGTTTTGTCTTTCCTGATATTGTAATTCATCTAAAGATTTTATTTCTAAATAATTTCTGACTATTTTGTCCATTATTGAACCATCTTCCCAACTTTTTCACCTCCAAATAAATGAAAATGAAGATGGGGAACTTCTTGTCCACCATATTCACTAATATTTGTTAAGGCCCTATATCCTTTTCCAGTATCTACTGATATTCCTAATTTTTTTGCAACAATATTTATTCCTTTTAATAATCCTACCATCTCCACTGGTGAAGCATTCAGGCTAAAATCATCAAGGTCAACATATTTACCTTTTGGAATTACTAAAGCATGAATTTTTTTTTGAGGACTAATATCGTGAAATGACAAAACAAAATCATCCTCATATATTTTGTTACAGGGAATTTCTCCTCTTAAGATTTTTGCAAAAATATTATTGTCATCATAAGTCATTTTTTTCTCTTATTTAATTCTTCCATTACATCTTCAATTTTAATTTCATTAGCCTCAAGATACATTGTTAAGTGATAAAAAACATCAGCAGCTTCATGAATTTTATTTGTATTTTTTTCTACTGCTTCTATTAGTTCATTTATTTCCTCTAAAACTTTTTCTTTGCTTAACAATTTATCATTAAGTAATTTTGTTGTATATGAACCTTCTACTGGAGTATTTTTTCTTTGTCTCGCGAGGTTAAATAAAGTTTCTAATGTATTTAACATATTAAATTCTAACAGGTATTCCTTTTGAGTCCAAATATTCCTTGGCTTCTTTAATAGAATATTTACCATAATGAAATATAGATGCTGCTAAAACAGCACTAGCATTTCCTAATTTTATACCATCAACTAAATGATCTAAATTACCTACTCCACCCGAGGCTATAACTGGTATATTAACTTTAGAAGATATCTTGGACATTAAATCAATATCATAACCAACTTGAGTTCCATCCCTATCCATAGAAGTAACTAACAACTCTCCTGCTCCACTAGCTTCCATTTTATTTGCAAATTCTATTGCATCTATTCCAGTTTTATTTCTTCCTCCATGAGTAAATACTTCCCACATTTTATCATTTTTTTTTGCATCTATTGCAACAACAATACATTGAGATCCAAATTTTTTTGAACTCTCAACAACTACTTCTGCATTTTGAACGGCAGCAGTGTTAATAGAAACTTTATCAGCTCCACAATTAAGTAATTTATTTATATCTTCAACACTTCTAACTCCGCCTCCAACAGTCAAAGGTACAAAACATTTTTTTGATGTGTCTTTTACTACATCAAAAATAGTATCTCTATTTTCATTAGAAGCAGTGATATCTAAAAAACAAATTTCATCCGCTCCACCATCACTGTAAATTTTAGCTTGTTCTACTGGATCCCCCGCATCTTTAAGATCAACGAAATTTATACCCTTAACGACACGTCCGTTTTTTACATCTAAACAGGGAATTATTCTATTTTTAAGCATCTATCTCTTTTGCAAGTTCGTTTAATTTTATATCACCATCATATATAGCTTTACCAACAATTATACCTTCAATATTTTTTAAATTTTTTGCTTTTTTGACATCATCAATTGAAGAAACTCCCCCTGAAATTATCACAGGACAATTTGATATTTCGGCAACTTTAATAGTATCTTCAAAATTAGGACTTGCTTTAGTGCCATCTCTATTAATATCAGTATATATTAATCTGCTTGCACCATAATCATTAACCTCTTTTAAAAAATCCAAAGTTAATTGATTGGAGTTTTCTTTCCATCCAGATACTGAAAGATATCCATCTTTAGCGTCTAAACCTAAAGCAATTTTATTTGGAAATTTTGAGCAAGCTTTTTTCAAAAAATTTTTATCTTTTATAGCAGCACTTCCTAAAATTACTTTCTCGACACCAGAATTTATATACTTTTCAATACTTTCAAAAGTTCTAACTCCCCCACCAATTTCAATTTTAAAATCAAATTTACCAACTATTTCTTCAATAGTGTCTAAATTAACCGTTTTACCGGTTAAAGCTCCATCTAAATCAACAATGTGTAAATTTTTAAAACCATGATCTTTATATTTGCCCGCTTGATCAATTGGAGACATTTCATATTCAATTTTATTATTAAAGTCTCCTTTAATTAGCCTAACACATTTTTTATCTTTAATGTCTATTGCGGGAAATATTTTCATATATTTAATAATTTCTTTTTGGCTCTTTCACGTAAAATAATGTTAATTATAAATTTATAAAATTTTCAATTATTTGTAATCCTGTTTTATCACTCTTTTCAGGGTGAAATTGTGTTCCAAAAATATTATTTTTTTCAACAGAACTAACAATATTGGTTGAATAATTTGTTGTACTTGAGACTACACTTTTGTCTTCAGGTATAAATTCGTAACTATGCACAAAATACATATGAGACATATCACGTATATCTTTAAAAATTTTACCTGAATTATTAATTTTAATCTCATTCCACCCGATATGAGGTAATTTATATTCTCCTTTTTGATTATCAATTTTTGAAACCTTTCCTGGTATCCAACCTAATCCTTTTGTTTTCGTTTCCTCAAATCCTATATCAGCAAACATTTGCATCCCAACACAAATTCCAAGTAATGGTTTTTTTTGATCTAAAACAAATTGATTGAGACTTTCTGTTAAACCATCAATTTTCTTTAATCCTTCAACGCAACTTTTAAATGATCCTTGCCCAGGAAGAACTATTTTATCAGAATTTTTTATAATTTTAGATTCTGAAGAAATTTTAATATCGTATTTATTTTTACCCACTTCTTTGAATGAGTTAATCACAGAGCTTATGTTGCCTGAATTATAGTCAACAATTGTTATATTCATTAATATTTATAATGAGCCTTTAGTAGAAGGTATTACTTTTTTATTTCTTGGGTCTATTTCTAATGCTGCTCTCAAAGATCTAGCCAATCCTTTAAAGCATGACTCAACTTTGTGATGACTATTATCTCCATACAAATTCTCTATATGTAAAGTTATGCCAGCAGCTTGTGAAAAAGCTTGAAACCACTCTTTAAACAACTCTGTATCCATCTCTCCAAGTTTTTCTACTTTTAAATCTACTTTCCAAATTAAATATGGTCTATTTGATACATCAACTGCAACTCTGGTTAAGGTTTCGTCCATTGGTATCATTGCATGTGCATATCTTTTTATTCCAATAAATTTTTTTGAGGCTTTTTTTAAGCACTCACCAATTGCAATCCCGGTATCCTCTGTGGTGTGATGAAGATCAATATGAGTATCGCCTTTTGCTTTAACATTTAAATCGATAGAGGAATGTTTTGATAATTGTTCAAGCATATGGTCAAGGAATCCTATACCTGTATCAATTTTATATTTTCCTTTTCCATCAATGTTTAACTCAACATTAATACTGGTTTCTTTTGTTTTTCTAGATATTTTTGCTTTTCTACTCATTATAATTTTGTAGGTATATAGATATTAATTAGTTATATCAATAATTCTAATCAAGCTCTTGAAGTATTTAAATTCATATCCATCTATATAAGTAATGACTGATAATGTTAAATGGCATGGAACTACAATCGTTCTAGTAAGAAAGAATAATGAGGTTGTTGTTGCTGGTGATGGGCAAGTAAGTATGGGCAACACTGTAATTAAAAGTACTGCTACAAAAGTTAGAAAGATTGAGAAAAGAAATGTGATCGCTGGATTTGCAGGATCAACTGCTGATGCTTTAACATTATTTGAAAGACTTGAGGCAAAATTAGAAAAACATGCGGGAAATTTAACTAGAGCTGCTGTTGAATTAGCAAAGGACTGGCGTACAGATAAATATCTTAGAAGGTTAGAAGCACTGATGGCTATAGGAGACAAAGAAAAAAGTTTTATAATTTCAGGTACTGGAGATGTTTTAGAGCCCGAAGATAATGTAATTGGTATCGGTTCGGGTGGAAATTATGCCCTTGCTGCAGCAAAAGTTCTTATGGAAACAGATATGTCAGCTGAAGAAGTTGCAAAAAAGTCTATTAAAGTTGCATCAGAAATATGTGTTTATACAAACAATAATGTAAAAATAGAAAAAATATAATGGAAAAATCAAACGTAACTTCTCTAATTCCTAAAGAAAAAAAAGGAAATCATAAAAATTCGTTTATTAGTTCTTTATCGCCAAGAGAAATAGTATCTGAACTTGACAGATATGTTGTTGGACAAAATAAAGCAAAAAGAGCAGTTGCTATAGCGTTGAGAAATAGATGGAGAAGACAAGCCCTAAAAGGGGATATGAAAGATGAAGTTTTGCCAAAAAATATTTTAATGATCGGGCCAACAGGAGTTGGAAAAACAGAAATATCAAGACGTTTATCAAAATTAGCAGAAGCACCTTTTGTAAAAGTTGAAGCTACACGTTTTACAGAAGTTGGATATGTAGGAAGAGATGTTGAACAAATAGTAAGAGATCTTTTAGAAATTGCTATAGCGATGGAAAAAGTAAAAAAAAGAAAGGAAGTTTATGCTAAAGCTCAAAAACTTGCTGAAGAAAGAGTATTAGATGCAGTAGTTGGTAATAAAGCAAGTGTTGCTACAAGAGAAAGTTTTAGAAAAAGACTTAGAAATGGCGATTTAGACGATAATGAAATTGAAATAGCAGTTAGTGAGAACAGCACTATGCCCTCATTTGAAATACCTGGAATGCCTGGAGCAAATGTAGGAATGATAAATATTAGTGAAATGCTTGGCAAGTCAATGGGTGCTAAAGCCAAAAAGAAAAAAATGTCTGTAAAAGAATCACACGAAATATTGATTAATGAAGAATCTGATAAATTAATTGAAGAAGATAAAATTATAAAGTCAGCAAAAAATTCTACTGAAAATAATGGAATAGTATTTTTAGATGAAATAGATAAAATTTCTGCAAGAACAGATCGTGTCGGTGGAGACGTTTCAAGAGAAGGTGTGCAACGCGATTTACTCCCATTAATTGAAGGAACAACTGTTAGTACAAAATATGGTCCAATCAAAACTGACCATATTTTATTTATAGCTTCAGGAGCTTTCCAACTTGCTAAACCTTCTGATTTACTTCCTGAATTACAAGGAAGATTACCAATAAGAGTAGAACTTGACGCTTTAACAAGTGAAGACTTTAAAAGAATTCTTAAAGAACCAGATAACAGTTTAATAAAGCAATATAAAGCATTACTCAAAACTGAAAATGTAGATTTAGAGTTTTCAGATGATGGAATTGATACAATTGCTAATCTCGCAACAGAAGTGAATTCTACTGTTGAAAATATTGGCGCAAGAAGGCTTCACACAATTATTGAAAAAGTACTTGATGAAATCAGTTTTACCGCAACTGATAGAAGTGGTGAAAAATTAATTATTGACTCAGATTATGTTAAGAAAAATTTGGGTGAATTAGTGAAAGATACTGATTTATCAAAATTCATTCTTTAAAATCAAAACTAACATTACCAAGTTTTCCAAAATCTGCTGTTACTTTATCCCCTTCAGAGATTGGAATAGCTTTTGTACAAGTGCCAGTACTAATAAAATAATTTTTAGGCAAAACTTTACCATTAATTGCCAAATTGTTTATTAACCAAGTTAAAGAATTAATAGGATTTCCCATGACTGCGTTTGAATTACCTTTCTCAATAAATTTTTCATTAATGAAAAGTTCAACAGAATGGTTATTGAAATCAAACAAATTTAAATTTTTTTTTTCTTCTCCATAAATCCAGTGTGCATGGACAGCATTATCTGCTATTAAATTATACACACCAATACTTGTCCAATCATCATATCTAGAATCAACTAATTCGATGGAGGGTAGAACTGCTAAAATTGATTTGTAGACAATATCAGCAGTATAAGGTGCTTTCGAAGGGTCAAGTTCTTTTTTCATAACAAATGAAAATTCAGGTTCAACAAATGGACTAAAATATTTGCCTGATTTAATTGTAGTATTAGACTTAGATATATTATTAGAATACATATTCCCAAAAAATGATTCATTAATATTTAATTGAATTTTAGCTGCTTCATTTGTACATCCTATTTTTTTACCAACTATTAAAGTTTTTTCTTTTTCTGAAAGATATCTTTTAGTTAATTCATCTTGTATAGAATAAGCTTCTTCAATTGATTTTGGAGTACAATCTTTTGGTAGTTCTTTAATTCTTTTAAGATTTATTCTAGAGTTATATAAAATATCAGCAGCTTTATTAATTTTTAAATTGTTCATTTTTTTATTTTTTTAAAAAAATATAAAAAGCTCCCTCCCCACCATCTTCTATATTGGCTTCTTCTATTTGTTTAATTATTTTCATTAAATTTTGTTTTGATTTTATAAAATCTGGCACAGAATATTTTAAAATACTTAAATCTTTAGAAACATATGGGTTTTTAATATTTTTTGATCTCAAACCTTTGCCGGTAATAACAATAATTTTACTTACATTATTTTTAAAACATTTTATTATAAACTCTTCAATAACATTATTTGCATTTTCCAATGAGAAACCGTGCAAATCTATAGTTTTGATAATTTCAATTTTATTTTTATTTTCATTTAAATAATTATCTTTATTATGTAATTTCTCTTTATTAGATATAAAATCTTTCCAATCTTTTTTATCTTTATCTGATATTTTTTTATTCAATTATATTTGAGTATCTATTAATAACCAGTTTGGATTATTAGATCTAGAGTCTTTTGAAAATTTCCATGTATCAAAAACTTTTCTAACTTTTTCTGGATCTCCAGATAAAATTTTATTATCCTTATCTTTTACGCAAGATATAATTTCACTCACAAAATCAACCGTTACTTCAATAATATTATTTACTTTGTTATGTTCTTTAATTGAAGCTGAATTTATACCTATAAAAGTTGTGTTAGATATATGTCCTTTGTTTTTTCTCTCATGAAGTGCATCATTAAATTGATCAAAAACTTTTTTATCTAATAAATATTTTATATTTTTCAAATTACCAGATGCAAAATTAGTTATTATTGTCTCATAGGCTATTTTTGCACCTTCTAAAAAATTTTCCTTTTCTTTTACACCAAAATTATCTTCTTCTAATTTATTTTTTTTTAAATTTTCCTTAGAAAAATCATGTGGAAAACTTGAACTTAAATTTTCTTCACGTCCTGTCCTTTTCCCTAAGATTCCTCTTAACCTTAAAAAAATAAAACCCGCAATCATTGCAAGTAGTATTATATCAATGTACTCAAAACTATAATTCATATATCTATATAAATGTAATTAGTATATTGCTTAATTTCAACTGGCAAATTAGATTAAAGATAAATGAATTCACTTTTATTTTTGTTAATATTTGTTCCTATAATAGAGATATACCTTTTTATAAAGGTGGGGTCTTATATAGGTGCATTTAACACCATTTCGCTAATTCTGATTACAGCAGTAATTGGAATTATGTACGCACGTTATGAAGGTTTTAATACATTAAGATCTGGGATGTCTCAAATTGTCAAAAATCAGTTACCTATTTATGAGATAATTTCAGGTGCTGCACTAGCTTTTGCAGCTCTACTTTTAATTCTACCAGGATTCGCAACTGATATTATTGGTTTTTTATTAATTTTTCCTCCTACTAGAAAACTATTGTTTAAAAAAGTTAAAAATAAATATTCTGATCCAAAAAATAAAAAACAAGATTTTATTAATGGTGAATTTGAAGATATAGATGAAGATAAAAATGGAAAAATTTAAAATATTAGCTGAATTTATTAAAGATGTATCTAGTGAGACGAAAGATGTGCAAACATATTTATTTGTTAAAGACTATATTTCAAAATATCAATTAACTATAGATATTAATTCAAACCCAACAAAAAATAAATTAATTGAAGTCAGTACTACTTTAAAATTTGCTGATAAGGAAGATAATGAAAAAAAATCTTATTTTGAACTTGTTTATGTAGCTATTGTTAAACTTGAAGAAGGTGTAAAAGAAAAAAAAGAAATTGAAAAAATTATATTATGTGATGTACAAAAAAAAATTCAAAAAAAAATGGAAAAAGCATTCACAGATTTAATAAACAATTCTGGTTACCAACAAGTTGATGTCAAAGATATAGATTTCGAAAAACTTTATAATTCAAAATTTAACTAAAAAAATTTTTATTAAATTTAGATTTTAAATACTCTTTATGGTTTTTAGATTCTTCTTTTGTAGGATATACAATCTTTTTACAATAAATTATATTATTTAAATCTATATCCGTTTTTTCTTTTTCTGAGGATTTAAAATTTAGAGTTGGTTCTTTTTGATCAATTAAATTTATGTATACTTTGGATAATAGTTCACAGTCTACAAGAGCATTATGTTTAGTTCTCCTAGAATTATCTATTTGAAACCTTTTACAAAGTGCATCAAGATTTATTTGTGAACCAGGGAATTTTTCTCTAGCTAAATATAAAGTGTCTATAACATTTTTTTTATCAATTTTTTTTCTTCCAATTAAAGAAAGTTCATTATTTAAATGACCTATATCGAACTCAGCATTATGAATAATTAATTTTTTATCTTTTATAAAATTTAAAAAATCATCACATACATCTAAAAATTTTTTTTGAGCTGAAAGGAAATCATCGTTGTAACCATGAATTTCTAGCGCTTTTTCTGAAACTTTCCTTTCCGGATTTAAATAACAATGAAATTTTTTTGAAGTTGGGATTTGATTTTCAAGTTCAATACATCCAATTTCTACAATTCTATGACCATCTTTAACCTCAAGACCAGTTGTTTCGGTATCTAAAACTACTTCTTTCATTTTTTAAAAATTTTATTTTTTATTATTTTAACATTTTTTTTTGCAGATAAAGTTTTAAAATTGTTTTTTATTATAAAATTTGATTTTTTTTTTTTAATTTCTAAAGAAAGTTGTAATTTATATAATTTTTTAAATAAACTTGTATTAAAGTTATTTCTTCTTCTGAGCCTCTTATTAATTTCATTTTTCTTACCTTCTACATATACTATGAAATCTTTCTTTTTGTTAATCTTGTTTTCCAATAAAAGCGGAATATCTAAAACAACTGCTTTTTTATTCCTGTTTTTTTTAAGAAATTTATTTAAATTTAAACGAACTTCTGGGTGAACTACTCTATTAATCTTATTAATATTAAATTTATTTTTTAATATTATTTGTGAAAGTTCTTTTTTTTTAATTGGAAATGAAAATTTATGATTTGGAAAAATTTTTTTTAATTTTTTAAAACATTTTCTATTTCGTTTATAAATTTTTCTAACTTCCTCATCTGCATTAAAGACGGGAAAACCAAATTGTTTAGCTACATAACTTTTTCCTGAGCCTATATTGCCAACTATACCTATTCTAATCATCAGTCCAGTAATTTGATTGTTTCTTCATCAATTTTAGGCATAACTTTATTCCATATTGTAAAAGCCTGGTGAGCTTGGTAAATAAACATCATTTTCCCATTTTCAGTTTGGTTTTTAAATTCTTTTGCTTTTATAAGAAATTTTGTTTGTTTTGGATTATAAATAACATCATAAAATAATTTGTCCGTACCCAAATCCTTATAATTTAATTTTATTTCGTCATTTTCTTTAAGACCAAGACTTGTAGCGTTGATTATCATGTTAAATTCCGGTGTTTTGCCCCAATCAATTATTTCTAATTCTGAAAATTTATTTTTAAGTTCTTCAGCCTTTTTTCTTGTTCTGTTGCTTAGAATAATTTTTGCTGCTTTCATTTTTCTTAAAGCTAAAATAATTGAAGGAACAACTCCACCAGCTCCTAAAATAAATATTTTTTTATCTTTAACATCATATCCTTTTTTTCTAATTGCAAGTTCAAATCCAATTGTATCAGTATTGTGTCCTAAAATTTTATTATTTTCTTTATAAATTGTATTTACTGATTGTGCTTCTTTTGCTTCTAAACTTAGTTCATCAAGAAAACGAATAACGGATTGTTTAAAAGGCACAGTTACATTTATTCCATCAATTTTCCCGTTTTTTATATTGGAAATAATTTCTTTAATATCACTCTTATCAATTTTTTTTTTATCATAAATTGCATTTATATTATTTCTTTTAAACCAATAATTATGTAGTTTGGGAGATAAAGAATGCTCTATTGGATTTCCTATTACTAAATATTTTTTCATTTTTACCCAAACATACTTAAATATTTTTTTATTTGTTTTACGGGTAGGCCCATAATTGTATCTTCGTCTCCCTCTATTTTAGAAAATAAAGATCTACCCTCTCCCTCTATTTGATAAACATTATAAGCATATAAGGTTTTATCATCAATTTTTGATAAATAGAGTTTAAGTTCATCTATTTTCATTTCTTTCATGGTCAAAGCTGCTTTATCTGTATAATTCCAAATCATAGATCCGCTTTTTGATATACAAACTGAACTTATCAAATAATGTTTTTTACCATTTAATTTTTTAAGTATTTCTAAAGCCTCATCTCTATTTGATGGTTTTGAAATAATAACTCCATTTAAATCAATTACACTATCTGCTCCTAATACTATTTTTTCATTTTTTTTTTGACTAATTTTATTTGCTTTTAATTCTGCTAAATTTTTTGAAATTATGTTCGGAGATGCCCCTTCTTCTAGAAGACTTTTTTTAATTAAATCTTCATCTATATTAGCAGGTTCCACCGTACAACTAATTCCATTTTCTTCTAATATTTTTTTTCTAACCTCACTTTTGGAAGCAAGAATAATGTTATCTACCATTTTCTTTTTCGATTTCGTAAATTTTTATTATTGATGCAGCGGTTTCCTCAACAGATTTTCTAGTAACATCTACGGTTGGCCACTTATATTTTTTGAATATTTGTCTTGATTCTTCTACTTCTTTAAATATTTTTTCATAATTTGTATAATTAATATTTTCTTTTTCTTTTAATGAATTCATTCTATTCCTTCTAATATCAACTAATCTTTCAGGCTCTGTAATTAGGCCAACTATGCAAGTAAGTTTAGGGTTTTCTTTTAAAACATTTGGTAAAGATTCTTTATTAATTAAAGGTATATTAGAAGTTTTAAAACCTTTATTGGCTAAGTATATAGATGTTGGTGTTTTGCTAGTGCGGCTAACACCTAACAAAATTATGTCTGATTTGTTTATATCTTCTATTTTGTTTCCATCGTCATGATTCATTGTAAATTGTATTGCTTCAATTCTATTATAATATTCTTCATCTAGAACGTGTTGGCCGCTCTGAACATGAGATGCTTTTTGATTAAGTAGTTTAGAAAAAGATAAAATTAAATCACCCAACACCCCAAAGCATGGTATTTTGTTTTTTTCACTTATTGATGTTAAAAATTTAGCAAGTTTAATATCTACTATCGTATATAAAATAATACAATTTTTTTTATTCTTACAAATATCAATTATTTTTGATACTTGGTTTTCAGTTCTTGTAAAAGAAAATTGGTGTGTTTTATAATTAATTCTATTAAATTGTGCTTTAAGAGCTAAAAAAATTCTATCTAATGTTTCGCCAGTTGAATCCGAAACTAAATAAATTTCATATGTATTACTCATATACAAACTGTTTATAACTTCAACGTATTGATGCTCATATACTTAAATTTTATTTTTCTCGTTTTTTTAAGGTTAAAAAGCTTCATTTATTAACAATATTACACATGTTAATAATTAATATACAGTTTATTAAATAAGTAAAAATTATTATCAATAATATATGAATTTATTGTTGTTTTTAAAAATAACTATATGTGGATAAATATTTAATAAAATGTGTAAAAAAGATAATTCTCATTATTCATACTACTTACTACTAAAACTAAACTCTTATATATATTATTTAAGATGAAAACACCTATCTACGAATGTTTAATAAAAAACAAAACTAAAACTAAACCTATTTGGTTTATGAGACAAGCAGGCAGATATTTGCCTGAATTTAGGGAAATTAGAAAATTAAATCCAAATTTTATAAATTTATGCTTAAATAATGTTTTATCTAGCGAAATAACACTTCAACCATTAAAAAGGTTTAATTTAGATGCAGCTATAATATTTTCTGATATTTTAATGGTCCCTTATGGTTTAAGTCAAAAAGTTAATTTCAAAAAGAATTTTGGGCCAAAGTTAGGAGATATAAATTTAGAAAAAATTTCAAAAGTTAATGAAATGGATTTTATAAATAAACTAAAGCCTATATATAAATCTATTAAAAATGTTAAAAAAAATTCAATACTAAAAAATAAAGATTTAATAGGATTTGTAGGGGCTCCTTGGACATTATTAGTTTATATGATTAATAAAAATTCTCCCAAAAAAAAATTAGTTAAAGATTTTTTTAAAGATGATTTTTTAATAAAAAAAACATTAATTATTTTAGAAAAATTTTTAAAATTACATATAAAACAGCAAGTTAAAAGTGGAGCAACAATTATACAAATATTTGATAGTTGGGCAGGTTTATTAGAAGAAAAGAAATTGTCAAATTATGTTTATGAACCAACGCAAAATTTAGTTAATTATGTTAAATCGTTAAATGTTCCAGTAATTTGTTTTCCAAGAAAAATAAAAAATTATAAAAATTTCTGTGAAAATGTAAAACCAGACGCAATTAGTATTGATTATAACGTGGACCCAAAATTAATAATTAAAGAAATAAAGATACCAATTCAAGGAGGGCTTGATCCGAAGATTTTGTTATCAGATAAAGAAAATTTAAAAAAAGAATCTTTAAAATATTTAAATATATTTAAAAATCATCCTTACATATTCAACTTGGGACATGGAATATTACCGGAAACCGATCCTATGATGGTTGATTATTTGGTTAAACTTGTAAAAGATTATTAAATGAAAAAAGCAGTTATATTATTTAATTTGGGAGGACCTGATAAATTAGAAAATGTTGAACCATTTCTTTTTAATTTATTTAATGATCCGGCAATTTTAAATTTACCTACCTTTTTACGATATCCACTGGCAAAATTAATTTCAAAAAGAAGGACACCAATAGCAAAAAATATATACAAAGAATTGGGAGGATCTTCTCCAATATTAAATTTAACTAAAGATCAATCTAACTCTTTAGAAAAAAATCTAAATCAAAATCAAGAAAAAGATGAATATAAATGTTTCGTAGTTATGAGATGTTGGAATCCTAGAGCAAGCAATGTTATTAAAAATGTTCAATTATATAAACCAGAAGAAATAATATTAATGCCTCTTTACCCACAATATTCAGCAGCTACTTCTGGTTCATCAATAAAAGAATGGAATGATGTTTGTAAAAAAAATAATTATAAAATAAAAACAAGTGTAATCTGTTGTTATCCGACTGATAAAAATTTTATTAATGCTCATACAAAGGAAATTAATAAAAAAATAAAAGGTTTAAAAAATTATAAATTAATTTTTTCCGCTCATGGTTTGCCAGAAAAAAATATAAAAAAAGGAGATCCTTATCAATGGCAAGTTGAACAATCTGTAAATGAAGTAGTGAAAAATTTAAATTGCGATAATTTAGATTGGATATTAAGTTATCAGAGTAGAGTTGGGCCTTTAAAATGGATTGGACCTTCGACGGATAAAGTTATTATAGAAAATTCAAAAATTGGTAAACACATTGTATTGGTTCCAATAGCATTTGTATCAGAACATTCCGAAACTTTAGTGGAGCTTGATATAGAATATAAAAAATTAGCCATAGATAATGGGTGCAAACAATATACAAGAATACCAGCATTGGGAACAAATGAAGATTTTATAAAAGCTATGACAGACTTAATATCAAAAAAAGATGAATATAAATTTAATGATTATCTTTATCCACCTATAACAAAATGTCCATCAAATTTAAAAAAGTGTCCTTGTTTAAACTATGAATAGTTATTTATTATTTAAAAGTTTACACTTAATAGCAGTAATTTCTTGGATGGCTGGATTATTATATTTACCTAGAATTTTTGTTTATCATGTTGAAAATATTAATGATTTAAATTCTACAAATATTTTTAAAACTATGGAAAGAAAATTGTATTTTTATATTATGATGCCAGCTATGTTTTTATCATGGCTTTTTGGATTAATTTTAATTTTTATTATAGGATTTGAAGTTTTAACAACAAAATGGATTCAATTTAAATTAATATTTGTTTTTTTATTAACTTTTTATCATTTTTATTTAGGTTACTTTTTGAATAAACTTAAAACTGATCAAAATACCAAAACATCAAGATTCTTTAGAATAATTAATGAAGTTCCCACAATATTGTTAATTTTAATTGTTTTTATTGTAATTTTTAAGCCACTCTAACCCTTGAAAAATAAACAAGAGCATATATATTATCACTATCTAAACAAAGACAATCCCACATATGAACATACAAGAGTTGAAAAAAAATACTTCAGAAGCACTTATTACACAGGCTGAGGAATTAGGTGTTGAAAATGCCAGCACTTTAAGAAAACAAGAAATTTTATTTGCCATATTAAAAAAATTAGCTGAAAAAGGTGAAGAAATAACAGGTGGAGGTGTATTACAATTATTACAAGATGGGTTTGGTTTTTTAAGAGCGATGGAATCAAATTATTTACCAGGACCTGATGATATTTATGTTAGCCCTAGCCAGATCAGACGTTTTGGATTAAGAACCGGAGATACTGTTGAGGGTTCAATCAGAGCACCAAAAGATGGAGAAAGATATTTTGCATTATTGCAAGTAAGTAAAATAAATTTTGAAGATCCAGAAAAATCAAGACACAAAATTGCTTTTGACAACTTAACTCCTCTTTATCCTAATAAACAGTTGGTTATGGAAGTAGAGAGTAACAAGGTATCAAAAAATCCTGATTTAACTCCAAGATTAATTGATTTAGTTAGTCCTATTGGAAAAGGACAAAGATCTTTAATTATATCGCCGCCGAAGGCCGGTAAAACTATGATTTTGCAAAGTATAGCAAATTCAATCACGGCCAATCACCCAGAATGTTATTTAATGGTACTTCTTATAGATGAGAGACCAGAAGAAGTAACGGATATGCAAAGAACTGTTAATGGAGAAGTAATTAGTTCAACATTTGACGAGCCAGCCCAAAGACACGTTGCTGTAGCAGAAATGGTAATTGAAAAAGCAAAAAGATTAACTGAACATAAAAAAGATGTTGTTATATTATTAGATTCAATAACGAGACTTGGAAGAGCTTATAATGCTGTAGTTCCAAGTTCTGGTAAAGTATTAACTGGTGGAGTTGATGCAAATGCTCTTCAAAGACCAAAAAGATTTTTTGGTGCGGCCAGAAATATTGAAGAAGGAGGTTCTTTAACTATAATTTCAACAGCTTTAATAGATACCGGAAGTAGAATGGACGAAGTAATTTTTGAAGAATTTAAAGGAACAGGTAATAGCGAAACAATTCTTGATAGAAAAATTTCTGATAAAAGAATTTTTCCAGCTATTGATATTACGAAATCAGGAACAAGGCGTGAAGAGTTAATTTTTGCTAAAGATGATCTTCAAAAAATGAATGTATTAAGAAGAATTATAGCCCCCATGGGAACTATGGACGCAATAGAATTTATAATGTCAAAACTAAAAAATACAAAAAATAATGATGAATTTTTTAGTTCTATGAATAAACCAGCTTAAATTTTTTAATCTACTATAATGTTTTTAGGTAATTTGCCTTCATGATACCTTTTGTATATTTTTGTATATGATGACTCCAATTTTTTAGTATAGGTTTTTGTATCAAATAAGGGCATTTTGAATCTATTTTGATTTAATTTTTTTCTTATATTTTTTAATTTTTTAGGATCATTTGCAAGTTTAAGGATTAAATTTTCGTATGTAGTTATATTCTTAGTAATTAGATCTTTTAAACCAATGGCTTTTAATAAACTTCCACCTACTCTGCTTGCAAAAGAATTTCCCATTAGTGTTACAATAGGCAAACCAGACCAAAGTGCATCACTGCATGTAGTGTGAGCTGAATAAGGAAAAGTGTCTAAAAATAAGTCTGCTAATTTGTGCCTAGCTAAATGATCTGAAACTGACATTCTATTTGCGAATATAATTCTATCTGGGCTTATTCCTCTTTTTTTAGCTTCTTTTTTTAGATTTAAAGCTCCTTTTTCGCTATCTTTAATTAACCACAAAACACTTTTTTTTTTGTTTTTTAATAATTTCATCCATATATCGAAAATATTTGGAGTAATTTTATAATTTTGATTAAAACAGCAAAAAACAAAACTATTTTTTGGTAAATTAAAATTTTCTTTATTTAGTATTTTGTTAGATATTTTTTTTGTTGAGTCATTAGGTTGATAAGAATTTGGCATATAAATTATTTTTTCAGTAAAGTATTTTTCATTTTTTTTGGTAATTAAAACTTTATCAGCAATAATATAATCAATAAAATTAGCCCCCGAAGTTCCTGGGTAACCTAAAAAACTTACTTGAATTGGAGCACAACGATTTAAAAAAATTCCAAATCTTTCATCTGTTGTTATCCCTTTTAAATCAATAGCAATATCTATTTTTAAATTTCTAGATAATTTTACTATTTCATCATCTGAACTCAATCTGACATCTAAAAAATTTTTAAAACATTTTGATACTCTTTTTCTCATACTATCATTTTTATCTGGTCCAAAAGAGAAGCCAAATATTTCAAATTTTGACTTATCATGTAGCTCAAGCATTTCTGCTATTAGCAGAGATGTTGCATGATTATGAAAGTCTGCAGAATAATAACCAACTTTTATTTTATTATTTTTTTTATATTTAGGAAGAGTTGTTAAAATTTTATTATTTTCAAAATTTTTTTTAATCCAAATTTCTGCTGTTTTTTTATGTAATTTAGGTATATCGTATAATGAAAGTGTAACAAAAGGCAGGGTAGATATCCTATTATTATTAATTTCTTTTTTTAAATTTTTTAAATCTTTTTCAAAAGAATCCCAATTACACATCAAACTTTTGTTGTGAATTATTTTACCAAGTAAAAAATTAAAATTAGGATCAATTTTTAAGACTTTATTATAACTACTTAAAGCCTCATCAAATTTTTTTAATTGTTGAAGTGCAAAACCTTTATTATTGAGCGAAAAAGTATGATTTTCATTTATTGAAAGAGCTTTATTATAGTTTTCTATAGCTTCTTCTAGTTTTTTTAATTCATGTAGAACAACCCCTTTATTATAAAATGCGTCAAAATATTTTGGATTAATATCGGTTGCTTTATCATAACATTCAATAGCTGCATGGTGTTTTTTAAGTTTAAAGCAAGCATTACCTTTTTCGTTATAATTTTCATGAAATTTTGGATTTATTTTTATTGCTTTATTAATAAAATCAATTGCAAGAGAATAATTTTTTTCTTTAAAAAAAATAAAATTAAGAAGGCGTAAATTATCAAAGTAATCTGGAGAATTTTTAAATATTTCTAGAGAAATATTTTTTGCATTATCTAAATTACCTTTATTATAAAAAGCTACTGCTTTTTTAAATTCTTCTTTCATTTTGATTGCCTATTTTTTATTTAATAATTTTTTAAAATTAAAATAAAGTATTTTTGAACAACGGTTCATTTCATTCATATTAGATTTTGCCTCTTTATCAAATTTTTCTAAAGCTCCTTTGCCAAGTTGTTCTTCTAGAGCTGTTTTATATTCTACCACACAACC
>CACENJ010000016.1 GCA_902560855.1 uncultured Pelagibacteraceae bacterium
GACAAAATTAATTCACGAGGGAGTAAGACCTTGGGAAAATCCTTTCGGAGCTCCACAATTTGGTTCATTTTTCTTTATGATAACTGGGTTTCATGGGACCCATGTTTCAATAGGTGTTATTTTCTTATTTATATATGCTTATAAAACTTTTGCTGGACATTATGACGAAGGAAAAAGAGGCTGGTTTACTACAATGAAGGGTGACTATGTTGAAATTGAAATTCTTGGATTGTACTGGCACTTTGTAGATTTAGTATGGGTATTTATTTTTGCATTCTTTTATTTATGGTAAATTAAGTTATGGACAAAACAAACAAAAAAGAACAAACAACAACTCATAAGATAGGAATATATCTTTGGATTTGGGGCCTGCTATTTGTTTTAAGTTTTTTTTCATACATGGTAGATTGGTATCAATTCCAAGGTTTGCTTAGATGGTCTTTAATTTTAATATTTATGTTTTTAAAAGCAGGATTAATTATGGCTTTCTTTATGCATTTATTTTGGGAACGTTATGCCTTAGTTAATGTTCTTCTTTGGCCAATGACAGCAATAGGATGTTTTATATTTCTTATGGTTGCAGAATTTAAGTATACTCTTTTTACAAGACTTTTTTACTTTTTTATAGGAGGATAAAATATGGATGGTTACACTGTACTTGCTGGAGGTCTAATATTTTTTGGTCTTTTTATTTATTTAACATGGTTTGGAACTTCTATAAAAATGGAAAACAAAAAAGAAGAAGGTGATAATATTAAAATAAACCCATACGACAATTTACCTCTTTCCAGAAAATTAATAGATAAAAAAAATCAACAAGTAGGTTTTTTTGATTTAGGAAATCATATTCTTATAGTAGGAATGATACTGCTAGTAATTTTTGTTTCTATGAATGTTGATTAATGTTTTTAAATAAAGTTATAAACAAAAGTATTACTACATCAAATATTGGTAGTTATACTAAATCCTTAATTTCACTTATGAAACCAAGAGTTATGTCTCTTGTTATATTTACTTGTACAGTAGGATTTTTAACTTCCAGCCCAAACCTAAAAACTTTTGATGCAATAATTTCAATAATCCTAGTTGCAATAGGCGCAGGAGCTGCAGGATGTTTAAATATGTGGTATGAGGCAGATGTTGATGCTTTAATGACAAGAACTTGTTTAAGACCAATTCCAACTGGAAAAGTCAACAAAAAACAAGCACTTGCATTTGGAATAATGCTTTCAATTTTTTCAGTGGGAGCACTCTATTATTTTACAAATTTTTTATCTGCATTTCTTTTGTTTTTTACTATTGCTTTTTATCTTTTTGTCTACACAATTTGGCTTAAAAGAAAAACTCCTCAAAATATCGTAATAGGTGGGATAGCAGGATCATTGCCGCCAGTAATAGGCTGGACTATTTCAACAAATTCTATTTCTATTGCATCACTGTCATTATTTTTAATAATATTTTTTTGGACTCCATCTCATTTCTGGGCTTTGAGTTTATACAAAGCTGACGATTATAAGAGAGCAAAAATACCAATGATGCCCATCACTGATGGTACAGAAAAAACAAAACTTTATATTTTAATATATTCATTATTAATGTTGCCAGTTGTTATTTTGCCTTATCTAATTAATTTTTCAGGATTAACTTATCTAATTCCAACAATGATTATAACGCTTTATTACAACTTTATTTGTATAGATTTATATAGATATAAAAAAAATAAATTTGATTTAAAAAAAGCCAAAAAAGTCTTTGCTTATTCAATTTTATATTTATTTCTAATTTTTGTATTGTTCTTACTAGATTATTTAATTTAAAGATTGCGCCTCAAAAAAATTCCGCTAGAGTGTTTATGAATACCCTAGATGAAATATATAAGCACAAGAAGTAAAGAAAAAGAGTACAGTTTTGGAGAAGTTTTTCTAAAAGGGCTTGCTGATGATGGAGGTCTTTATGTGCCAAAATCATTAGAAAAATATAGCAAAGAAGAATTATTAGATCTCAAAAATTTAAATTATAATGAATTATCTACTGAGATAATAAGCCAATTTTCAGCAGATTTTATCTCAAGAGAAGAACTTTCATCTTTAATTAAAAAATCATATTCAACATTTAGAGAAAAAGATGTTGTAAAAATCTCAAATGTTGGAGAGATGAAGTTATTAGAATTATTTCATGGTCCAACACTAGCATTCAAGGATGTTGCAATGCAGTTCATTGGGAATTTGTATGAATATTATCTAAGTAAAAATGACAAAAAAATAAATATAGTTGTTGCAACCTCTGGAGATACAGGAGCAGCAGCTATTGATGCAATTAAAGGAAAATCTAATTTAAATATTTTTGTTTTACATCCAAATAATAGAATTTCTTCTGTTCAAAGAAAAATAATGACAACCGTTGAAGAAAATAATGTTTTCAATATTGCAATAGATGGAAATTTTGATGACTGTCAAAATATTGTAAAACAAATTTTTTCTGATCTTGAGTTTTCTAAATCTATAAATATGTCTGGAGTAAACTCAATAAATTGGGCAAGAATTATTGCTCAAGCAGTATATTATTTTTATTCATATTTTAAATTAGGGAAAGAAACTATTTCTTTTTCAGTTCCAACAGGAAACTTCGGTGATGTTTTTGCAGGCTATCTTGCAAAAAAAATGGGATTACCAATTGATAAACTAATTGTTGCAACAAACGAAAATGATATTTTACATAGAGCCATTTCAAAAGGAGATTATGTTTCAAAAGAAGTTAAAGAAACATTGTCACCAAGCATGGATATACAATTAGCAAGCAACTTTGAAAGATTAATTTACTATGTAAATAATTCCGACTCTGAAAAAACAGCAGAAATTATGAAAAAAGTTAAGCAAAATTCTTATCAAATTGAAAAGAACAATTTAGATATAATTCAAAAGGATTTTTTATCTGAAAGTTGTAATGAAAAAGAAACTTTAGACATTATTAAAAAAAATTATGAAGAAAATAATATAATATTAGATCCCCATACAGCGGTTGGAGTAGGGGCTGCAAAAAAACTATCTTTTAATGATTGTGTAGTTTTATCAACAGCGCACCCATGTAAATTTCCAGATGCTACAAATAATGCAATAAATAAGCATGAAAATTTACCCAAAGAGCTTCAGCATGTGCTTGATAAAGATGAAAATTTTCAAGTATTAAAAAATAATACTGATGATGTAAAAAAATTTGTTAAAAGTAAAGTTTAAAGGGGCGTTCTGTTGCCAGGTGCCCCGATTATAAATTTGCAGCTTCCCTCGCGATTAAATCTACTTCGTTATTTAATTTATCTGTTGAATGTGCTTTTACCCAATTCCAACTTATTTCAAATTCATTAGTTAAAAGATCTAACTCTGTCCAAAGTTCTATATTTTTAACTTGCTGTTTGTTTGCAGTTTTCCATCCATTTTTTTTCCAATTATGGATCCACTCTGTTATTCCTGACTTTACATATTTAGAGTCTGTAAAAATTTGAATTTTACTACCTTTGGGAATTTTCTTTAAAGCTTCAATTGGAGCAAGTAACTCCATTTGATTGTTTGTAGTATTTTTTTTACTTCCTTGAATCACAGTTTTTTTTCCATCAACAATGATTATTGCTGCCCATCCACCATTTCCTGGATTTTCTAAACAAGAACCATCAGTATAAATTTTAATCATTTAATTATAATAATTTTTAAAATTGTTAAATTGATTATGTACTTTAAGTTTTTGAATATATTCTCTTGGATTCTTTATTTTAATAACAGCACTTTTTGGAGTATTTAAGTAATCATAAGTTCTTGTTAATAAATATCTAAGAGCAGCTCCTTTACACAATACATTTAAAGATTTTTTTTCTTTATCAGAAAACTTTCTTATTTTTGAATAACCTTTAATAAGATTTGTTGATTTTTTCTTATTAAATATAAATTTATTATTTTTTTTATCAAAACATAACGCATTGATACATATAGCAATTTCGTACATCAAAAAATCATTACATGCAAAATAGAAATCTATATATCCGTGAAATTTATTTTTCTTAAAAAAAATATTATCAATAAACAAATCGGCATGAATGATTCCATGAGGTAAATTTTTAGGCCATTTATTCTTTATTTGTAAGAAGCTATTTTTCATTAAACTACTTAAATTAGGGCTAATAATTTTGGATTTATTTCCAATTTTATTTAATAATTTTGGCCAATCTTTTAAAGATAAAGAATTTTTTCTATAAAGTTTTATTTTTTTAGATGCTCTGTGAAATTTGGCTATATTTTTGCCAATTTCATAACAGTTTTTTGGGTTTAATTTTAACTTATCTTTTCCTTCAACAAAGGAAACAATAGAGGCAGTTTTATTTTTAATATTTATCAAAAAACTTCCCCTTTTATTTTTTTGAGGTTTTGGAGAGTTAATTTTATATTTATTTAACTTGTCCATTAAATTCATAAAGAAAGGTAAATCTTTTTTTTGAACCCTTTTTTCAAAAAGCGTTAGTATAAATTTTTTATTTTTTGTTTTTAATAGATAATTAGTATTTTCAATTCCTTTTTTAATACCTTTAAAATGAATTATTTTTCCTAAATTATAATTTTTTTCAATTGATAGAATGTCTTTTGAAGAAATTTTTGTATAAATTGCCATCTAGTTTAATTTTCCAGGAATTTTAAATGTTATATTTTCTTTAACTATTTCTATTTCTTCTATCGCCACTGTAAATTGTTTTTTTAAATTATTTATAAAGTTATCAACCAATATTTCAGGAGCAGAAGCCCCTGATGAAATTCCTATAGTTTTATAATTTTCTATTTCTTTAAAAGGTACAACACTTTCAGAATGAATTAATCTCGAATTTGCGCATCCAGAATTTCTTGCAACTTCAACCAATCTCAAAGAGTTAGATGAATTTCTGCTTCCAATAACAAAAAACATATCACACTTTTCTGCAATTTTTTTAACAGCAGCCTGTCTATTTGTTGTTGCATAACAAATATCTTCTTTTTTTGGCTCTTTAATTTCTGGAAATTTTTTCTTTAAAGCTGATATTATTTCTTTTGTATCATCGACAGAAAGAGTTGTTTGGGTAACAAAAGCTAATTTTTTTTTTGATTTATTTTCATAATTATTTGCATCTTCAACATTTTCGATAAGGTCTATTTCTCCCTCGGGAATTTGACCCATAGTTCCTATAACTTCTGGATGGTTTTTATGTCCAATTAGTAAAATTTGTAATCCATTTTTATTTAAATTTTCAGCTTCTCTATGGACCTTTGATACAAGCGGACATGTTGCATCCACATATTCCATTTTAAAATTTTCAGCTTCAATAGGAACTTTTTTTGGTACACCGTGAGCAGAAAAAATTACCGGTCTAGTTTTATCTTTTATTTCGTGAAGTTCTTCAACAAAAATAGCTCCAATTTTTTTTAAACTATCCACAACATGTTTGTTATGAACAATTTCATGCCTAACATAAACAGGTGGGCCATATTTTTTTATACTTTTTTTAACTATTTCAATAGCTCTATCCACACCAGCACAAAATCCTCTAGGAGCGGCTAATAAAATTTTTAATTTTTTATTGTTGTTCATTTTTTTCAATTAAATATTCAAGCAATATATGTGGAAAGGTTAAAGACGCCAAACCAATAAATATCACTTTTAAAATAGCATCATCCAAATCATAATAATTTGAAAGAATAAAGAGACTTATGACAAATAAAATTGCAGTTATTATTGTTAAAGGTAAAGCTTTTTTAATAAACTTAAATAAACCATTTTTTAATTTATTAGAATCAAGTTCTGTTGCCAATGTAATAGAATGCCTAAATGAATGAAGAAAACAAAAATATAAAGTAAAGGCAATAAGTGGTGTCAAAAAATAGTTCAAAATTAATATGGAAAAAAAATCAAAACATAAGGAAAGACTTACTATCTCTAATTTTTTCATTAAGAAATAAATATAGCCAACTATACTTAATAAAAAAAAAATTAATATAGATTTGCTACTTTCAATAAAACCTAAATAAATATAAAATTTTTCATTTTCTATCAATAATAATTTAAAAATATTTATTGTATCTTCAAAATGAAATAATAGTGGTGCAATTACTATTAACATTCCTTTCAAAAAATAAAATATTTCATTTAGTCTATTTTTTTTACTAACTAAAAAATCAGAATCTTCTTTACCAAAATGATATGAGGCAACTATTAGAAATAATGTTAGTGTTAGTATAGGAAAAATTAACCAAATCAAAATTACCATTATGCCAATAAATATATAGGTTAAATAAAATAATGACTTTTTATTTATATTAAGAATATTTAAAAGTTTTTTTCCTTTTAGATCATCCAATGACCCATGGGATATTCCAACTGTAATTATAAGAAAAAAGCAGGCACTTGAAGATATAGTTAAGTTTTGATTTTGATTTATTAGTAAAGAAAAAAAAATAACTAATAAAAGAAAAACTATAGAATGTACGAGATTTATTTTTTGAATGTAATTAGTCATTTATTTTTAATAGAGCTTTAATAAAAGGTAACTTCGGCATTTTTAAAATTATAGATAAATCTTCCAAAAAATTACTCTTATTAGATAAAAATTTTATAACAGTATCTGTGGAAGCGTTAAACATATTGTAAAAAACGTTTGGCATTTTTTCAGGATTTTTTTCTAAGACTTTTAAAAATATTTTGTCTAAGAAATGATACTTTTTATCTATTTCAAATATTTTTGTATTATAAATATTATCAATATTTTCTCTTATGTATTTGCTATGTTGTTGAATATTAAGAAATGTATATCCTGTGCTTAGTCTTGTCATACCACCAGCAGTTCCAATATTTATTTTATTTTTTTCCCTAATATTTGATGGATAAAAAAGAGGTATAGCGCCTTCTTCCTTATAATTTATTTTGTAATCTTTTATTTTTAAATGATTTTCTATGTAGTTTTTGATTTGATTATCATAATCTTTTATAGAATTATCGTCCATTTTAGATAACCAAGTGGTTTCTACTAGAGCTATATTTTTTTCAAAAGGAAGTGTATAAAAAAAGTGAACGCTATTTTTTTGTTCACAATCAAAATCCATTAAATTAAAAATACTTTCATCAAAATAGTTATTTTTAGTTTCAATTTCCACACCAAAAAAATGCTGCCAAATATTATTTTTATCATTATTAAAATAAGAAACGCTATTGAAAATAAATGCATTATCTAAGTTAATATCATTAATATTTTTAAAAAAACTGATATTTTTATTTTCTTTTAATTTGTTATTTATTTTTTCATAAAACAATCCACTGTCTATTGTTTGATATAAAAAATTATCGCACCCAAGATGTTTAGTTTTGTAAGGCAAGTTTATAGAAAAACTCTTCCAGCTTTTTTTTACACAATCATCAAAACTGTGAGGAAATACTTTCCAAAAAGACCATGTTTTGTCTCTTCTATATTCAAACCTAGGTTCGATAATTGCTAAAGTTTTATTTTCTAATTTTTTATGTGTTTCGAGCTCGTAGGCCAGAGAAAGTCCAGCACAACCACCACCAATGATTACAAAATCAAATTCTTTCATTTAAATTTATTTCTTCATTAATAAGTAAATGCTCTTCTTTTCTAAGGTGTTCTTGTGACTTCATAAATGACAATTTAATTAAATCAAAAACTGATAAAATTGTCTGAATAATTTTACCCACATTAGATACGTGTATTTTTCCTGAACTATTATAATTTTCAAAATTTTTTTTTAATATAATTCTATCACCTATTTTTCTGTATACTCTTCGAGCTACTAAAATAGAAAAACGGCAGCTAAAAGGTATTTCTTTTATTGATGCAAAAGAGCTTTCATAGAATTGATCTGCGGTTTTTAAAGTTTCTTTAATTGTTTCAAAATCATTATTAATGTAATACCTATTTCTTTTTGAATCTTCAATTACATCTCTAGAAATATTTGTAAGTTGCATAGCAATACCCAAATCTATTGCGGCACTTAAAGCATTTTGGTTTTTTACATTTAATATTTTAGCCATCATTAATCCAACAGTACCAGCAACTCTATAAGAATATATTAATAAATCTTTTTTCGAATTTATTTTAACTTTTTCTTTTAGATCAAACTCTACACCATCAAATAAATCATTTATAATTTTATTTGAAATTTTAAAATTATTTATTAAATCCCACATTTTCTTAATTATAGGATCGTTATAATTTTTATTGTTAAAATTATTTTTGAAATCTAATAAATTATTTTTTTTTATATTTACATCTCCTTCATCATCGGCGATATTATCAACAGTTCTGCAGAAATCATATAATGCTGAACATTTTAAATAAATTTCATTTGGTAAAAAAAAACCTGCCCAATTAAAAGATTTAGCATAAATTGATAAATAATTTTTTTTTGGCATTATATAATTTTGTCTAGAACCTTTGCTGAAGATAATACACCTGGTACTCCAGCACCAGGATGGGTACCTGCACCAACAAAATAAAGTCCTTCGCAAATTTCAGATTTATTATGAAATCTAAAATATGCTGATTGACTAAATTTAGGTTGAATTGAAAAGCCCGAACCATTTTTGGTGTTTAATTCTTTCTCAAAGTAGTCAGGAGTTAAATAAAAGTCAGTTACGATATTTTCTCTAAGATTCGGAAGTAAATTTTTTTCCATTTTTTCTATTACCAAGTTTTTAATTTTATCACCTTCAATTGACCAATCAATTCCAGATTGATTATTTGGTACGGGCACGAGAACATAGAAGCAATCATGTCCTTCGGGCGCCAATGACTTATCCGTTGCAGAAGGTCTATGAAGGTAATAACTTATATCGTTATTTAATTTTTTATTATTAAATATATCATTTAAATGTTCTTCATATTTTTTGCCAAACTTAATTGTATGATGTTTAACTTCACTATAAATTTTTTTTGTGCCAAAATAATATACAAACAAACCCATCGAATATTCCATACGTTTTTTTTTCCATTTAAACAAAGGGCTATAAATATTTTCTAATAGTAATTTTTCGTAAACTGCCGGAGGATCTGCATTACAAATAATATTATTAGCGGCAATCTCTTTCTGATTATCAAGCTTAATTCCTTGAATTTTATTTTTTTTAGAAATTATATTAATAACCTCTCTACCTTTTATGATTTCTATTTTTTCTTCTATCATTAGTTTTTCTAAACTTTTTATAATTTGTCCGGTTCCTCCCATTGAATAATGAATACCCCATTTTTTCTCTAAATATAAAATTAAGCCATATATAGATGTTGTGGTAAATGGGTTTCCTCCAACAAGTAATGGATGCATGCTTAAAATTCTTCTTAATTTTTCATTTTTTACATACGAAGAAACTAAAGAATAAACAGATTTGTAGCTTTTAAGACTTAAAAGAGCAGGCAATTGCTTCATCATAAAAAATGCTTTGTTAAAAGGTACATCTGCTAGATCGGTAAATCCCTTATCAAATATTTTTTTTGTGAATTTAACTAAATTTTCATAACCGCGCACATCTTCTTTATTTATTTTCTCAATTTGCTTTTTCATTAATTCTTCGTTCCCAGAATAATCAAATTTCATTCCGTCTTCAAAAATAAATCTGTACCATATATTGAGAGGAGTAATATTAATGTAATCTTTTGGATTTTTGTTAAAAAGTTCAAAAAGTTCGTTTATCAAATAAGGTGCTGTAATTACTGTAGGACCACCATCAAAAGTGAAACCATTTTTTTTAAAAATTCTAGCTCGGCCTCCTAAATCATTCTGTTTTTCAATTATAGTGACATCATGGTTTTTTGCTTTAAGTCTTAGCGCTGCCGCTATACCTCCTAGTCCTGCACCGATTACAATAGATTTCATTATGCTAATTTATAATAATTTTCAAAAATTGTAAGTTTAATGTTTTAAACTTAAGACTTTATCTTTTTTATTGCTGCTTTTGATTCTTCTAAATTTTTTTGGAAAATACTATCTAGCTTAGACTTATCAATTGAAGTAGAAATTATTTTTTTTACAGATTGAATGGCTAATCTAATTGAGTTATCTTTTATTTCTTTAATTGCTGCTTCTTTCATTTGAAAAATTTTATTTTCTGCAAGATTTTTTTTAATTTCAGAGGATTTGTGAAATTTATTATTTAATTCAATAATTAAATTTTCACTTTCTTTTTTTGCTTGTTCTATAATTTTTTTTCTGTCTTCTTGTGCAGTTTCTAATTTAGCTCTAGATCCATCTAATAGAGTTTTAGCTTCTGTTCTTAATTTTTCACTTTCATCAATTTCATTTTTTATGTCTGTGATTAATTTATTAAGTATCTCATTTATTTTTTGAGGGACCTTTAAGTAAATTAAAACTGCAAAAAAAAGTATAAAAGAAACACCTACCCAAAAAGTTGCATCAATTGCCATAATACTTTCCTTCATTTTTTTTTGAGATATCTTCAACAATTGCAGAAATATTACTGTTATTTACTTCTGCTCCTATAATTTGTTTAACTAAATCGCTCGAAGCCTCAATTGCTATTTTGTTTATTTTATCAGGAGATTTTTTTTTAAGATCTAATATTTCTTTTTCAGCTTTACTAACTTCATTATCTATTTCTTTTTCTAGGCTTTCTTTTTTATTATTTATATCTCTTAATATTTTTTCTCTTGCTTGTTTAAATATATTTTTAGCTTCTATTTTTGCGTCATTAATTATTTTTTCATAATCTTTTAATTTTTGATCACTTTCTTTTCTTTGTTTTTCCGCAAATTCTATATTTTCTGCAATTTGGGATTTTCTTGCTTCCAAGTTATTACTTATTTTGGGAAGTATTAGTTTTGAAAGCAAAACATACAAAGATCCAAATATTAAAGTTAGCCAGAAAATTTGAGAAATCCAAAACTCAGGATTTAACTGAGGCATACCTTCATCCGAAGCTAAAGCTTTCCCATAATAGAGAAAGCTAAATAGAGTCAGATATAAAGTATTTTTTTTTGGCATTAATATTTAGAATGCAAATAATATAATTAATGCAACAACCAAACCAAATAAACCAGTAGCTTCTGCTAATGCAAAACCTAAAAGTAAATTTGGAAACTGTTTTTGAGCTGCAGATGGATTTCTCATTGCGCCAGAAAGGTAATTACCAAAAATAATTCCAATCCCAACACCTGCTCCTGCAAGAGCTATAGCTGCTAAGCCTGCTCCTATCATTTTCGCTGCTTCTAGTTCCATTGTATCCTCCTTTTTTAATTTAATGGTGTAAATTTAATGCATCATTTAAATAGATGCAGGTTAAAATTGCAAAAACATAAGCTTGAAGAAAAGCAACTAATATCTCCAAGCCAGTTAAAGCAACTGAAAAACTTAGTGGAAGCCATCCACCAACAATTCCGAGGCTTATTACAAAACCTCCGAAAACTTTCATCATAGTATGACCAGCCATCATGTTGGCAAATAGTCTTACTGACAAACTTATAGGTCTACTTAAATAAGAAATAATTTCTATTACAACTATAAGAGGCAACAAAACCATAGGAACACCACTTGGTACAAATAATTTTAAGTATCCCAAGCCATGTTTTATAAAACCTATTATTGTAACACCAATAAAAATAAATGCGGCCAACATGAAAGTTACAATTATATGGCTAGTTACTGTAAATGAATATGGTATCATTCCAAACATATTGCAAAATAAAACAAACATAAAAATTGAAAAAATAAATGAGAAGTACGGTTTTGCTTTGCTCCCAGCTGTATCATTAATCATTTTTGATACAAAACTATAACTTAACTCTGCAATCAATTGTAATTTATTAGGTATTAAAGAATTTTTTTTTGTTCCCAGGTTAAATAATATTAGAATTGCTAGTGAGCTCACAACCATAAACAAACTTGCATTTGTAAAAGATATATCAATCTCTCCAATTTTAATTTCAGGTCCAATTCTATACACGTTGAATTGGTGCATTGGGTTTGTTGCCATTTTTTTCTCTATTTATTTTGCATTCTTTTTGCAGACCTAACCACATTAAGAATGCCTGCGATTACTCCTACAAAAAAAAATAATAATATTAACCATGGCTTAGTACCAAACCAATTGTCTAAAATAAACCCAATAATTGTCCCAACAACAACTGCTGCGACCATTTCAGTGCTCATTTTGAAGGCAATTCCTAGCTTTGAAGAAGGTGAATCTTTAGAGACTTTCGATCTTTTTAATATTTTGTTTTTTGCAATCTCTAAGCGAGTTTTAAACCGATCTTTAGCCATTCAAAGCTAAGCTACCATACTTTCTGCTTTTTGTAGATCAACAGCTACTAGCTGGCTAATGCCTTTTTCAGGCATGGTCACACCGTAAAGTCTATCCATTTTGGACATGGTTAAAGCGTGATGAGTTACAATTATAAAACGAGTAGAAGTAATTTTAGTTAATTCATCTAATAAATTACAAAATCTAGTAACGTTGGCATCATCTAGAGGTGCATCAACTTCATCTAACACACAAATAGGAGATGGGTTGGTCAAAAATACAGCAAAGATTAATGACAGAGCGGTTAAAGCTTGCTCCCCACCAGAAAGCAGAGTTATTGACTGCAATCTTTTACCAGGAGGGCTTACCAGCAATTCTAAACCAGCTTCCAGAGGATCATCGGAATCTACTAATTCAAGTTTAGCATTTCCTCCATTAAAAAGTTTTGTGTAAACCTCATTAAATTTACGATTTACTTTTTCAAAAGCTTCTAAAAGTCTTTCTCTTCCTTTTTGATTTAGTTCATTTATGCTTTCTTTAAGTTTAATTATAGCAGAAACTAAATCTTGTCTATCTTGTTCCATTTTTTTTATCTCTTGCTCATATTTATTTGTTTCTTCATCAGCTCTAAGATTCACAGATCCCAACTTATCTCTGTCTCTTTTTTTTGCATCTAGTAGTTCTTCTTGCGTTACAGCATCTGGAAATTCTTCATTCTCTTCTAAGTTTGAATATTCAAGAATATTATTTTCATTTAAACCAAGTTCAGTCTGAACTCTTTCAAGTAAATCATCTTTTCTTTTGTTTAAACCATCAACCGTTGCACCTGAACTTGCTTTTCGTTCTCTTATTTCAATTGAACTTTCCTTTGTAGAATTTAAATCATTTCTAAGAGCAACAATTTTGTTATCAATTTGATCTATAACTATTTGGTTTTCTCCTTTTTCTTCTTCCGCCAATCTTAGACTTTCGGATATTTGCCCTTTTTTTTCTGCTTGTGATTGAGGTTGTTTTTCTAAATCATCGAGTTGAGATAAAAATTTATTTTTTCTTTCGGAAAGCTCATTTACCATTTTTTCTGAATTTATTAGTAAATTTTTCCAGCTTTCTACTTCTGTTTCAATTATATTAATTCTTTCTTTTCTTTTTATAGACTCGTTTTTTATATTTTGATTTTTACTATAACTATCAGCGTACGCCTCAATAATTAATTTACAGCTATCAAGAATAGTTATTGCTTCATCATTTTTTTGAGCCTTTATTAACTCTTTAACCTTATCTATCTCAATATTTAATCTATTTTTTGTAGCATCTAAATCTTCAGTAGATTTCTTTTCAGTGTCATAATATTTTGAATCTATTTCAATTAATTCGTTTTTTTCTTCTTTAAGTCTCTTTTCATTAGAAGTTGCATCTATAACTATACTTTTTTCTCTATCAGTATCTTCTTCAATAGTTTTTAATGATTTTTTAATATTTTCAATTTCAATTTTAATTCTTTCATTTTCTTCATCTAAACCTTTTAACTCTAAGTTTAATCTTTGAATCTTAGATAAGTTTTCTATATTTTTCTCTCTTATAGGGTTTACTTTGTCAGATTCTATTTTTATATTTTTTTCAATATCTTCAATTTTTTCATTAAATTTCTTTACTTCATTCTCTGCTTCGTTATTTATTTCATTTTCTAATTTTATTTCTTGATCTATATCTTTTAGTCTTAAATAATATAGTCCAGCTTCTATTTTTTTAATTTCTTCGGAGATAATTTTATATTTTGTTGCTTCCTCTGCTTGTTTTTGAAGATTTGCTAATTGCTTTTCTTGTTGTCTTCTTAATTCATCAGCTCTTTTTAAGTTATTTTCAGCGGCGTCTAATCTTAGTTCAGCTTCATGTCTACGAACATGTAAACCCGCAATTCCCGCAGCTTCTTCTAAAATGGCTCTTCGATCTACTGGTTTTGCAGTTACTAACGCACCTATACGTCCTTGACTTATCAATGAAGGCGAATGTGCTCCTGTTGACAAATCGGCAAAAAACATTTGAGCATCTTTAGCTCTTACCTCTTTGCCATTAATATAAAACTTTGAACCTTTGTCTTTTTCTATTTTTCTTCTAATTTCAATAAGTTCTAGATTTTTGTATTGGTGGGGACCCTCTTTATGTTGATTAGTTAAAGCGATTAAAACTTCAGCAATATTTTTTGATGGCTTGTTTGAAGTGCCAGAAAAAATAACATCTTCCATTCCAGAACCTCTCATACTTTTTGCTGAAGTTTCTCCCATGCACCATCTGAGAGATTCCACTATATTTGATTTTCCACATCCATTTGGACCAACTATGCCTGTTAAACCTTTTTCAATTAGAAAATCAGTTTTTTCAGCAAATGACTTAAAACCATTAAGTTGAATTTTTTTAAACTCCATTCTCAACTTATATCAGTTTTTCTAAAGTTTTTTTTAAATTTTTATACTTTAGCGGTTTATCAAACTTTTTGTTGTTAATTATTAAAGTAGGAGTAGCATTTAGCTTAAATTTTTTTACAGCTGTGATTCGATCTTCTAAAATGTGATCTTCCATCTCCTTATTATTTAGACACTTATTTATATCTATTTCATAATTTTCAGATTCTAATATTTTCTTAAGATTAGAATTTATTTCATCTATACTATCTCCATTTGCCCATTTTTTTTGTTTATCGAATAAAAAATGTAAAATATCTGAATTTCCATCATTTTTACAATGTGCAATCATTGATGCATTTAACGCGGCCATATCTAAAGGAAAATTTCTGAATTCAATTTTTACATAACCTTTATCGATAAAATCTTTTTTTAAATCAGGATAAACATCTATATGAAAATCCGCACAGTGACTGCATGTTAAAGACTCGTAAACAATTAATTGAATCTTTGCATCAGGACTACCTTCATAAATTGGATTAATTTTATTTTCTGAAAATGCAGGGGCTACTGAAAATATTATGCAAAATATATTTAATAAAAATTTTTTCATTTTTTTTTATATAACTTGCTTAGTTCAATAAGAGAATTTTTAATTTTTTCATTATTAATAGTTGATATTTTTTTAATATGTTCACTTTTTATCATATTTTTTTTTTTAATTTTTTTAAATTTTTCTTGTTCTCCTTCAAATGTAATTAACTTAACTTTTTCAACCACAATATACCCAAAGAAGCTATTCATTTTATCAATAATTGATTTTTTAGAGTATTCCACATCAACTTCGTGACCCCTTTTAACCATTATATTTAAACAGCTTGCTCCAGCTCTATTTGAACTTTTAAAAGATTTTGGATAACAAACCTTAAACAATTCACTTCCAACTATATATCTCCATTTGTCCAATGTTTCTGAATAGATATATCCTTTTTTAACAATGATTCTTTTTACTCTTTTTGGCAAAGTATCTTTGAAAGATCTTAATCCTTGAATGGTTTTAGTTCTCTGCTTAATATTGTATTTAAATTCCATATGAAAAACCAAAACATATCAAAAAAAATTCTACATTGGTACGATAATAATAAGAGAACTCTGCCATGGAGAAAGTATATATCTAAAAGACAAAGGCTATATTTCACATTAGTAAGCGAATTTATGTTGCAGCAGACACAGGTTAAAACTGTGATTCCTTATTTTAATAATTTTATAAATAAAATTCCCAATTTAAAAAAACTTTCAAGCGTCAGTGAAGAAAAGTTAATGAAATGTTGGGAAGGACTTGGTTATTATTCAAGAGCACGGAACTTAAAAAAAACGGCTAAAAAAATTATTTTACAATTTAATGGCGATTTACCAAGCACAATTGAAGATCTCAAAACACTCCCAGGAATAGGCGATTACACCTCAAGAGCTATTATGGCAATAGCATTTAATAAACCAATTATTCCTTTGGATGGAAATGTTGAGAGGATTTTAAAAAGAGTATTTTATTTAAGAAATGAAAATGAAATAATTAAAAATAATATAATTGATAAAAAATCATTTTTTGGAAAATCTAGAAGAGCAAGCGATTATGCTCAAGCAATCATGGAAGTTGGTGCTTTAATTTGCAAACCATCAAACCCACTATGTTTTAAATGTCCAATCTCAAAGAGTTGTCAATCCTATAAAAAAAATGATTTTGAAATAAAATCTAAAAATAAATTAAATAAAATAAAATATTTTGAAGCAGATATTTATCAAAATCAAAATAAGTATTTATTAATTAAAAATAACAAATTTAAATTTTTAAAAAATTTATTAATTTTTCCTATGAAAGAAGTTAAAAAAAACAAATTTAATACGTCTTTAAATAAAAAAATTAATATTAAAATGTCTAACATGGATATGAAAATAGTATTAAATAAAAAAAATAAGCTTATTAAAATTAGAAACAGTTATTTGTTAGATAAAAAAAATATTAAGAACCAAATTTTGCCATCTTTTACTAAGAAAATTTTTAACTCCGTATCAAACTATTCATGAAAAAAATAGCTATCATTGGAGCTGGAATTTCAGGTTTGTTTTTTGCAAATCTATTAAAAAATAATTTAAATTATGATTTTACAATATTTGAAAAAAAAACATCACTTGATATAGACGATGGTTATGGCATTCAACTTTCGGTTAACAGTGTTAAATTACTTAATGAAATTGGTTTTGAAACTATTGATAAAAATGAAATTTATAATCCAAAAAAAATTAATTTTTTTAATGCCAAAAATGAAAAAAAAATTTGTGATTTGGATATATCAAAATTTAATTATAATAATAATAAATACACAACTCTCAAAAGATCTACTTTATTAAAATTTTTATTAAACAATATTTCAAAAGATCAAATTAAACTAAATATAGAACTAAAAAACTTAACTTATGCAAAAAAATTAATTTTATCTTTTAATGAAAATTATACAGAAGAATTTGATTATTTAATTGTTTCTGACGGTATTTTTTCTAATACAAAATCAATTATATTAAAAAAAGATTCTAGTCTTAATTATTTTGATTCATTAGCTGTGAGGGGAAATATTATTGACTACCCCAAACAAGATATTTCGCTGTATTTAGGGCCGAATTTTCATTTTGTAATTTATCCAGTTAATCAAAAAAAAGAATTTAACTTTATTTCGATAATAAAAAAAAAATTATTTCATAAAAATATGTATACTGATAGGAATTTTTTAAGATCTATGGTTAAAGAGTTATATGAAAAAACTTCTATAGAATTAGAAGGAAAATTAATAAATATAAAATCTTTTCCAATTTATAATAGTAAAAAATTAGAAATTCTAGATAGCAAGAATGTTTTTTTTGTGGGAGATGCTTTTTTTGCAACTCCACCATCTTTTGCACAAGGAGCTTCTCAATCAATTGAAGCTTCCAAAGAATTATTCGAGCAAATTGAAAATAACAAAAATGATTATTACAAAAAAAGAATAAAGAAGTTAAAATCTATAAAATGGAGATCCAAGCTAAACTATTTTTCTTTCCATCTTTCAAATCCAATAGCCTCTTTGTTTAGAAATTATATTTTAAAAGTATTAGTTAAAAATAATAAGTTTTTAGATAGCTATTTAGGTAAAATTTATAAAGATTAATTATTAGGTCTTAATCTTTGTCTTAACTCATCAATTGGTTTTAATGTATTTCCTGACTGATAATGCCAATATGTCCAACCATTGCAACTTTCTGTACCTAATATTTTTGCAGCAACTTTATGAATTGATCCTTCAGATTTTTGACATTTAATGCTCCCATCAACCATAATTTTTGCATTAATTTTTTTCTTTTGGTCATATATTTCGGTACCTGGCTTAATAACTCCCATTTCAACCAAAGATCCAAAAGGAATTCTCGGTTTAGACCTATTATTTTGTAAAGCATCTAAACAATCATCTTCTATTGGTTTAGTATTTTTTATTCTTTTTTTAGCTGCTTCAAAATATTTTTTTTCTTTCTCAATTCCGAAAAAAAATCTTCCAAGCTTTTTTGAAACGACCGCAGTAGTACCCGATCCTAAAAAAGGATCTAATACTAAGTCGTTGATATTTGAAGTAGCTAGCAATATTCTGTGAAGCAGCGCTTCTGGTTTTTGTGTAGAATGTACTTTTAGTCCGTTATTTTTTAATCTTTCTCTACCATTACAAATTGGAAGATTCCAGGTAGATCGCATTTGAAGATCG
>CACENJ010000017.1 GCA_902560855.1 uncultured Pelagibacteraceae bacterium
CACTAAATAAGATGGATATAGTTATAACTAAACTTAAAAAGGAAAATAAATCATTAAAATTATTTTTTATAAGTGTTGACCCAGAAAGAGATAAACCGGAAATTATAAAAGATTATTTAAATTCTTTTGAAAGTAATTTTGTTGGCATCACTGGCAAACCTGAAAAAATATATTTACTCTCAAAATCTTGGGGAATTTTAAGTCAAAAAATATTTCAAGATGATGGAGAATACAACGTAGATCATAGTTCTCCAGTAATACTTTTAAAAAATGGAAAGTATGTTGGAAAAATTTCTCATAAAGATGATATCAAAAAATCTCTTAAAATAATTAGAAAATATTTATAATTTTAAAAAATAATTAATTATAGATATTGTTGAGATTGCTGCTGTTTCAGATCTCAATATGTTTTCATTAATTTTTACAGAAATAACTTCTTCGTAAGAAAGAATTTCTTCCCTTTCGGATTCTGAAAAATCTCCTTCGGGTCCAATTATTATGCATATTGGTTTATTGGTTAATTTATTTAAATCTAATTTTCTATTTTTAGAATTTAGATCAGTAAATATTAAATTGATATTACCTTTATTTTTACTCAAAAAATTTTTTAAATTTTGGGGTTTTTCCATTTTAGGAA
Source organism: uncultured Pelagibacteraceae bacterium (assembly GCA_902560855.1). GTDB lineage: Bacteria > Pseudomonadota > Alphaproteobacteria > Pelagibacterales > Pelagibacteraceae > Pelagibacter. Next base: position 638 of record CACENJ010000017.1, read on the forward strand.
TATTAATTCGATTTGATTGTTCTGCAGCTTCTATGATTACTTTTTCTAACCTTTGATTATTTATTTTTCTAACGATAGTTCTATCAAAAATAATAGGTAAAAATTTAGTTATACCTAGCTCAGTTGATTTTTGTATCATAAAATTAAAATAATTTGATTTTATTGGAGAAAAAGCCAGCCAAATTTCTTTTGAATTTTCCTGAGGTCTTAAATGTTTAGTAATAGTAAACTCGACTGTTCCTTTTGAGATTCCATTTATTTTTGCTATCCACTCTCCACTATTATTAAATAATGAAAAAGTTTCATTGACTTTAATTCGCATGACCTTGTTAATGTAATGAGATTGAGATTTATCAAGTTTAGAACTTAAATTAAGTGATAAACTTTCTGGAAAAAATAATCTAATATTACTCATATTTAATAAGTTAATTTATGAAAAATATTAAAGCAATCATATTTGATGCTTACGGCACGTTATTTGATGTCAATTCGGCTGCGGAAAAATGTAAAGATAAAATAGGAAATAAGTGGGAAGACTTTGCAAATTACTGGCGAACCAATCAATTAGAGTACACTTGGCTTAGAAGCTTAATGAATAGACATAAGGATTTTTGGAAAATTACAGAAGATAGTTTAGATAAATCTATGAAGACTTTTCAGATAGAAATTTCAATGAAAAATGAGTTGTTGGATCTTTATAAAAAACTATCCACCTTTTCGGAGGTAAAAGATGTTTTAAATAAACTTAAAGAGAAAAATTATAAGCTTGCAATTCTTTCGAACGGTACACCTGCTCTGCTTGATAAATTAGTTAAAAGTAATAATTTAGATAATGTATTCGATGATATTTTTTCTATTGAAGAAGTTGGAATTTATAAACCCAATTCAAAAGTTTATGATTTGCCTGTAAATAAATATCAAATACAAAAAAACGAAATTGCTTTTTTAAGTGCCAATTCATGGGATGTGTCTGGGGGAGGAAATTACGGATACAAAGCTGTTTGGGTAAATCGAAATAATAATGTTTTTGATAAACTTGATTACCAACCAAAAAAAGAAATTAAACATCTTGCTGAACTACTTGATTTAATTAAATAAATTGTTACATCATTATCAATGAAAAATGTTGAAGTAAGTAAAATTATAGATCCTACACCAGCATCTGATGGTGCAGGTGTAAAGTTGAAAAGAAGTATTGGAGTTGAGCCAGATTATTTTGATCCATTTTTAATGCTAGATGAATTTGGATCAGGAAATAAAGATGATTACATTGGAGGATTTCCTCCTCATCCACATAGAGGAATTGAAACTGTAACCTATATGCTCCAAGGAGAATTTGAGCATCAAGATAGTACAGGTGCAAAAGGAAGAATGACTTCTGGCGATGTTCAATGGATGAAAACTGGAAGTGGTATAATTCATTCTGAAATGCCCGTTATGTCTGAAGGTAGGCTTCATGGTTTTCAGTTATGGATAAACATGCCTGCAAAGTTAAAAATGAGCAAACCTGATTATATTTATATAGATTCCAAAAAAATGGAAATCTATAAGGATGACTATAAGCAAGTAAAAATTATTGCAGGCAAATTTGAAAATTCAGAAGGTCCTGTGAAAAAACATAATCTCAAACCTATTTATTTTGATGTAGAACTTAAAAAAGGTAAAAAATTTAATTTTCAATTACCTTCAGCTCATAATTCTTTTATCTATCTAATAAATGGCGAAATTAAAATAGGCGAACAAACACACGATAAAGTTAAAGATTCTACCTTAATTTTGTTAACTAAGGGTGAAAAACTTAGTGTTTCTTCTTTAACAAAAGCTAAATTTTTATTGATATCTGGTAAACCAATTGGTGAAAAAATTGCCAGAGGTGGTCCATTTGTAATGAATACCAAATCAGAAATCTTGCAAGCTGTTCAAGATTATCATAATGGTACATTTGTAAAATAATGAAAGCTATAAAAATTCAAAAAACTGGAGGACCAGAAATTCTAGAGTTACAAGATATAACTTTGAGAAAACCTGTAAGAGATGAAGTTTTAATTGAGCATGTTGCTATTGGTTTAAATTATATAGATACCTATCATAGGTCAGGCTTGTATCCTCTTGTGTATCCTTCTGGACTTGGCATGGAAGCTTCGGGAATTATTAAAGAAGTAGGGCCAGATGTATCAAATTTTTCTGTTGGTGATAAAGTGGCATATGCTGCAGTACCATTAGGTGCTTACTCTACTCATAGAATTTTTAAAACTAAAAGTTTGGTTAAAGTGCCAGATGAGATTGATTTATCTTTAGCTGCAACATTAATGACAAAAGGTTTAACGACTTTTTATTTGTTACATAAAACTTATCCTGTTTCTTCAGGCGAAACTATATTGTTTCACGCTGCAGCAGGAGGTGTTGGACAAATATTCTGTCAGTGGGCAAAAAGCTTAGGATGTAGAGTAATAGGAACCGTTGGCAGCGAAGAAAAAATGAATTTAGCAAAAAAAAATGGTTGTGATGAAGTAATTAATTATTCAAAAGAAGACTTTTCGAAAAAAGTTATGGAAATAACTGAAGGTAAAGGACTTCCAGTTGTTTATGATGGTGTAGGAAAATCAACATTTGAAAAATCTGTTAAATGTTTAAAAACAAGAGGAATGATGATTTCGTTTGGAAATGCATCAGGTGCGCTAGACCCAATAGATGTGCCAAAAACTTTGCAGCCAAAAGGTTTATTTTTTGTAAGACCTTCTATGGGTCAATATTTACATACAAATGAAGAATTAAGCGAAGCTTCAAAAGCATTATTTGAAAAAGTAAGTTCTGGAAAAATCAAAATAGAAATATTTAAAAAATATAAGCTAGAAGATATTAAGCAAGCTCATATTGATCTTGAGGCAAGAAAAATTACTGGTCCAGCTGTAATCATTCCTTAATCTAAATCTATTTTCATATCAGATAAGTGAAGTTTTAAAGTTTCAGTTGAAACAAATATATCTCTTATAAAAAAAAGTACTGAGATAATCATTGCTAAACAACAAGATCCAAAAATAAATCTTGCAAAAAACAAACTGTCTAAATAAAGAGCAAATACTGTCATCATATTAAATAAAAAACCAAAACTGGCAAATCCAAGTGTATATTTCATCCATTTAATTCTTGCATTTAAATTGATAAGCTGCTTTTGCCATTCTGGTGGAATGTGTTTTTCCCAAACGTATTCATCGTGTATTTTTCTTATTAAATTACTCAATGTATGAAATCTATTTGCATAAACACTCATTAAAAGTGGAATAGCAGGAAACATTAGTGCAGTTACGGTATAATCTACATTCATATCGAATCAATTTGATTATGAATCTAGGCTTTGTTATTTACAAGTAAATTCTGATGAAACATTTAAATCTATTTATTGAATTAACAAGATTGAGCAAACCAATTGGAATTATGCTCTTATTTTGGCCATGCCTTTGGGGATTAACTTTGGTTTATGATTTTAGCACTGGAGTTAATAATTATATTAAATATGCTATTTTATTTTTCCTTGGCTCAATATTAATGAGATCGGCTGGATGCATTGCAAATGACATTTTTGATAAAAAGTTTGATCAAAAAGTAGAGAGAACAAAAAATAGACCCATAGCTTCTGGTAAAGTATCAATTAACTTAGCTATTATTTATACATTGTTGTTATGTTTTGTTGCTTTTTTAGTTTTAATAAATTTCAATTCTTTAACAATTATTTTAGCTTTGGCTTCCATGCCTCTAGCATTTACTTACCCTTTAATGAAAAGATTTACCTACTGGCCACAGCTCTTTTTAGGAATAACATTTAATTACGGATTAATTTTAGGTTGGACTTCAGTAAATAACGGTATAACTATAATTCCAATTGTGTTTTATATAGGAGCCATATTTTGGACACTTGGTTACGACACTATATATGGATATCAAGACATTAAAGATGATGAAATCATAGGAGTTAAATCAACCTCTATAAAATTTAAAAATAACCCAAAGAGCTTTTTGATATTATGTTATTCAATTTTTCTAATTTCAAACATTTTAATTGGAGTTTTAATGGAATTTAATAATATATTTTATTTAACTATTGGAATTGTATTTTTTCATTTATTTTATTATCAAATAAAATTATTAAATGTTAATAATCCTTTGTCCTGTTTAAAGACTTTTAAAAGTAATAATATTATAGGTTTGATTATTTGTATTAATATTTTGTTAGGAAAGTTAATTTAGTTTATGGATAATAAACAAGTTTTAAATCGTCTATATAATGATTATACAAAAAAATTTTTAAATAAAATTATTCTTGCTGCATTTTTTTCAATTCTTGTTGCTTCTAGCACATCGTCTATTGCTTGGCTATTAGACCCTGCGATAGAAAAGATATTTATAGAAAAAGACCAAACTTTAATTCTAATAATACCTTTATTAATAATAATAGCTTTTACTACTAAAGGAGTTTCGCTATATTTTGCAAAAACAATTATGATTGGAGTGGGTGAGGAAGTAAAAAAAATTCTTCAATCTGATATGCTTAAATCTTTTATAATAGCAGATACGGAATTTATTGATGACAAACATACGGGTAAATATGTTTCAAATCTAACTTTTGATGTAAATAAGATCACAAACTTATTAACTAACGCTTTATTGAGTTTGTTCAAAGATACTTTAACATTAATTGGTCTTTTAATAGTTATGTTTTATCAGAATTGGAAGCTTTCTCTTATTGCTATTATTATGATTCCATTGGCCTCTATAATGGCAAGAACTCTTGGAAAAAGAGTTCGAAAAGTCACAACTGAAGCCCAAGAAAAATCTGGTTTTCTTACTACTTACTTAATAGAAATTTTTAAAAATCATAAATTGATAAAAATTTTTCAGCGTGAAGATTACGAAAATAGTAGAGCAGATAAATATATAGAAGAGCTTAAGGAAAAAGAGAAAAAAACTGGTATCGTTTTTGTAAGAGCTACTCCTATAATGGAAACACTTACTGGAATCATGATTGCTATATTAATATTTTATTCAGGCAAACTCATAATGACTAATGAACTAGATATTAATAACTTTTTTTCTTTTCTTGCAGCTATGATGTTAGCATACCAACCGGTTAGAGCTTTAGCTACACTTACCTTATCAGTTAATATGGGAATTTCTGCAGCTAATAGAATTTTACCAATAATTGATAATGAAAAAAAGATTATCGATAATCAAAACAGCCAACCTCTTAGTTTAACAAAAGGACACCTGGAATTTCGCAATGTGACATTCAAATACAACAACAAAGAAGGTCATGTAATTAATTCCATTAATTTAAATATTGAAGGTGGAAAAATGACTGCTTTAGTTGGCCATAGTGGTGCCGGTAAATCAACTATACTAAATTTAATTCCTAGATTTTATGATATTGCGTCTGGTGATATATTTATCGATGGAAACTCTGTATATAAAGCAACAATTTCTTCTTTAAGAAAAAATATATCCCTAGTAAGTCAAGATACAACTCTATTTGACGATACAATAAAAAATAATATAGCCTATGCAAACCCGAATGCTAGCGATGAAGATATTCGCAATGCTACAAAATTATCATTTTCTGACGAGTTTATAGATAAACTACCAAATAAATACGAAACATTAATAGGTGAAAATGGAGTTAGACTTTCAGGTGGAGAAAAACAAAGATTATCGATTGCAAGAGCAATGTTAAAGAAAAGTCAAATTGTTCTTCTAGACGAAGCAACTTCTTCTCTTGATTCTGAAACAGAAAATAAAATTCAAGAGGCAATAAACTTATTAACTAAAGACAGAACAACATTGGTCATTGCCCATAGGCTATCAACAATATTAAATTCTGATAAAATTTATGTAATTGATAGTGGTTCTGTAATAGATGAAGGGAAGCATGAAAATTTGATAAAAAATTCAAAAATTTACAAGAATTTTTACGAAAAGCAGCTTCGAAAAGATTAATGTTTTTTATTTATCGAATATTAATTAATTTAATAATTTTATTTTCACCTTTAATAATTCTTTTAAGAATATTAAAAAAAAAAGAAGATAAATACAGATTTAAAGAAAAATTTTGTTTTTTTTCAAAAAAAAGAGGTGTTGGAAAATTAATTTGGTTTCATGGATCTAGCGTTGGGGAAATATTAAGTGTTATTCCTTTAATAGAAAAATTGGAAAAAGATAGTTCAATAAACAAAATATTAATTACTTCGTCCACCTTAAGTTCTTCAAAGGTTTTATCTAAATTTAAATTAAAAAAAACTATCCATCAATTTTTTCCTGTGGACTCAAATTTCTTATCAAAAAAATTCTTAAATTATTGGAAACCATCTATTGCTGTTTTTATAGAATCAGAAATTTGGCCAAATATGATCTTCAACATAAAAAAAAAATCTATACCGCTATTACTTTTAAACGCTAGAATTACTAATAAGTCCTATAATAGATGGAAAAATATTTTGCCTTCATCTAAATCTTTATTCAAAAATTTTGATATTTGTTTTGTTCAAAATAAAGAAACCAAAAGTTATTTAAAGAATCTAGGTGCAAAAAACATTAGATCTATTGGAAATCTTAAATTTTCTGAAAGCAAGGAACAAAAAAATAACAACATTGATATTAAATTAAAAAAAATATTTAAATCTAAAAAAATATGGTGTGCTGCTAGCACACATAATTCTGAAGAAAAAATATCTGCTTTGGTTCACAAAAAATTAAAAAAAAAATATAAAAATTTATTAACAATAATTATCCCAAGACATGTTCAGAGGAGAGAAAATATTATTAATGAAATTAAAGATTTAGATCTTAGAGTTCAAACCCGAAGTGAAAATAGTAAAATTAAAATAAATACAGATATTTATCTTGTAGACACTTATGGAGAGTCAAAATCTTTTTACAAAGTCTGCAATACTGTTTTTCTAGGTGGTTCACTTATAAACCGTGGTGGACAAAATCCTTTGGAACCCGCAAGATTTGGTTGCAAAGTTCTTCACGGTCCATATGTTCAAAATTTTACCGAAGTATATGAACTTTTGAAAAAAAATAATTTGTCATCTAAATTTCATAATATTGATCAACTAGTTTATTTAATAAATAAATCATTTATAAAAAAAAAAAATTTTAAAAAAAAAGTGGTTAAGTTAAAGAAAATAGGTTCAAATATACTGGACAAAACTTTAACTGAAATTAAGTTTTATTTGTAAGTTAATGAAATTAAAAAAACCTAAATTCTGGGATTATAAAAAACCAAATATTTTCGCTTATTTGTTATTACCATTAACATTTTTTGTAATTTTAATTGGTTTTTTTTATAAAAAAGAAAAAATAAAATCCGAAAAAATTAAAACTTTATGTGTAGGAAATATTTATTTAGGTGGAACTGGAAAGACTCCTATATCAATTAAATTAAATGAAATATTAAAAAAATTAAATTTTAAAACTTCATTTATTAAAAAAAAATATTCTGACCAAATAGATGAACAAAAAATATTAGCTTTAAATGGAAATCTTTTTTGTAAAAAAAACAGAATCGATGCTTTAAATGAAGCAATAAATCATAATACTGATATTGCAATTTTTGATGACGGATTACAGGATAAAAAATTAATATACGATATTTCTTTTGTTTGTTTTAATATTAAAAGCTGGATAGGAAATGGACTTTGTATTCCCTCGGGACCACTTAGAGAAAGTTTAAACAGTTTAAAAAAATATGATGCTGTTTTTTTAAATGGAAATGAAGAAAATGTAATTGAAATTGAGAATATTATAAGAAATATAAAACCAAACATTGAAATATTTAAATCTTATTACTCACCCTTAAATATAGAAGAAATTGATCTTAATCAAAATTATTTAGTTTTTTCTGGAATTGGCAATCCAAAAACTTTTATAGAAACTTTAAAAAAAAATAATTTTAAAATTGCTAAATCTATAAATTTTCCAGACCATTATGAATATACAAATAAAGACATAACTAAAATTAAAGATTTAGCAAAAAAGCTAAAAGCTAAAATTATAACTACTGAAAAAGACTATAATAGATTAAGCAAATTAGATTCGGAAGGTATAATATATTTAAGCATTGAACTTAAAATTATTAATGAAAATCAATTAGTTAATTTTTTAAAAAAAAAACTATGAAAATAATAAAATATTTTTTTGAATTTTTATTTATTATGATTTTATTTATTTTGTTCAAAATTTTAGGATTCAAATTTGCTTCAAATTTTGGTTCATTAATCGGTGGTTTTTTATTTCCATTTTTTAGATCAAAAAAAAAAATAATATCTAATATTAAAAAAGCATTACCCAAAACTGATGAAAAAGATATTAAAATAATTGTTAAAGAAATGTGGAAAAATTATGGAAGAATTTTATCTGAATATGTCTTTATTAAAAATATTAGAAATGCAAAAGATGAAAAATTTATTTTTGTAGAAGGTCAAGAAATTTTAGACAACATAAAAAATAAAAATGAACCTGTAGTTTTTATTTCAGGACATTTTAATAACTTTGAGCTAATGGCATTACAAATAGAAAAATCTGGAATAAATCTGGCTGCAATTTATAGGCCTTTGAATAATATTTTTCTTAATACAATAATGGAAAGAATAAGAAAAAAATATATATGCCAAAAGCAAATTAAAAAAGGTAGAAGTGGTACTAGAGAATTGATTGATTGTTTCAAAAAAAATTATTCTATCGCATTAATGATAGACCAAAGAGTAAGCGAAGGTGTTAAGTGCAATTTTTTTGATGAACCTGCGTTTACAACTTCAATACCTGCTCAGCTTGTAAAAAAATATGCTTGTAAAATTGTACCTATTTATATTCAAAGAGTTAAAGGAACTTCTTTTAAAATAAAAATATGTGAACCAATTATTTACAATAATAATTCTTCAATTGAAGAAATAACACTTGATTTAAATAAATGGCTTGAAAAGATGATTCTAGCTAATCCAAGTCAATGGATATGGTCACATAATAGATGGAAATAATTTATTTAATATTTTTATTAATAATAGATTCATTTTTTAAATAAGCTTCCCTATAAGAAAAATAAGCTTCCTGTAATTCTACATTCCAATATGTAAGCTGATCTAACAAAATTTTTTTTCCTGATACTGCACAAATTACATGATCGCCTTCTTCAATAATTTTAAAGTTATTGGGTAGATATTTTAATTTGGCTAACTTATTTTTCATATTTATTATATAAATTAGATATATATGATTATTGGAATTATAGGAAGTGGTGGAAGAGAACATGCAATTTGCTCAAAAGTTTTAAAATCAAAAAAAGTTAATAAAGTATATTGTTTTCCTGGTAATGCTGGTACTGACAAAATAGCTACAAATATAGATCTTAAGGTTAATGAGTTTAATAAAATTAAAGAATTTGTAATAAATAATAAAATTGATTTATTGATAGTGGGACCTGAAAATCCTTTGGTAGATGGAATAGTGAATTATTTTCAAGATGCAAATATAAAAATATTTGGTCCTGATAAACTTGCTTCTCAACTTGAAGGGTCTAAAATTTTTACTAAAAAACTTTGTGAAAAATTCAAAATTCCTACGGCAAAATTTGGTATTTTTAATAAAATAGAAGAAGTAACTTTTTTTTTAAAAAATAGCAAATTTCCAATAGTTGTTAAAGCTGATGGCTTGGCGGCAGGAAAAGGTGTTTATATTTGTGAAAATATAAATGAAGCTCTTAAAGCTGTTAAAGAAATATTTGAAGGAAAATTTGGATTAGCAAAAAATATTTTGGTTGAAGAATTTTTAAAAGGTGAGGAAATGAGTTACTTTATTATAAGTGATGGCAAAACATTTAAGAAATTTCAAACTGCTCAAGATCATAAAAGAGCTCTAGAAGGTGACAAAGGAAAAAATACTGGGGGAATGGGTGCATATTCTCCATCAAGATTAATAAATAAAGATTTGGATAAAAAAATTATAGAAAAAATTATTAATCCCACATTAAAAGGATTAAAATTAATGGGAATAGAGTTTAAAGGATTTTTATATGCAGGTTTAATGATTTTAGAAAATGAACCTTATTTAATAGAATATAATGTAAGAATGGGCGATCCTGAATGTCAAACTATTTTACCAAAACTTAAAACAGATATAGTCGATATATTTCTTGCATGTTGCGCTAATAAACTTGATTCAATAAATATTGAATGGCATAAAGAAAAAAGTTTATGTGTTGTTTTATGTTCTAAGGGATATCCCAATAAATATAAAAATAACCTACCAATAAAAAATCTTGGTTTAATTCAATTAAAAAAAAATGAATTTATTTATCACGCTGGTACTAAAGCGTATAATAATATAGTTTATTCAAATGGAGGGAGAGTGCTTAATTTTGTAGTTATTTCAAATAACTTTAAAAAATCAAAAAAAAAAATTAATCTATTAATAAAAGAATTGGATTGGAAAAACGGTTATTATAGAAAAGATATTGGATTTAAAGTTATTAAATAATGAGAATTATTTCTGGACATCTAAAAGGAAGAAAAATATTTCATTCAAATGACAAAAACACAAGGCCATTAAAAGACCTTACTAAAGAATCAATATTCAATATAATAAAACATTCTAATTTAATAAATTTTAACTTTGAAAAATCAACAATTTTAGATGTTTTTTCCGGTGTTGGCTCCTTCGGCTTAGAATGTATTTCTAGAGGAGCTAAAAATGTTATTTTCTGCGAAGATTATCCAAAAACAATAAAAGTTCTTGAACAAAATATTCAAGATTTAAACTGTCAAAAAAAAACTCAAATTATTAAAGAAAATATTTTTAAAATAAGAACTATTAATAAATTGCAAAAAAAAAAATTCGAAATTATTTTTTTAGATCCACCATATAAAGAAGAAAAAATCTATAATTTGTTAAATGATATTATTTATTTAAAATTACTAAAAAAAAATGGCATTATTATTCTACACAGACATAAAAAAGTAGATGAGTTTTATCCAAAAGAGTTTAAAATTTTAAAAATAAAAATATATGGTATTTCAAAAATAATTTTTGGTTTAATTTCTTAATAATATTTTTTTTGTTTCTTTCTTGACTAATTCTACTGATGGTTGGTCGAAAGGATTTACATTCAATGCTCTTCCAAGAAGAATAGTTTCTAATATAAAAAAACAAAAAATTTCTCCAAGAGACTCTTCGTTTCTCTTTAAAATTTCGAAACTGCGAAAAGGTATTTTTTTTTTGTTAAAAACATTTTGTGTAGCATGTATTTGAGTATCCATAATTTTCTTTAAATTTTTGTTTTTTAAATAAAAATGAGAGCTTAATAGGTATTTGCTTTTAATCTTGTTAGAAATAATCTCTGAAGCAGAAAAAAATGTATAAAAACTTTTTTTTGGTCCATCTAAATAAAACTGCATGAGACTATGATTGTCTTTTGGCATATTAGAAATTATAGGTAAAATTCCCTTTGATTTTTTTCCCAAACTTTCAGCAATTAGCTGTTGATACCAGCTAAGTAAATTTTCTGACTTGTTATCGTAATTTAATATAATTGATAGATATTTTTTATTTTTAATTAAACTTAATGTACTAGCTACATTTTTTATCAAGCTATTCTTAAAATTGTTGCTTTTAATTAGAGTATTAAATTTTTTAAATTTTTTCTCATTTAAACCCATTAATTCAGCTGGCAACATTCCAACCTCTGACAAAACTGAATACCTGCCCCCTATATAATTTCTATGTTCAATAATATCTGCTTTTATCTGATTTCCTAAAGCATTAAGATAATTTTTTTTGTTTTCTACGATAAAAATATTCTTATTAGAATTATTTATCAATACATTTGAATTAGAGATGGTCTCTAGAGTATTGCCGGATTTAGAAATAATTAAATTAACGCTTTTATTTTTTTTAATATTAAATTTAATCTGTAAATTATCTATGAAAAAAAAATTTTTACTAATTTTATGTTTTAAAAATTGATATATCGCCTTAGTGCCTAAGATTGAACCACCCATCCCAATAACATTAAAAGTTTGAAAATTTTTATATTTAGAAATTATTCTTTTATTATAACTATATCTATATCTTTCAGACATGGTTGATAATATTCTTAGCTTGTTGTTAAAATAATCATTTATCAGTGTTTTAAAACTTTTTTTAACATTCAAATATTTCGATTTATTCGAAAAATTTTTAAATTTAATATTTTTTGATAGCATCAATTATTCTTAATTTTTTTAAGGATAGACTGTTCTAAGGATTTATTGTTATTTCCATCAAGAGAATTGTCTTCTACTTTTTTTCCTATGTTAAGCAAATCTTCAATGCTTGTATTAGATGTGGACAATGTTTTTTTATTACTTTCTGTCTTTTTTGGTGATGGCATATTTTCAAAATCAGGAGGAACTACTAGAGGTTTTTTTTTATGAACTAAAAATTCATCACTGCTTTTTGATCTTTTGCTCCCCGTCATACCTTCCTGAACTGTTGCGCATGAGCTCAACATGATGACTAAGCTTGATGAAATTATAAAAAATTTAATTTTTCTCATTTTTTTTGTTATTTACAATAAATTCAACAATAATAAGGCATAATATGCCTACTGTAATAAATATATCAGCTACATTGAAAACAAACCAATGAAAATTGCCATAATGTAGATCAATAAAATCAGGAACAGCTTTATAATAGATCCTGTCAAATAGATTACCTAAAGATCCTCCTAAAATCATAAGTAAAAATAAAATTCTATAGTCCTTACTTTTAATTATCATAATTAAAATAATAATATTAATAAAAACTATCAAAAGAGTAATTAAATTATAGTAAAAATTTGATCCTGAAGAAAATAAACCAAAACCTATACCTGTATTCCAAATTAAATTAAAATTTAGGTAAGAATTAATATATATAGAAACATATTTTTCTGTTTGTTCAATATTTAAAATATATAGTTTTAAAAATCGATCGAATACAAAAATAGCAATAACGATAACAAGGCTTAAAAAAAATTTCTTTTTATTATTTGTTAACATTAAAAATTTTTTTTACAATGAATGTCTTTTGCATGGTTTGGTATTAATTTTCCAACAAACAGGACATTTCTGTCCTTTGGCTTTGCTTGTTTTAATATTTATTTCTTCTGTGTCGTCCTTGCTAATTTTATCTATTTTTGCTCCTGATGTAATACATAGCTCAGCAAAATCTATATCTTTGGTAAGTAAAATTAGTTCTTCACTTAGATTAAGTATTAAGTTTGCTTCTAAACTTGAACCAATTTCTTTCGAAGCTCTTTTTAGTTCAATGCTGCTATTACATTTATCTCTTATTTGTACAAGCTTACTCCATTTATTACTTAATTCTTTATTATTCCAATTTGCAGGAATTATTGGAAAATCTTCAAGATGTATGCTTCCTTTTGTATTAAGTTTTAATAGAGTATAAATCTCTTCAGTCGTAAAAGATAATATAGGAGCAAACCACTTCAATAACACTTCCAAAATAATATTTAAAAATAATATTGATGATTTTCTTTTTTTGCTATTAATGGGATCACAATATAAAGTATCTTTTCTAATATCAAAATAGAATGCAGATAAATCAGATGTACAAAAATTTAGTAGTTCTTTGTATAGAGTATGAAAATTATATTTTTTGAAATTTTTATTAAATGTAGCATAAAGATTATAAACTTTTTGTAGCATATATTGTTCCAGTTGCGGTAACTCTTTTATATTAACTTTTTCAAAATTAATTTTTTCATAATTGTCATTTAAATTTCCAAGAATATATCTAAATGTATTTCTAATTTTTCTATAAGACTCAGCATGTTGTTCTAAAATTGAATAATCTATTCTAAGATCTTCTGCATAGTCTGATGCTGCAACCCAAATTCTTAAAATATCAGCACCATATTTTTTTAATATATCTTCGGGAGAAATAATATTTCCAAGAGATTTTGACATTTTTAAGCCTTTCCCATCAACAACAAATCCGTGTGATAAAATATTATCAAATGGTGCCCTTCCTCTAGTGCCACAAGACTCTAATAAAGATGAATGAAACCACCCTCTGTGTTGATCTGATCCTTCTAAATACATAGAGGCAGGCCATTTTAAATCTGCTCTTTTTTCAAGTACATATGCATGTGTGGATCCGCTATCAAACCAAACCTCAACTATATCGGTCATTTTCTGGTAATCTGAACTTTTATATTTTTTTCCTAAAAATCTTTGAGTTTCACCTTCAAACCAGCAATCAGCTCCTTCTTTTTCAAATATACTTGCAATATTTTCGGTAACTTCACTATCAATTAATACTTGATTTGTCTTTTTTGATAGAAAAACAGGAATAGGTACACCCCATACTCTTTGTCTAGAAACACACCAGTCAGGTCTTAATTCAATCATTGATTTTAATCTTTCTTTTCCTTTATTTGGATAAAATTTAGTTTCATCAATTGACTTTAAAGCTTTTTTTCTTAAACCATGGCTCTCCATTGAAATAAACCATTGAGGTGTAGCTCTGTGAACTAAAGGAGCTTTTGAACGCCAAGAATGGGGATACGAATGGACTAGTTCGCCATTATATAGCAAATTCTTTTGTTCTTTTAATTTTTCTATAATTATTTTATTTGCTTTAAAAATATGTATTCCTTCAAATAATGGTACGTGTTTTGTATATTTTCCATCATCATCAACTGTTTCTTCTGCTTTGATATTATTTTTTAAGCATAAGTTAAAATCATCTGGTCCATGACTTGGGGCACAATGAACTATTCCGGAACCTTGCTCTAGAGTTACAAAATCTGCTTCTAGCATTGGTATGTCGTAATTAAAACCAATTTTTGAAAAAGGATGAACACATGTAGTTCCTTTAAAATCTTTTCCAATAAAACTTTTAACTTTAGTATATTTTTTAATTTCACAGTTTTCTAATAAAGATTTTAATAATCCTTCTGCTACTACAATTTTTCTGTCTTTAAAATCCGACTCATCTTCTATTTTAATAATTACATATTTTAAATTTTTATTATAAGCTAAAGCTCTATTGGCTGGTATAGTCCATGGAGTAGTTGTCCAAATTATAATTTCACTGTTTAAAAGTTCTTCAACGTAAGATTTCTTAACTTTGAAAACTGCATAAATCGTATCAGATTTATGATCCATATACTCTACCTCAGCATCTGCTAATGCTGTTTTTTCTACAGTTGACCATAATACAGGTTTATAACCTCTGTACAAACTGCCTTCCTTTAAAAATTTTCCTAACTCTCTAACTATCTGAGCCTCAGCATCAAAACTCATTGTAGAATAGTAATTTTCCCAATCGCCAACTACACCTAGTCTTTTAAATTGTTTTTTATGTACACCAATCCATTTGGTAGCAAAATCTCTGCATTCTTTTCTAAATTCATTTATAGGAACTTCATTTTTATTTTTTTTATTTTTTTTATATTGCTCTTCAATTTTCCATTCGATTGGTAAGCCGTGACAATCCCAACCGGGAACATAAACTGAGTCATTGCCATCCATCTGGTGAAATTTTACTATTATATCTTTAAGAATTTTATTAAGTGCAGTTCCCATATGTATATCTCCATTTGCATATGGTGGACCGTCATGAAGTACGAACTTTTCCCTTCCCTTTCTTAAGGATCTTAATTTGTTATAAAGATCAATTTTATCCCAATAATCAATTATGCTCGGTTCTCTATTTTGTAAATTTGCCTTCATAGAAAAGGTTGTTTTGGGAAGATTAATATTATTTTTACTCATTTTTAATTCAATTTTTTTTTTGCTATTTTGAGATCTAAATTAATTTGTTTTTTTAACTGGTTTATATTTTTAAATTTCTTTTCTTTTCTTATAAAGTTTATGAACTCAATAGTTAAGTGCTTATTATAAAGATTTCCATAAAAATTAAATATATGAACCTCTAAAAGTA
>CACENJ010000018.1 GCA_902560855.1 uncultured Pelagibacteraceae bacterium
TTTCTGTGGATTAATTCCTTTATTTTTTTTAATTCCAAAAGAAAAATATTTTGTTTTTTATAAAACTAACAGAGGCTTTCTGCATTTTAAAAGATGTGTAGCTGGACTAATTGCAATAGTTGCTATTTTTATTGCATTAAGAAAACTTCCTTTAGCAACAGTTGTAAGTATCTCATTCGCTGCACCAATTTTTACTACAATTTTATCAATTTTTTTATTAAGTGAAAAAGTAGGTTTATATAGATGGTTGGCAGTGTTGGTTGGTTTTATAGGAATAATAGTTATTTCTGAACCAGGTTTTAGCTCAATGAATTTGTATTATATATATCCAATAATTTTTTGTTTTGGCCTTTCGTATGTGGCAATAGCTATTAAGCAGCTATCATCATCAGAACCAGTTTGGTTAATAAGTTTTTATTTTTCGGTATCTATAATGATACTCAGTTTTTTTACTATTCCACAGGGCTGGTTATTACCATCTTTAAAAGATTTATTTTTATTATCTCTTTTAGGGATTTTAGGTGGCCTAGCAAATTTGTGGCTTACTCAATCATATAAATTCTCAGATGTTTCTCTTGTTACACCTTTAAAATATTTAGCTTTAGTTTTTGCCATTATTTTTGGGTACCTTATTTGGGATGAAATTCCAACTTTAAGAACATTGGTTGGATCTTTATTAGTAATTATTTCATCAGTAATTATTTTTAGAAGAGAAATCTATCATAAAAAACAAGTATCCATTCCTAGACATGAATAGACCTCCAAAATATTGGTATAGGGCTAAAAAAATTCTTTCTAGAAGAGACCCAATATTAAGAAAAATAATTAAAAAATACAAAAAGGGTTTTCTAACAACTAGAAAAGATCCATTTTTTTCACTTTGTAGAACTATAATAGGACAACAAATATCAACAAAGGCAGCAGATTCCATTTGGAAAAAATTTGAAACTAAATGCAAAAAAAAAATTATACCTAAAGTAGTTATTAATTTGACTTCTAGAAGTTTAAAAACTGCTGGATTGTCCCATCAAAAAGTGTCTTATTTGAAAAATATAGCAAAAAATTTTCAAAACAAATCTTTTGACGTTAATAATTTAAAAAAAATGGATGATGAAAAGGCCATTGAATATATTACCAAACTAAAAGGCTTGGGTATTTGGAGTGCACAAATGTTTTTGATGTTTAATTTAAATAGACCAGATATCTTTCCTGTTAAAGATATAGGTTTAATTAGAGCAATATCAAAAAATTATAAAGCCTCATATCCACCAAGCAAAAGATTTTTAGAAAAAATTTCTAAATTACACTCTGGTTATAGAACTGTTTTTACTTGGTATATGTGGAGAAGCATAGATCCAAATGATGTAGAGTATTAGACACCTTCTACAATTTGATAGTTTCTTTTGGCAGAGTTTCCTAAAATTTTTTTAGCTTCTTGATATTCGCTTGATTGGTAGAATATTTTTGCATGATCCATACTTAAAAATTCTATAACGACTGTTCTTGGAGAAGACTTTCCTTCTTTACATTCACTTTTTCCTCCTCTAATAATTATTTTTCCTGAATATTTTTTTAGCGCAATAGATGCTTTTTCTGCATATTTTTTTAAGACTTCAGGATCATTAATTTCTTCATATACAGTTACAACATATCCTTTCATCTAGTTTCCTTGTTTATTTGTAATTTTTGATCCAATGTTTCGCAATATCTATTCTTTTGCAAATCCAAACATCATCAAATTTTAAAACATAATCTAAAAATTTTCTTAAAGACTGAATTCTACCAGGTCTACCTATCAATCTACAGTGCAAACCTACTGACATCATTTTAGGAAATTCTTTTCCTTCATTATATAATGTGTCAAAACTATCTTTAAGATATGTATAAAATTGATTACCACTATTAAATCCTTGATTAGTTGCAAACCTCATATCGTTATTATCTAAAGTATACGGAATAATTAATTGTTTTTTATTTTTCCTTTTTTCCCAGTAGGGAAGATCATCACTGTAAGAATCACTGCAATAAAGAAATCCACCTTCCTCTGCTACCAAATCTAAAGTGTTTGGGCTACACCTACCAGTGTACCAACCCAGGGGCCTTTTTCCAAAAATTTTCTCTATTGATCTTATTGCTAAATTCATATGTTCTTTTTCTTTATGCTTAGAAAAGTTTTGGTAATCAATCCATCTCCATCCATGGGAAGCAATTTCATATCCTGCTTTTTTCATTGCATCACATACATCTTTATTTCTTTCCAACGCCATACCAACACCAAATATTGTTATAGGAATATTTTTTTCTTGAAATAATTCATGAAGTCTCCAAAAGCCTCTTCTTGAACCGTATTCATAAAAAGATTCCATATTTATATGCCGACCTTTGACTGGTTGTGCTCCTATAATTTCTGATAAAAAAACCTCAGAAGTTTTATCTCCATGTAGTACACAATTCTCAGCTCCTTCCTCATAATTTAAAACTATTTGTAAAGCAATTCTTGAATTATTAGGCCATTTTACTTTTAATTTCTTTGAACCATATCCAACCAAATCTCTTGGATATTTTTTATTTGTATTTGAGAGATATTTTTTCATTTTTAAATTTATAAATTACCAAGTTATTACCAATACCTTTTCTATCTATTACTAAAAAATTCATATTTTTCACTGATATTAAGGGGAAATGCCATATTCCAGGTTTATAGTTAATTCCAGTTTGTTTGGGCACTATAAAAGACTCTATTTTTTTAGTATTTGGTTTTTTACCTTTTGGGGCAACAAATACCAAAAAACTAGTCTCTCTCATTGGTACAAATGCCTGGCTTCCAAGTGGATGTTTTTCCATCATGTCAATTTTCATTGGAAATTTTCTTTTTTTTGCTGAAAAAATGCTCATGATTGTATTTCCTTTTTTTAAGGAAGTGTTGATTTTGCATAAATTATCAAACCTTTTTGCATAACCATTATTTATATTTATAGGTTTTGTTTTCTTTGTAGTAATTAAATCACCAAATTTTTTAAAATTTTTACGGGTTATTTTTTTTGGTTTTATAATAATTTTCATTTAATGACTTTTCCAAAAGTTCTAATTCTTGAAATCCCTCCATCAGGGTAAATATTAATTCTAATAAAATTAATTTTATTTTTTTTCATTATTTTATTAATAAAACTATGTTTTCTATGTGCATTAAGTTTAACTTTATTTAAAAAAGACTTCCATTTATTTGATTTTTTTACTACCGAATAATTTGATAACTCTTTGGGTATATATGCAGCCTGTACAGAACATCTATCAGGATAATTTCCTTTAAAATGATGAGTATCTATTTCAATTTTATTAATTGTACCTGTGCGTCCTAATTTAATTATAAGCCAATCAAAATTTTTTCCTCTGCTTCTTCTTGTTTCCCATCCATCGCCCATATTTTTACCTTTACCAGGCGCGATAACATTTTCAGCTCTACCGAAATGTTCATTATTACAACCTATAATCGATGCCCCATTTAGCACAGAAGTTAGATTAATTAATTTACTTCCAAAATTAATATTTTTAATTTCAACTTTCCCATAAACCCTAAGTCTTGCCACTCCACCATCTGGATAAATATTTAACTTAACATGAGTAAAGACCGACTTACTTTTAATTTTAAAATTATGATTTTTATTTGGTCCAAGCTTTTTTTTGCTTAATATTGTAATCCATTTTGATTTATGATTTAAATTTTTATTTTTGAAACAAGCCTCTAAGGATGCGTGAGTGGGTTGATTACCAGAAAAATGAGTCGTATCAATATCAACATTAAAAATTTTTCCTGGTTTTCCAAGTTTTACAATTAAATAATCAAAACCTTTTTTTCTCCTTCTTCTTGTTTCCCATCCATCCATCCATTTACCATGCCTATCAAAAATGCCTTCTTTAAAGATTGGTGGATTTGGATCAAGAATTCTATTTGCTGATGCAAAAAAATCATCAGTTTTAAAAATTATTTTTGAGCCAAGTCTAGGCTCGGCTAAGTTAATCAATTTACCATTAATAAATTTTTTCATATATTTATTTAATTATTTCACTTAAGCGAAAGCTTGCAATTTTTTTTACTTGTTTTTTAGCTTCTTCGAATTCTAAATTTATATCATTTGTTATTCTTTGTCTAAAATTATTCAAAATTTCTTCTTTATTTTTTCCTTTAACAGCAATAATAAAAGGAAATCTAAATTTTTTTTTGTATTGTTCATTTAGTTTTTTAAATTCTACAAATTCTTCTTCAGTACACTGGTTTAAACTTGCACTTTTTTGCTCATTTTTTGAGTCCTCAGTTAGTGCTTTTTCAACAGCTAAATCCGGATGAGAATTAAGAATTTCTAGGTGTTTTTCTTTTTCAGTATTTTCAAAGATTTCTATCATTTTCGAAACTAATTCATCTAGATTATTATAGGGTTTTCCCTCATAACATTTTTCAGCTATCCATTCTGTTTTTTCAAAAATATTTCCAAAAGTAGATATAAATTCAGCTTTACTTAATTTATTAAACTTATCTAATGAATTCATATATAGCTTTTTACTGCTTTGTTTTAATATTTTAATTATGCATTAATTGTATATTATATACATAACTATATGACAAAATTAACTACACATGTATTAGATGTTTATTCTGGTAAGCCGGGCAAAGGTATTAAAGTTGATCTTTATTTAATAAAAAGTGGCAAAAGAGAAAAACTAAATAGCGTAATATTGAATAATGATGGTCGAGCGGACAAACCTTTAATTGAAGGATCAAATTTTAAGGAAGGGCAATATGAAATAATTTTTTTTGTTGGAGAATATTTTAAAAAAATAACTGAAACACCCAATATCCCTTTTTTAGACGATGTTGTTATAAGATTTGGAATTTCAAATTCTAAAGAGCACTACCATGTACCTTTACTTGTTTCACCTTGGAGTTATTCAACTTATAGGGGAAGTTAATGACTTCCAACACTATAGAATTTATTTTTAATAACGAAATACTTAAGATTTCAAATCCTGATCCGAATGAAACAATTTTAAATTATATTAGACTTAAATTAAAAAAAACTGGAACTAAAGAAGGTTGTGCCGAAGGTGGTTGCGGAGCATGTACAATAGTTTTAGGAGACTTAGTTGATAACAATATTCAATATAAAGCAATAAATGCATGCATTGCTTTTTTACCAACTCTTAATGGAAAACAATTAATTTTGGTAGAAGATTTAATTTCTTCTGAGGGAAAACTGCATCCGGTGCAAAATGCAATGGTAAAATTTCATGGCTCGCAATGTGGATTTTGTACACCAGGATTTGTTATGTCAATGTTCGCTATGTATAAAAATAATAAATCTTTGAATGATGAAATAATAAATGATTCTTTATCTGGAAATTTATGTCGATGTACAGGATATCGTCCAATAATTGATGCAGCTAAAAGTTTAAATAAAAAAAGTGATAATGATGAATTTATCAGATTTAAAAAAAAAACGATTAATCTTTTTAAGAAAATTAAAATAAAAAATATTGAAATTAAAAAAGAAAATAAAAAATATTTTGCTCCCAATACGATTTTAAAATTAAAAAATATACTTAAAAAGAATCCAGATGCAAAGTTATTGAGTGGAGGAACCGATCTTTCATTGGAGGTAACTAAATCGAGAAAGGAAATAAAAAAAATTATATCTTTGAACTCAATAAAAGAATTAGATTTTATTAATAATAAAAAAAATGAAATTGAGGTTGGTGCAGGCACATCGCTACTTAAATTTGAAAAATTTATAAAAAAGTACTATCCAGATTTTAATAGTATTTTAAAAAGATATGGATCTGTTCAGATCAGAAATGTTGGTACAATCGCGGGTAATATTGCAACAGCATCACCTATAGGAGATACTTTGCCTTTATTATTATCACTAGATACTAAAATAATATTAGACGGACCAAATAAGAGAGAATTAATACCTCTTAACAAATTCTTTATAAGTTATCGCAAAACAAGACTTAAAAAAGGACAATTTATATATTCAGTAAAAATACCAATTTATAAAAAAAATATTTTTAAAGCATACAAAATATCAAAAAGATTTGATGATGACATTTCATCAGTTTGTGGATCTTTTAATATTGAGATAGATAAAAATCGAATTAAAAAAATTAAAATAGCTTACGGCGGCATGTCTGAAGTTCCAAAAAGAGCGAAAAATACAGAAAAAATACTCATCAACTCCATTTTTTCGGAGAAAATATTTATTAAAGCAATAAGAAATTTAGAAAGTGATTATAAACCAATAGACGATATGAGAGCTAGTAAATTATATCGAATGGAAATTGCAAAAAATTTATTAATGAAATGTTTTTTAGAAGTTAAAAATAAAAAAATGCTAAGGATAAATTAATGAAAAATAATAATAATTTTATTAAAGATAGTAGGCCGCACGATAGCGCATTTAAGCATGTTAGTGGATTTGCAGAGTATACAGATGATATAAAAGAACCAGAGGGAACTCTTTATGGAGCAATAGGTTGGAGCAAAAAAGCAAATGCAATAATTAAAAATATTTATCTTAAAGAAGTAGAAAAAAGCGAAGGTGTTGTTTCAGTAGTAACATATTCAGATATTCCTGGCAGGAATGATGTTGGACCTGTTTTTGATGGAGATCCAATATTTCCAGAAAAAAAAGTAGAATATTATGGTCAGCCTTTATTTGCTGTAGCAGCAACTTCAATTGAATTAGCAAGAAAAGCAGTAATGAAAGCAAAAGTTTTTTATAAAGAATTAGAACCGATTGTAACTATAAAAGAAGCTTTAAAAAAAAATAAAATACTTTTTAATGTAAGAAAAATAAAAAAAGGCAATCCATCAGATAAAATATTTAAATCTAAAAATCTTTTAAAAGGAAACTTTACAACTGGAAGCCAAGAACATTTTTATTTAGAAGGCCAGGTGGCTTTTGCATTACCTAAAGAAGATAATGATTTAATTGTATATAGCTCAACACAACACCCTTCGGAAACTCAGCAACTTATTGCAAAAATGCTTAATCAAAAAAGTAATTCTATAACTGTTTTAGTTAGAAGAATTGGAGGAGGATTTGGAGGAAAAGAAACAAATTTTATGACATCGACCATTTGTGCTCTTCTAGCACACAAAACAAGAAGTCCAGTAAAACTTAGATTAGATAGAGATGATGATATAATTATAACTGGTAAGAGACATGAATTTTATTCTGACTATGAAGTTGGTTTTGATAATGAAGGTTTAATTAGTGGTTTAAGAATAAAATTAGCTTCAAAATGTGGAATGTCACCAGATTTATCTTTTGCAATAAACGAAAGAGCTTTATTACATATAGACAATGCGTATTTTCTTTCAGATATAGAGATAGAGAATTATCTTTGTAGAACAAATACATCAACATCAACTGCATTTAGAGGTTTCGGTGGAAACCAGGGAATGATGGCAATAGAAAACATCATTGACAATATTGCAAGGTATTTAAAAAGAGATCCATTAGAAATTAGAAAGAAAAATTTTTATCAAAAAAATAAAAAAAATATTACTCACTATGGAATGAGAATAGAAGATAATGTTATTAATGAAATATTCGATAATCTGGCTAAAAAATCTAACTATAAAAAAAGAGTTTTAGAAATAAAAAAATTTAACTCTAAAAATAATTATCAAAAAAAAGGAATTGCAATTACCCCTGTTAAATTTGGAATATCTTTTACAACTATTCATCTTAATCAAGCTGGAGCCTTGGTACACATATATACTGATGGAAGCATATATTTGAATCATGGAGGGATTGAAATGGGACAGGGCACACATACAAAAATTGCACAATTGGTGGCTAATTCTTTTGGACTGCCTTATGAAAAGGTTAAAATTTCTTCAACTAATACCTCAAAAGTACCCAATACCTCAGCTAGCGCAGCATCATCTACTACAGATTTAAATGGAGCTGCAGCACTTAACGCAGTATCAAAAATTAAAATTAATTTAGAAAAATTTATTAAATCTAAATATAAAATTTTTTATAATAAGGAACCAGTTTATAGCAATGGATTTATAATATTTGGAAATAGATCTTTTAAATTTGATAAAATTATCCAAGAAGCTTATTTAAATAGAATTTCACTTTCGTCATCTGGTTTTTATTCTACACCTAAGATAAAATTTAATAAAAAAAGTTTTTTAGGAAGACCTTTTTATTATTTTTGTTATGGAGCTGCTGTTACAGAGGTTACAATAGATAAATTGACCGGCGAAAACATTATTAATCGAGTTGATATTTTGCATGATGCAGGAAATGCAATCAACCCAGCTCTTGAATTAGGTCAAATTGAAGGAGGATTCGTACAAGGACAAGGATGGTTAACAATAGAGGAAGTTAATTGGAATTCTAAAGGTCAAATCACAACCTTCTCGCCTTCAACTTATAAAATTCCAGCCATTAGTGATATACCAAGAGAATTTAATGTTGAAATTTATAAAGAAGGAATAAATAAGGAAAATGTAGTTAATAAGTCTAAAACAACTGGGGAACCCCCCCTTATGTTAGCAATGAGTGTATTTTTTGCGATTAAAGATGCTATTGCTTCAGTTGGCAATTATAAGATTACCCCTATTCTTGATGCACCTGCTACTTCTGAAAAAATACTTATGAGTATTAAAAATTTAGAATCGAGACTATGAAAAATGAATTTATGAAAAAAGCTGTAGAACTTTCAGTCGAAAGTGTAAATAGTGGAGGAGGACCATTTGGATGTGTTATTGTCAAAGATAATAAAATTATATCAGAAGGTTCAAATAAAGTTACATCAAGCAATGATCCCACGGCACATGGTGAAATCGTTGCAATACGTGCAGCATGTGAAAAATTAAATAATTTTAGTCTTAGTGGTTGTGAATTATACTCAAGTTGTGAGCCATGCCCTATGTGTTTATCTGCAATTTATTGGGCCAGAATTGATAAAATATATTATGCAAACACAAGAGAAGATGCTCAAAAAATTGATTTCGATGACTCATTTATTTATTCGGAGTTTCAGAAAGATATTAATCAAAGAAAAATACCTATGTTTCAGATTATGAGAAACGAAGCTTTAAAAGCATTTGAATTATGGAATAAAAAAAAAGATAAAATAAAATATTAAATGGATTTTTTACCTTACACATTAAAATGGTTAGAGCTAGTATTGAGATGGGGACATGTTTTGTTTGCAATTCTATGGGTTGGAAATAGTTTTTTATTTAACTATTTAGATAATAAACTTAACAAAAATATTACCAACGATCACATTGATGCAGAAGGCTATTTAATGCATTCCGGTTATTATTATAAATTGACAAGGTTAAAAACATCGCCTCCTTTGGACTATCTTAATAGATTAGTAATATTTAAATGGCAAAGCTACCTAACTTTTATTACAGGGATTTTATTGCTTATAATTGTCTATTACTATAACTCCGGTGTTTTAATGGTAGACAAAAGAGTTCTGCAAATATCTTCAGCAAATGCAATTGCTATTTCTTTAGCATCTCTTATTCTGTCTTGGTTTATTTATGATTTTTTATGTAAGTCTAAATTGATAAATAATAATATTGTTTTTTCATCAATTATATTTTTTTTACTTATTATTCTTTCATTTATTTTAGCTAAAATATTTGGTCCAAAATTTGCATTTTTAAGCGTTGGTTTGATCATCGGAACAAACATGTTTGGAAATGTGTTTACAGTAATTATCCCAAATCAAATGAATATAATTAATAGCAGCAAGAGAAATGAAAAATTTGATACTAGTTTATCTTTAGCCGCAAAACAAAGATCAATTCATAATAATTATTCAACTTTTTTGGTTCTTTTTATTATGCTATCTGGTCACTATAACTTTATAGTTTATCACAAATACAATTGGTTGATCTTGTGTTTAGTTGGCTTGATCTCTGTTGGAGCAAGACATTATTTTAATTTAAGAGGAAGAAACATTCATAGGTTGTATATTTTAATTAGTTCAATTATAGCTCTAATTATTCTTGCGGTTTTACTTTTAATTTTTAAAAATTAATACTATAGAAACATATGTCAGAAAAATTAATTGTTAGCTGGGAACAATATCACGAAACAGTTGAAAAATTAGCAATCCAAATTGAACAAAGCAATTACAAGCCAACAATACTAATAGGTATAATGCGTGGCGCAGCACCAATGATTGATGTTCTAAGTAGAATTTTTAAATTGAAATGTGCTTATCTAGCAGTTGAGTCTTACAGTGGAAAAGGAATTGAAGATGAACAAGGGGATATTGTATTTTCAAGGGAGATGAGTTCAATAGCACCAAATATGGGTGGAAGAATTTTACTTTGTGACGATTTATCAGATACAGGAATTACTTTTAATAAAAGTATAGATTGGTTGAAAAAGTATGGACCAATCAGAGATAAAATAGAAGATATAAAAACGGCTACGCTGTGGAAGAAAAAAAAATCAACTTTTGAACCCGACTATTGTGCAGTGAAACTTCCAGACAACCCTTGGATTGTCCAACCTTTTGAGGTTTATGAAGAAGTAAGAATAGAGGATTTAATAAAAAAACACCAAAAATAAAAAGGGCGATCCGAAGACCGCCCAATTTAAAAATATAATTAAATATATCTATGCTACTGCAAAACTAATTACACTTAGTATTGCTATAACCCAAATTGCTGGGCTAGTAGAATCAAATTTTCCTGTGCAAATTTTAATTGCAGCATAAGAAATAAATGCCAAAGCTATACCATTTGAAATAGAATAGGTAAATGGCATCGCAATCATCGCAAGTACAGCAGGACCTGCTTCTGCAGCATCATCCCAAGTAATGTCTGTTATGTTTCTAACAAACAGTGTTGCTATATATATTAATGCAGCAGCATCAACTTCTTTAGGAAGAGATGTAGCAAGTGGACTAAAGAACAAGCATGCCAAGAATAAAACTCCTATTACAAGTGAAGTCATTCCTGTTCGACCTCCCGCTTTTACACCAGCAGCAGATTCAACATATGTTGTTACTGTCGAAGTACCCATTATGGAACCAGCAACAGTAGATACACTGTCTGACAACATTGCTTTTTCAATATCTTTAATTTTACCATCACTTCCAATTTTTCCAGATACGTTAGCAACACTAGTTAGTGTTCCTGCAGTATCAAAAAAGTCGATAAAGAAAAGAGTAAAAACAACAGTAACCATTGATGCACTTAGCGCAGCACCTAAATCAAAAGTCATCAGGTGTGTCATTGGCGGTGGTGCAGAAACAACACCGTTGAATTGACCTAACCCTGTAATCCAAGCTATCGCACTGAAAAGAATAATTCCAATGATAATATTTCCTTTAATATTCATTTTTTCCATTACAATCATTGAAACGAATGCAGCAGCTCCTAATAAAGTTAAAGGATTAGACATGTCACCAAGCTGAACAAGAGTTACTGGGTTATCTGTAGTTAGTCCCATAAGTTCAAAGCCAATTATAGCTAAGAAAAGACCAATTCCAGCTCCAATTCCAAGTTTTAAACTTTTTGGAATAGAGTTTATTAGCCAAGCTCTAATAGGTGTTAATGAAATTATCAAGAACACTACTCCCGCTACTAATACGGCACCAAGAGCTTCAGCTGGAGTATATTCCATACCCAAACAGACACCATAAGCAATAAATGCATTTATTCCCATTCCTGGTGCTAAGCCTATCGGCCAAGTTTTGGCATAAAACGCAGCAATAAAACAAGCTAATGCGGCTGCAAGAGCTGTCGCTGTGAAAACACCGCCAAAGTCAAACCCGCCATCAGCGAGAATAACTGGATTTAAAAACATTATATAAGCCATTGTAAGAAACGTACTTACACCAGCAATTACCTCAGTTTTAAAATCCGTTTTGTGTTTTCTATAGTCAAAGTATTTATCTAACATTAGACCTCCGAGTTGTTTGCAATTTATTTGATTCGATAATTAAAATCTTCATTTATTTATTAAAAAAACCAAGTTATTCAACATTTATTAATATTAATACAACTTTAAAGTTAATTTTTTAATCATATTTGAATAGTTGCCTGTTATATTAAAATGTTAAAATAGATTGGAAAAATGAAAAATTTATTCTTAGTTAAATTATTTTTTTTATTAATTTTTATTTCAGCTTGTGAAACTGTTAAAAAAAAATCAAATGAGGCACTAGAAAAAGAAAATGAAAAATTAAGTAAATTTATTGGTCAACCTGTTTCTGAATTGAAAATTGTAATGGGAAATCCTGATGAAGAAAGTAAAAATGAAAAGGGTTTAAAAGTATTAATTTATAAAACTAAAAAATATGGAATCCTTTGTGAAAGACAATTCGAAATTAACGAAGTGAATATGGTAGCTGGTTTTTCAAGTAAAGGCTGCTTTTAATAACTAATAACATAATTTATTAATTTTTGATCGTTTTTCCTCAAATTTTATTGTTTTTTATGCTTTAAATTGAAAAAAATTTCAAATAGGCTTGTTAATTAATTTTAAAGAGGAGGGAAAAATGGCTAGTAAAAAAGCTAAGACTTCTGGTTCTGCTAACAAGAAGCTGCCACTCAATCAGTCAATACCTTTAGGTGTTCAGCATGTGTTTGCCATGTTTGCTGGGAACATTACAGTTCCATTGATTGTTGCAGGTGTTTTTGGAGTAACAACCGAAGAAAAGATTTTTTTAATTCAAATGGCCTTGTTTGCTGCGGGTGTAGCAACAATTATACAAACAGTAGGTTATAAAAATATAGGTGCAAGACTTCCAATAATACAAGGTACAAGTTTTGCATTCATTCCAATAATGTTGCCCTTTAAAGCTTTTGGTTTAGGAGCAATATTTACAGCTGCATTTATAGGAGGAATTTTTCAGATATGGATTGGCAAAATGTTAAAACCAATTCGACATATGTTTCCTCCATTAGTAACAGGAATAGTTGTTTTAATGATTGGGATTAGCCTTCTTAAAGTTGGGTTTAAGTATGCAGGTGGTGGAGTATGGTTGATGAATAATAAACCAGAAATTTTTGCAAATTGGCACCATCTAACTATAGCTGGTACAGTTTTAATAGTTGCACTTTTAACCAACCTTAAAGGAAAAGGAATGGTGTCAGCTGCTTCTATTCTAATTGGAATAATAGCAGGGTTTATAGTTGCAGCCTTACTAGGAGAAATTAGATGGGGAAAAATTGCTGCTGCTGGTTGGTTTGCATTTCCAATGCCATTACAATATGGAATAGATTTTGTTTGGGGCGCTGTAATATTAATGTTGTTCATGTCAATAGTAACAACAATTGAAACAATTGGAGACATCAGTGCTACAACAATGGGTGGAGCAAACAGAGAAGCTACCGATAAAGAACTTTCGGGCGGTATAATGGCTGATGGAGTTGGAACGG
This sequence comes from uncultured Pelagibacteraceae bacterium, assembly GCA_902560855.1. GTDB lineage: Bacteria > Pseudomonadota > Alphaproteobacteria > Pelagibacterales > Pelagibacteraceae > Pelagibacter. The sequence continues at coordinate 13,436 of CACENJ010000018.1, forward strand.
CTTTTGCATCAATTTTTAATGCTATGCCAAATACTTCTTATTCGCAAAATGCAGGTCTAGTTGCCTTCACAGGAGTTATTAGCAGACACGTAGGAACAGTTGCTGGTGTTATTTTAATTTTATTGGGTTTATTTCCTAAATTAGGTGGAATTATTGCTGCAATGCCAGATTCAGTAATTGGCGGAGCTGCTATCATAATGTTCGGATTAATTGCTGGAGCAGGAATTAAGTTAATTTCAAAATCAGAAATGAGCCAAAGAAATATTTTAATATTAGCTTTGTCACTTTCATTTGGAATTGGGCTATATGCTTTTCCCGAGTTTGTTGCTCACATGCCAGATCTTGGGATTAAATTAAGGTTATTGTTAACTACTGGTTTAATACCTGCAGGATTATTAGCATTTATTTTAAACGCAACATTACCTAAAAAATAATATGATTTAAAACTTGTGGGGATTTTGTCCCCACAAGTAAGGTAATTGCTTATTTAATTTCAATAAGTTTTTTCTTTTTGTATTCTGGTACAATTTTTTCACAAGCTATTGTTAAAAGACCATCTTTTAATTCAGCACCACCTACTTTCACATCATCCGCAATCGTAAATGATCTTGCAAATTGTCTTTGTGAAATACCTTTATGAATTATTTCACCATTTTTATTACTATTTTCAGACTTATTAACCTGCTTGGTTTTTATAGTTAATAAATTGTCTTCAAACTCAACCTCAACATCTTTCTTATTAAAACCAGCAAGAGCAACTTCAATTGAATATTTGTCTTTTCCAGTTCTTCTTATGTTGTATGGGGGATAGTTTGATTGCATGGTCAATCCTCCATTACCCAACATGCTTTCAAATTGGTCAAACATATCATCAAAACCAACAGAAAAAGGTCTTAGTGAGTTAAATATAGATAAATCCTTACTTGTCATATATCCTCCTTTGTTAGCAAGGTTATTTATTGAAAGCCCCATTAGGCGACCTTCAAAAATTATATGGGTATTAAAATTATAATTTCAATATTTTAAATTATTTTTTTTCACAAATTTTTAGAGCAAATGCATAGTCTAAAGCAATTTCTTCAATAGCTCCATCTCTTCCAGATTTTCCGCCATGGCCAGCATTCATTTCTGTTTTTAGAAGTAAAAGATTTTTATCTGTTTTGTGATCTCTTAATTTTGCGGTATATTTTACAGGTTCATCAAATAAAACTCTATTATCACTTAAACTAGTTGTAATTAGTATATGTGGGTAATTCATTTTTTTAATGTTGTTATAGGGAGCATATGAAAAAATATATTCAAAATGCTCTTTATTTTCTTTTGCATTTCCAAATTCATCAAATTCTCCTATAGTTAATGGTAACGAATGGTCCAAATTAGTTGTTAGTGAATCTACAAAAGGAACTGCCATAATAATTCCTAAAAATAGTTCAGGTTCTTTATTTACTACTGCGCCCATAAGCAATCCTCCTGCAGAGCCACCCATACCAATAATTTTTTTTTTAGAAGTATATTTTTTTTCGATCAAAAATTTTCCTACAGCAATATAATCTTCGAAAGTGTTTTTTTTGTTAAGTACCTTTCCTTCTTTCCACCACTTCATGCCTCTTTCCATGCCACCTCTGATGTGAGCAGTTACCCAAATTATATCTCTATTTATTAAACTTAATCTAGTAGATGAAAAGAGAGGACTCATTGAACTTCCATAAGACCCATAACCATATAGCAACAAATTAGCAGATCCATCAATCTTAGTTTTTTTATGTC
>CACENJ010000019.1 GCA_902560855.1 uncultured Pelagibacteraceae bacterium
TACTTTCATATTTATCTTTTAGAAGAAACTTGACTGGGAAAAAAGGATAATATTTTTTACCTAAGTCTATCATAGAGGTAAATGGGGCCTCCAAAATAATTCCTGCAAAATCTTTATTTTGACCAACTTCAACTGCAATAGCCGTTCCAAGAGATTCACCATATAAAATAATATTTTGCTCTATAATACCTTTATTTTGCAAAAAATTTACCGCAGTTTTTGCATCTTCATACAGTCCTTCTTCGGTTGGTTTTCCGCCACTTAAACTATATCCTCTCCAAGAAATTATTAAAAAATTTATATCTAAATTTCCTAAATAATTGAGCTTATAAATTCTATCATCTAAATTTCCAGCGTTACCATGTAAAAATAAAATTGTTTTTTTCTCTATACTTTTTAAATGGAACCATCCTTTTAAGTTAATATCCTCATTAACTTTAATATTAATTTTTTCAAATTTATGATCTAAGCCCAAGCCATTAGCATCTTGGCCTAAGTTGGATGAGGCATATGGATGATATAAAAGCTTTCTTTGAAAAAGATATACAGCTAGTGTAGCTACTAAATATAATATTAAAATTATTAATATAACGTTTAAAAAAGACATTTTTTTATTCATTTTTGTTATTTAATATAAAATATAAATAACTAATAATGCAAATAAACAAATAAACTAGAAATGATATTTGAAAACTTTGAATTTCTCCTCTTCCAAAAAATTTACATAAATCAATAGTTAAACCAATTCCCCACTGCATTATAAAAGTACCTACAAAAATAAGTAGGTTAAATGATGTAAGTGATTTTCCTGCTAAACTAGTTGGAAAAGATAAAGCAACAGCTGGCTGAGCAAGTGTCAATACAATTGAAGTAAGTATATAAATTGTAAAATGTGTTGCTCCTGCATTTTCGCCTGAAATAATAATAATAAGTAGAGATAAATAACTTATAGGCAAGCCAAACTTCATTAATTTCATAGACTCAAAACCAAGTTTTGTAATTTTAGGTAAAATGTATCCAAAAACAAAAAAAGCTGCTAACATTGTTGTGTTTATCCAAAAAAGTCCCATTGCGCTTTCCAAGGGAGTATAGCCCGCGACTCTTACCATCCATGGTCCAGCCCATAAAGTTTGAATTGCAACCATTCCCCCATAATTAAATAAACCCAAAGGAATCGTGCTTTGAAAAAATTTATTTTTCCAAACATCTGATAAAGATCCTGATTTTTTTTCTTCCACATTTCCAATATTATTTTTCCATGAAGGAATAAAAAGTAATGTTAAAATTATAACTACAAGTAGTAAAATAGCTATTATTCCAAAAATCCACCTCCATCCGATAATTGGCAATAGTACTTGAACAGGCCATGTTGAAAAAACAAAACCTATTGAAAGTACCATTAACATCCAAGCATTGGATCTTTGTAGGTATTCGTCTGCATACCACATTCTATAACCAATTAAAGATCCCATTAAACATGAACTAACACCAACACCAATCAAAATTCTGGCTATAAGTAGGTCAGCAAAGTTTTGAGCAAAAGCAGAGGCCGCCGTACCTACTATTGCAATCAATAAAAGAATTGAAAGAACTTTTTTTGGACCATATTTATCAAGTAAATATCCAAGTGGAATTTGCATAGATGCAAAACCTATAAAGTATCCACCAGCTAATAATCCTAGATCACCAGCATTTAGATTAAATTCTGATGTAAATAATGGTGATAGAGTTGCTGTAATAGCTCTTAAAAGTCCAGATAAAAAATATCCACAAGCAAATACAAAAAAAATTAAGACCGCTTTTTTAATCGGTAAGATATTTTTTTCCATTTATTTAAATTTGATTTTTGCTTATAGAGGATTTATCAGAAATTTAAAGATATATCACGATGTACAGAGTTGCACCTAGCAACATACTTAGCCTGATCTTTAGTTAAACGAGACTGAAGTCTTAAACCTATATTATCTTTTATAGCTAAATTATATTTCTCAAGTTCTGGCATTAGATTTTTTGCTGCATTTTTTCTCCATTTTACTTCTTTATTAAACAAAATTAATACTTCTGAACTTGCATCTGAAATTTTATTAACTTCTATTTCTTCATTATCAATTAAGGAATATAAATCATCTAATCTATTAGCAAGCTCTTCTGTTCCAGAAATTTCCCCAAGTTTTTCGAATAGACTATCAATAATTGAAATTGAATTTTTATAGTCTTCATTAACAATATTTTTCTTTAAATTATTAATATCTGAAGAAAGTTCATTTAATCTTTCATGATCTTCTATAAAAACAAAAATTTGATCTAGGTTATCATATGCTTGATCAACATTTTTTTTATATCTTTTTGTTTGAGTATTTTTAGCTTTAAGTAAAATTTCAAATTCCTTATTTTTTGACAACCAATTCTCAGGGATTTGTTTTTTTATTTCATCAATTTCTAAATTATAATCTTCAATCTTTAACAGAATTTTATTTTTTATAGCTATTTTATCTTTATCTAGATTTCTAATTTCGGACTCTAATTTTTTTATTCTACTATCTATTTTTCTTATTTTTTTTTCTTTTTTTCTTATACTATAATGAAGATCTCTGTAATCTTTAGAAAATAAGTTATATTCTTCTTCTGTTTTTTGAAGCTTTTTAACTAAAGCAAAAGTTCCTAGTGCATTATCAAAATGTTCCTCAAAAATATCTAGCTTATCATCAGGAAGATTCGAAGGAACTAATTGTTGAAAACCTGTAATTGCAGCTCTGATTTTTTGTTCTTCTTTATTGTAAATATCAAATTTATATTCTTGTAAACAATATTGAAGTTTAGGATTCATGGGAGGCGGAGCCACATCAGATGTTAAGTATGTTCTTGCCGGCAAATAATTAACTAAACTTGGATAGAAACCTACAATTCCAAGTCCTATAAGCTGTAATACTATAAAAGGAACAACACCTTTCCAAATATTTAAAGTTGTAACAAACTTGGGAGCAACACCTTTTAAATAAAACAATGCAAAACCAAATGGAGGAGTTAAGAAAGAAGTTTGCAAATTTACACCAATCATTACGCCTAACCAGATTGCACTAACATTAGCTCCAGTTTCAGCTAGCAATATTGGTGCAATAATAGGAACAACAACAACGGCAATTTCTATAAAATCAAGGAAAAAGCCCAGTAAAAAGATTACCGCCATCACAACAATAAATTGAGTCCAAAATCCTCCTGGTAAATCTTGTAAAAAATCTCTCACTAATTCTTCACCTCCAAAAGCTCTAAAACCTGAAGTTAGCATCGCTGCTCCCAGAAGAATTATAAATACCATCGATGTAGTTACACAAGTCTCTGTAACAACTTCTTTTAAAACATTTTCAACTTTGTAAGCTCTCCAAAAACTCCATCCAATACCAATTAAAAATATTACAGTAAAAAAAAGTGTGAACAAAATTGCAGTTAAGTTTCTTGTTTCTAAAGCTCTAACGTTTAAGTTATAATTATTTGAGATTAGAAAAATAGGAATTAAAGCCATAACTGTAATTAGCAACGGATAATATGCATCTTTTTTACCTTGATGAAGACGATAACCTGCCATTATAGTTGCTCCTATTGCACCAATAGAACCAGCTTGATTTACAGTCGCTATCCCCATTAATATAGATCCAAGAACTGCAAATATTAATGCTAGCGGTGGGATTATTACCATAATAACTTTTGTCCAAAATTTAAAATCTAATTGACCTTTAAAAGGAACGGGAGGAGCAGATTTAGGATTTATTCTTGCATATACAAAAACGTACAACATATACAAACCAACTAATACTAATCCAGGTAATAGTGCTCCAAGAAACATATCTCCAGCACTTGTAGAGCCCACTCTAAACTCGCCAGGCATATTAAATTCTCCTGTAATTAATTTATAATCTGACTGTCTGATAGTATTTGCTACATCGGCAGCACTAGCTAATTGGTCAGCAATAATAATTAAAACAATTGATGGGGGGATTATTTGGCCAAGTGTTCCAGATGAACAAACAATTCCGCTTGCAAGACTTCTATCATATTTATTATTCAACATGGTAGGCAATGAAATTAAACCCATAGCAATTACAGTTGCCCCAACTATACCTGTTGTAGCTGCTAGCAATGCTCCAACAAAAATTACTGAAATTCCCAAGCCTCCAGGAATAGGACCAAATAACTGGCCCATAGTTACCAAAAGATCTTCAGCAATTTTAGATTTTTGTAACATTATTCCCATAAAAATAAATAAAGGTATTGCAATTAAAGTATCCGTTTCTACGTCCCAATAATTACTCCTAAAATTTGTTATCCCTGCTGTTAACCATTCTATGGGTCCATCTATATAAAAATATGCACTTGAATCTCCTTCAATTAGATAGCCAAAAAAAGCAGCTAAACCTATTGAAATAATAGCCGAACCAGGTAATGCAAAAGCAACAGGAAAACCTGATGCCAATGCTGCTATCATTATAAATATGAGCAAAGCTAAAAAAAAATGTTCCATAATTTAATTTTTTAAAAGTTTATGACTGCTACTCATAAAATAACTTGTAAATTGGATTAACATAGATACAGCAAATACAGCTAAATAAATTGCCATTAAATAAAGCAAATATAGTCCATTTGAACCTTGCTGAGTAATTTCGAAAGAAATAACTGGGCCATTGATAATACTTGCTTTGCCACTCATTCCCAAAAATATAACTATAAGACAAAGAGGGATTCCTAATACCAGTGATCCAATTGAGTTTGTCCAAGCTTTTTTTCTTTCATTAAAACCCGTATATAAAACATCAACTCGGACGTGGCCTTCATGCATTAAAGCATATGCGCTAGCAAAAAGATAAAGAGCTGAATACCAAAAACGTACTAAATCTCCTTGAAAAGCCTGTTCATACTCAAATATAAATCTAGTTAAAACAATTAAAAATTCACTACCAACTACTAAAACGGCTAACCAAATAAAACCTACTGTTCTTGTAAAATATCCAATTACAAATGAAATTAATATTAAAGGAAAATGAATAAACGTAATTCTAAAATTTGGATTAACTAATTTATATTTTATTGCTTCATTAAAAATTGGTCCAGCTAGTCTTTCAACAATCATAAATGAAACTATGCAATCTGCAATACCAACAATAAAAACAGCCCAAAAAGATGATCTAATAATATAAGCCGTAAATTTAGTAAGAATTTCTGCATCAGATTCTAAACTTTGATTGATAGATCTTAGTACATAAAAAATTACTAATAATAATGAAATAAAATAAAAAAATAATTGTATATAAGCAAAAGTTAGTACCGATGCTTCTAGAGGTGTACTTAATTTTTTAAATCCAAATAAACCATAATTTGATAATAACTTTTTAATTCCGGGCCATTCGAACCAAACTGTTAAAACATTATTAACTAAAAAAATGAAAGTTATCGCTAAAATTGAATAACTAAATATCCTAATTAAAATCGGTAAATTATTTTTTGTAACCATAAACCAAAAAACTTTTTTAGCTAAACTTGTTAAAAAAAGGGCCCTAAAAAAGGGCCCTTATTAAAATTTTACTCAAACTTTAAGTATTATTTAAATTCCTAAAGCTCTGTTTCTTTGACTAATATATGGTGAGTCTGACAAGTTAGTCCAAGCACCAATTTCTTTACGACCTTTAAGAAAAGCAGCATGCACTCTAGCAGCAAGATCGCTATGTTGTTGAACTTCATCATAAACTTCAGCAGCACCTTTAGCAAAAGCGTCATAAACTTTATCATTAAACTTCTCAAGTTTAACACCATGATCATTTATTAAACGAGCTAATGCCGCACCATTTTTAGCATTATATTCAGCCATCGTAATTTCATCTGCCCAAGCACAAGCAGTTTTGATTAACGTTTGGTCTGATTTTGTTAAGCTTGTAAACCATGATTTGTTTACACCACATGCTAACATCGAACCAGGTTCGTGCATACCGGGGTAGTAATAATATTTAGCAGCTTCTTGGAACTTCATAGCTTCATCATTCCAAGGACCTACCCATTCAGTTGCATCAATTGCGCCTGAAACAAGGTTTTCATAAATTTGTCCACCTGGAAGTGAAACTGGAGATGCTCCAAGTTTTCCAATAACTTGTCCTCCTAATCCAGGCATACGCATTTTCAAACCTTTTAGGTCGTTAGCTGATCTAATTTTTTTGTTAAACCAACCACCCATTTGAACTCCCGTGTTACCAGCTATAAAACTTTGAGTTCCAAAATCATCGGTTAGTTCATCCCAAAGTTCTTGTCCTCCACCAAAGTGAATCCAAGCGTTTATTTCTGAGTAAGTAAAACCAAATGGACATGCAGTAAAGTATCCAAAAGCTGGGTGTTTTTTAACCCAGTAATAGTCGGCAGCATGGTACATTTGTGAGTTACCTGAAGCAACTTCATCAAATGAGTCAAATGCTTTTACTCTTTCGTTTGCAGCGTAATAAGTAACTTGTATACGTCCATCACTCATGTCGGCTATTCTTTTTGCAAATCTTTGTGCACCAGTACCTAGACCAGGAAAATCTCTTGGCCAAGTTGCTACCATTGATGCTTCTACTCTATCTGCAGCAACGGCTGGGGCAGCTAAAGACGATGCAGCAACCGCAGCAACACCAGTTGCAGCAGCAGCCTTTATAAACTTACGTCTTGAAGGAGTTTTTCCTTTTAACGTTTTAGTTTTTATTGACATATGTCTTCCCCTCTTTGTTGTTATGTTAATTAACTCTTTTATTTAACCACAAATAGCTAATAGAGTCTTAATAAAAATTTAAGGGAAACTAAATATGAATTCAACTTTAGGTAGAATTATTTTATCTATAAATATTATTTTTTCCAGGAAAATTACCTTTTACTACATCTTTATAATATCTTTGTGCTGCATGTTTTATTTTGCTTCTTAAATTTTCATACCTTTTTACAAATTTTGCCGTTCTATCAAACAATCCTAACAAATCTTCTGTAACTAATATTTGCCCATCACAATTTTTAGAAGCTCCTATTCCAATAACTGGGATATTTGAAGCTTTGTTAATTTTTTTTGCTAAACTTTCAGTTACAGACTCTAAAACAACAGCAAAAGATCCCGCTTTTTCTACAGACAAAAGATCGTTTATTATTTGACTTTCCTCTTTATTAGTTTTTCCTAAAACTTTAAATTTTTTTTTATCAGATATTTTTTGCGGTTGTAATCCAATATGGGACATTACGGGTATTTTATTTTTTACTAAAATTTTAATTAATTTAAAAATTTTAGATCCTCCTTCTAATTTTAAAGCATCACAATTTGTTAATTTTTTTATTTTTTTTGCATTTTTAACTGCTAAAGATAGTGATTTTTCATAAGTTCCTTTAGGCATATCTACCACCATTAAACTTTTTTTAATTCCTTTTCTTACAGCTTTTCCATGATTAATCATCATGTTAAGAGTAACTTTATTTGTTGCATTTTCGCCATATACTACCATACCAAGAGAGTCTCCCACTAAAATAATATCACAAATACTATCTAATATTTCAGCCGTATATATATTGTTTGCTGTTAAACAAACTAAAGGTCTATTTTTTAATATTTTTTTTATAATTAATTTAATTTTTTTCACTGTTTAGAATTTTTTGACTAATTAAGATCAAAAACTTTTCCTGGATTCATTATGTTATTTACATCCAGGCTTCTTTTTATAGACTTCATAACAGGTAGATTGTCGGGGTGTTCTTTTAACAAATAATTTTTTTTTTTGTAATCCAATTCCGTGTTCTCCTGTTATTGTTCCCTCGAGCTCTAATGCTTTTTCAATAAGTTTATCACTATAATCTTTGATTAGTTTTTGTTTTTCTTTGTCATTAGGGTCATACAAGATAACAGAATGAAAATTTCCATCTCCAACATGTCCAACCATTGGAGCTATTAATCCTTTATTGCTAACTTCTTTTTCAGCCCATGAAATACATTCAACAAGTTTTGAAATCGGGACACATACATCAGTAGAATATACTTTCATATTTTTTCCAAGAGATTTCACTGAATAATATACATCATGTCTTGCTTTCCATAATTTGTTTCTTTCTTCTATAGACTCTGCCCACTTAAAATCACTTCCATTATTATTTTTTGATAACTCTTTCACAGTTTTTATTGCTTCTTTGTTTGATTCTTCACTACCATGAAATTCAAAAAAAAGAGTTGGTGAAGCTTTTATATTTTCTAATTTCGAATATTTAATGCTTATTTCCATTTGTTCTTTATTTAACATTTCAATTCTTGCAATAGGAACTCCGTATTGAATTATTTCTTGAGAAGTTAAAACTGCAGAATCTAAGTCTGGAAAATAACAAACCGCGCTCATTATGCTTTCTGGAATTGGTGATAGTCTTAATTGCACTTCAGTGATAATTCCTAAAGTTCCTTCCGAGCCAATAAATAAATTGGTTAGATTATAACCTGCTGAAGATTTTTTTGTTCGAGCTCCTGTTTTAATTATATCTCCATTTGCTAAGACTACAGTTAATCCTGATACAACTGTACGCATTGTACCATATTTAACCGCCATAGTGCCTGAAGCAGAAGTTGCTGCCATACCACCTAATGCAGCATCTGCGCCTGGATCAATTGGGAAAAAAACTCCATCTTCCCTTAAATATTCATTTAATTGTTTTCGAGTAACATTTGCTTGAACACGACAATCAAAATCATTTGCATTAACACTTATTACTTTGTTCATTTTCTCTAAAGATATGGTAATACCATTTTCATTTCCCACCACATGTCCTTCTAAAGATGTTCCGGTACCAAACGGTACAACTGGAATTTTATGCTCATTGCATAATTTTAATATTTTTGAAACTTCTGCATTTGTTTCAGGAAAAACTACTGCTTGAGATAAAACTGGATCGTAAGTATCTTCTCCTCGTGCATAGTTAGCTCTCGTTGACTCAGATAAAGAAAACCTACCATTAAAAATTTTTTTTAATTCTTCTTGTACTTGTTCGTTCATATTTTTAATAATATAGAAATTATTTAAAAAAATACACAAGAATTAGCCTAGCATTTTTTTAATATTTTCTAATGCTTTAAAAATATTATCTTTGGAGGCCGCAAAACTAAATCTTACATAATCTGTAGCTTTTTTACCAAAAGCAGTACCTGGAACAATTGCTACACCAGCTTTATGAAGACATTTTTTAGCAAATTCTTTTCCATTCATTCCTGTGCCTATAACTTTTGGAAAAGCGTAAAAAGCTCCGCCTGGTAAGCTACATTCTATTCCTTTAATGCTGTTTAATCCTTCAAAAATTATCTTTCTTCTTTCTGTAAACTCGTTAATTACCATTTTTATAAAATCGTCTGGTCCATCTAAAGCTGCAATTCCTCCAAATTGTACTGCAGCATTTACACAAGAATGATTATTGGTACAAAATTTATTTACATGTTCTACAAATTGTTCTGGCCAAACACTCCATCCTAGTCTCCATCCAGTCATTGAATAAGCTTTACTCCATCCATCAAGAACAATTAATCGATCATACAAATCAGGATAATTAAATAAAGTTGGCATAGTTTTTTGATCAAAAATTTGTCTGCTGTAAATTTCATCACTTAAAATTGCAACATGCGGAAAATTTTTTAAGCCTTCTGCAAGCTGATCGATTTTATTTTTTTCTGTGAATGCGCCTGTGGGATTATTTGGATTATTTAATATTAATAATCGAGTATTTTCATTAATTAATGATAATATTTTTTCAGGGTTAATAGAAAAATCTTTGCTTTCTAACATATTAACCGGAACAGCTTTTGCACCAGTATAATTAATCATTGATTCATAAATAGGAAAACCTGGATCTGGATAAATTATTTCTGATCCTGCTTCGCCAAACAAAGAT
>CACENJ010000020.1 GCA_902560855.1 uncultured Pelagibacteraceae bacterium
AGAACATCGATATCAGCAAAATTAGTTTCAAATTTGATAACTAAAGCTGGTGCGGACAGAGTTGTTACTGTTGATTTACACGCAGGCCAAATACAAGGTTTTTTTGACATTCCAGTTGATAACCTTTTTGCGACACCAATTTTTGCAAGACACGTTAAAAAAAATTTAAATAAAAAAAATTTAATTTGTGTTGCTCCAGACGTTGGTGGTGTAGAAAGAACAAGAGCTCTTGCCAGAAAATTAGATATTGGGATAGCTATAATCGATAAGAGAAGACCAGCTCCAGGTAAATCTCAAGTAATGAATGTTATTGGAAATGTTAAAAACAAAGTTTGTATAATTATTGACGACATAATTGACTCAGGAGGAACAATAGTAAATGCAGCACAAGCTTTAATAAACAGAGGAGCAAAAGAAGTTCATGTTTATATAACTCATGGAGTTTTGAGTGGTGAAGCAGTTGATAAAATTAAAAAATCTAGAATAAAAAAATTAGTTATTACTGATACAATTGACAACTCTGATAAGATAAGAAAAGCTAAGAATATCGAGGTATTGACGATATCTAATTTATTAGCGGAAGCAATTAAAAGAATTTCTAACTCAACTTCAGTTTCAGATTTATTTAAATAATTTACTTGAGTTATTAAAAACATGTGTTAAAAAGCTTTGTTTTTATGAACACAATTGAAGCAACTATAAGAAATACAAGTACAAAAGGTGATATAAGTTCTTTAAGAGCTAAAGGAAATGTGCCTGCAATTATTTACGGTGGTTCTGAACAAAATTCAAAAATATCTTTAAGTAAAAAAAACTTAAAAAATATTATGGAAAAAGGAAATTTTTTATCAAATATAATATCTGTAAATATTGATGGAAAATCTGAAAATGTACTTCCAAAAGAAATCGTATGGGATCCAATTACCGACGAACCAATTCACATTGATTTTTTAAGAATCGTTAAAGGTGGTAAGGTTATTTTAGAAATTCCAGTAAAATTTATTAATAACGATTTGTCTCCAGGATTAAAAAGGGGTGGAGTGCTAAACATTGTTAGAAGAAAAGTCGAACTAAAATGTCCAACTGAAAATATTCCAAATGAACTTGTCGTTGATTTAAACAATTTAGACATAGGGGCTAGTATTAAAATTTCCTCAATAAAATTACCAGAAAATGTTGTACCAACTATTATAGGAAGAGATTTTGTTGTAGCAACAGTGGCTGCGCCAACTATAATAAAAGAGCCTGAAAAACCAGCTGAAGAAACATCTGAGGAAGGTGCTGAAGCAACAACAGAAGGTGAAACTGGAGAAGCAAAAACAGCTGAAGGTGATAAAGAAGGTGAGAAAAAAGAAGCAGGTAAAGAAGGTGAAAAAAAAGAAGCTGATAAAAAAGAAGCTGATAAAAAAGCTCCAGCTGAAAAGAAATAATTTTAGTGCAAAAACTTCCAAAAATTAATTTATAAAATGATTTTGTTCGTAGGTTTAGGAAACCCAAGCCCAGATAATGAAGACAATAGACATAATATCGGTTTTAAAATAATCGATGCTATTAATCAAGAATTTAGCCTATCAAAACAGAAACCAAAGTTTAAAGGTTTGTTAACTACTGGAAATATTGGAAATAAAAAAATTTATGCTATAAAACCTTTGACCTTCATGAATAACTCTGGAATTTGTATAAGAGAGCTTATTGAATACTTTAAAATTAATTCAGAAAATGTAATAGTTTTTCATGATGATCTGGATGTAGATTTTGGAAAAATTAAAGCTAAATTCGGAGGTTCCAGCGCTGGTCACAATGGAATAGAGTCTATAGATAAGTTCATTGGAAAAGACTACTCAAGAGTCAGAATTGGAATTGGTAAGCCTAATGGAACGGGTGATACAGTAGATCATGTACTTAAAGACTTTAACGAAGAAGAAAAACAAGAACTAGAAAATATAACTAAAAATATAACTAGTTCGATTCCAATTTTATTAGACAAAAAATTAGATTTATTTTCAAGTACAGTAAATAATAAATAAAATGAGTTTCCGATGTGGCATTGTTGGTTTGCCGAATGTTGGTAAGTCTACATTATTTAATGCTTTAACAAATTCAAGCAAAGCGCAAGCAGAAAACTTTCCTTTTTGTACAATTGATCCAAATGAAGGGGTAGTTCCGGTTCCTGATGAAAGATTAGACAAATTAGCAAAAATATCATTTTCTAAAAAAAAGATAAATACTACTATATCCTTTGTTGATATCGCTGGTTTAGTAAAAGGAGCTTCTAAAGGAGAAGGCTTAGGAAATAAATTTTTATCACATATAAGAGAAGTAGATGCAATCATACATATGATTAGATGTTTTGATTCTGATAGTATTCAAAATGTTAACTCAAATGTTGATCCTGTAAGAGACCTAGAGATTATAGAAACTGAAATGCTTCTTGCAGATCTTGAATCAATTCAAAAAAGATTGGAAAAAAAGAAAAAGAAATTATTAGAAAATGAACAGTTAGAAATTCTTGAAAATGCTCTTGAATGTATAAATAATAATAAAAAATTGGATAATTTAGTCAGTAAATTCGAAAAAAAATTATTAAATCAAACAGGTCTTCTTTCCATAAAACCAAAAATTTTTGTTTGTAATGTTGATGAACAAAGTATTAAAAATGGCAACAATTATACTAATGCTTTTATAAATAAATATGGAGAAAATAATACAATTATTATTTCAGCAGAAATTGAAAATCAAATAAATCAATTTGAGCAAAAAGAAAAAATAAATTATATGAAAATGGTAGGTATAAAAGAAACTGGTTTAAATACGCTTATCAGAAAAGGATATGAAATTTTACAACTTGATACTTTTTTTACATCTGGTCCCGAAGAATCTAGAGCGTGGACAATTCCAAAAAATTGTTCTGCATCCAAAGCTGCAGGGGTTATTCATTCTGATTTTGAAAAAGGATTCATTAGATCAGAAACTGTAAGTTTTAAAGAATTTTTCAATAATAATGGTTGGGCTAATTCAAAAGCTAATGGAAAAATGAGACTAGAAGGTAAAGATTATATTGTTAAAGATGGTGATGTATTAAACTTTAGGTTCAATACGTGACCACAGTCTCTTCATGCTTAAATATGCTAAAATCGTCAAAATTATCAAATATATAATAGCTTTAAATCCAATTTTATGTCTTGCTTCAAGATGAGGTTCTGCCGACCAAGCAAGAAAAGTTACTACATCTTTCGCCATCTGCTCTTCTGTCGCTATTGTTCCGTCATTATATTCTATTAAACCTTCCGATAAAGGATTTGGCATTTTGATGTTATTTCCATACATATAGGAATTATAATAAACTCCATCATCTAAAGTTACTCCAGCAGGTGGATCTTCATATCCTAATAAAAGTGAATAAACATAATCTGCTCCCCCACTTCTTGCTTTAACTAATACAGACATGTCAGGTGGGTAAGCTCCTCCATTTGAAGCTATTGCTTCTTTGTCATTTTTGTAAGGACTAACAAATTTATCTGAAAGTTTTGCCGGTCTTGTAAACATTTCCCCGTCATCATTTGGTCCATCAATTACTTCAAAGTTTGCTGCAATTGCCTTCGCTTCTTCTTCTGAAAATTCTGGACCACCTTCTTCAGCTAAATTTCTATAACTTAAATATTTCATTGAATGGCATGATGCACAAACCTCGGTATAAACCTGATAACCTCTTTGTAATGAAGCTCTATCAAATTTTCCAAAATATCCTTTAAAACTCCAGTCAGTACTTAATAATTTTTTTGATTCTTCAGTAAAAGCTTTCTGGCCAAAAAAAACTACTGACAAAAAAATAATACTAATTAATTTAATGAAATTTTTCATAATATTAATGATAAATTTCTTTCCTTTTAACTATTTCCGGATTTGGTGCGCCTCCTAGCACTGGTTCAGTAATGCTCAATGGCACTGGTAATGTTTTTTCCTTTTTGCCTAAAATTGGCAAAATAATTAAAAAATGTAAAAAATAATATGCTGTAGCAACGCGAGCTATTAACAAATATGTTCCTTCTGCTGGCATTGCTCCCATATAACCTAATAAAATTACATCAACCACTAGTATCCAATAAAATTGCTTATAAAGTGGCCTAAAAATTGCAGATCTAACTTTAGATGTATCTAGCCACGGCAATATCACTAAAATAAAAATTGAAGCGAACATCGCAACTACACCTAAAAGCTTATCTGGTACAGATCTTAGAATTGCATAGAAAGGCAATAAATACCATTCTGGCACAATATGTGCTGGTGTAACCATAGGGTTTGCTTCTATATAATTGTCAGAATGTCCCAATATATTTGGCGCATAAAAAACAAAAAACGCAAATACAATTAAAAATAATAATAGAGCAAATAAATCTTTAATGACTATATATGGGTGAAAAGGAACGGTGTCTTTTGAAGGTTTTTTTAAATCTATTCCGACTGGATTATTGTTTCCAGGAACATGTAAAGCCCAAATATGTAAAATTACTAAACCTAAAATTAAAAATGGTAGTAGGTAATGCAAGCTAAAAAATCTGGTTAATGTTGGATTGTCTACTGCAAAACCACCCCATAACCAATTTGTAATACTCTCTCCAAATAGAGGTATTGCGCTAAATAAGCTTGTTATTACAGTGGCTCCCCAAAAACTCATTTGACCCCATGGCAAAACGTAGCCCATAAATGCTGTCATCATCATTAGCAAATAAATTATCATTCCAATAATCCATATGACTTCTCTCGGAGATTTATAAGAACCATAATATAAAGCTCTAAAAATATGAATGTAAACTGCTAAAAAAAACATTGACGCTCCATTAGCATGGACATATCTAATCAGCCAACCATAGTTTACATCTCTCATAATATGTTCAACGCTATCAAAAGCTAAATCGGCGTGAGCAACATAATGCATTGCAAGAACAACTCCTGTAACTATTTGGGCAATTAAACAAAAAGTTAATATGCCCCCAAATGTCCACCAATAGTTTAAATTTTTAGGCGTTGGATACTCTCTTAAGTGAGCACTTAAAGATAAAAGTGGCAATCTATCATTAAACCACTTTCCTAATTTTGATGAAGGAACATAATTTTGATCACTCATTAAATTTTTTAACCTATTTTAATTGTATTACTATTAACAAATTCGTATTTTGGTATTTCTAAATTTTTTGGAGCTGGACCTTTTCTAATTCTTCCAGAAGTATCATAGTGTGAACCATGACATGGACAAAACCACCCGTTGTATTCTCCTTTATCTCCTAAAGGAACGCATCCAAGATGTGTACAAACTCCTAACATTACTAGCCACTCAGGATTTTTTGCTCTATCTTCATCTTTTTCTGGATGCTTAAGATCATTAAGTTTAACAGATCTTGCATCGTCTATTTCTTCTTGAGTACGTCTTTTTATGAAAACTGGTTTTCCTCTCCAAAGAACCGTTATTGATTTCCCAGGTTCTAGTGAGCTAACATCTACTTCGGTGCTTGCTAGTGCTTTTACAGACCTGTCTGGGTTCATTTGGTCTACTAATGGCCAAACTGCAGCTCCCACTCCAACAGCACCTATCGCATATGATGCTGTAAATAAAAAGTCTCTTCTTTTTGGTGCTTTTTGATCTGACATTTTTTTAAAATATGTTTATTCTAATCTCTAATATATGATTTCATATAGGAAAAAAGTTATTTATCTGCGACAACAATGACATCTAAAAATATGATTTTAAGGCCAAAAATTGCACTCTTTGAGCCTGACATACCTCAAAATACTGCTGCTATTATTCGAACATGCTCTTGTCTTGATGTAATGATTGAAATCATTGAACCTTGTGGTTTTATATTAAGTGATAAACGTTTCAAAAGAGTTGTTATGGATTACTTAGATGAAAAAATGATAAAATTTTATAAAAATTACGATGATTTTTTTCAAACTAAAAAGAAAAAAAAAGAAAGAATTATACTTATGACAACAAAGGCCTCTACTTCTTATTCTAATTTTAAGTTCAAAGTTACAGATACTATTTTATTTGGAAGAGAAAGCGCTGGAGTCCCATACAAAATACACAAGTTAGTTGATAAAAGATTGAAAATTCCTTTATCTTTTAAAAAAAGATCTTTAAATTTAGCTTCTTCTGTTGCTATAACCCTTGCCGAAAGCCTTAGACAAAACAAATTAATTTAAAAAATGATAATTAAAAAAAAACAACAAATAGTAAAAAAATGGTTTTTTAAATTACAAAAATTAATTTGCAATAATATTGAAGAATTAGAAAAAGTGTATGGTTCCAATAAAAAATTTAAAAAAAACAAATGGAAATATGGAGAATTTAGAACTATTGAAGGTAAAGTAATTGAAAAAGGTGGAGTAGCTTTTTCAAATGTTATTGGAAAATTTCCAAAAAAATTTGCAAAAAAGATTCCTGGAACAAATAATAGTAATAAATTTTGGTCTTCGGGTATATCGGTAGTGCTTCATCCAAAGAATCCTAAAATACCTGCTATGCACTTTAATACTAGATTTATTTGTACTAAAAAAGCTTGGTTTGGAGGTGGCATAGACCTAACTCCTTGCGTTAAAGACAATAGTCAAAAAGAATATTTTCACAAAGAATTAAAAAAGATGTGCGATATTCATAATAAAAAATATTACTCTAAGTACAAAAAATGGTGTGATAAATATTTTTATCTGCCGCATCGAAAAGAAACAAGAGGTATAGGAGGTATTTTTTTTGATTACAAAATGAATGATTGGGAAAAAGATTTTTTATTTATTAAAGATGTAGGTATAACTTTTTCTTACCTTGTTAAGGAAATTGTTAAAAAAAAAATGTTTTTAAAATATACAAAAAAAGATAAAGAAGCTCAGTTATTAAAAAGGGGAAGATATGTCGAATTTAACTTATTATATGACAGAGGAACAAAATTTGGATTAAATAGTGGTGGTAATCCCAAATCAATATTAATGTCTATGCCTCCAAGTGCAAAATGGAAATAAAATGGAAAAAGAACCAATAACAATTAATGGTCTTAATAAATTAAAAGATGAATTAGTTTATTTAAAAGAAAAAAAAAGACCCGAAATAGTTTCTGCAATAGCTGAAGCAAGATCTCACGGTGATTTAAAAGAGAACGCCGAATACCACGCTGCAAAAGAACAACAATCTCACAACGAAGGAAGAATTGAAGAGATTAATGATATTATTGCTAGAGCTAATGTAATTGATATAACAAAATATTCTAATGATGGTAAAATTATTTTTGGTTCTACAGTCGATTTGGAAAATTTAGATACTGGGGAAAAACTAGAATATAAAATTGTTGGAAAAGACGAAGCAGATCTAAAAAAAAAACTTATTTATTTTAAATCTCCAATTGGAAAAGGATTAATTGGAAAAAATAAAAACGACCTAGTAGAAATACATACTCCTGCAGGAGTAAAAAATTTTGAAATTAAGGATGTAAAGTATATTTAATTTTTAATTATTTGAGCTACTTCTTTTTCGGAAACTTTAAAATCGTTATTAATCCATTTTTCTTCAATTTGCTTTAATTTAATTCCTAATAATTTACCTTCAGAGATATTGTATTTTTCAATCAAATTTTTTGCTTTAATTGGAAAAATTGGAGCTTCTTTGTCTTTAAAAAAAAATAGCAAATTTATTAATTTTTTATTTTCATTTTTAGATTTAAATATTTCAAAATAAAGTAAATCCTGAAGTGATTGCTTGCCGTTATAATATAGTAATTTCCATAAATTACTTTCTGAAAATGAATTTTTATCAATTTTTTCCTTATAAAATTCTTTTAAAAATAAAATTCTTTTTTTGTTAACTTTAGAAATGTTAAATTTATAAAGAAAATAATCAACGTTATCTGAATTATCTATAATCATTAATGAAATTAAAAAGATATGGTCAACATTGCTAAGTTCTTTTTTAGCAAAATTATTTAATTTTTTAAAATATTCAAAATTTTTGAATTGGGGAAAAATTAGTCTAATTATTTCTTCTCCAAAAGGATCATTAAATAATTTTAAAAAACCTTTTGATTTTATTATTTTTTTAAACTCATCCAATAATCTTTCGGAAGATATTTTTAATATACCGCTTATATTTTTTTTAATTATTTTTTTTACTTTTTTACTGTGTTCTAACTTACTGTAGTTAATAAAAAATCTTATATACCTTAATATTCTTAAATAATCTTCCTTAATTCTTTTTTCTACATCTCCTATGAATTCAATTTTTCCTAATTCGAGATCTTTTCTTCCGTTAAAAGGATCGTATAGATTGCCGTTAATATCTGCATATATTGAATTTACTGTAAAATCTCTTCTTGAAGCATCTTCAAACCAATTATCTGAGAACTGTACTTTTGCATGCCTACCATCTGTGATTATATCTTTTCTTAGCGAAGTAATTTCAAATTTATTATTTTCTATAATTGCTGTAATTGTTCCGTGCTCAATTCCAGTTTCATAATATTTAATATTAAAATTTTTTAATGCTTCAATGCATTCCTTGGGTTTTAAGTTAACCGCAAAGTCTATGTCTTCTACAGTTTCCTTGTTTAAAATTTTTCTTATACATCCTCCAACATACCTTAATTCACTAATCTCAGAATATTTTTCAATTGCTGAAAATAATATTGAGGTATATTTTTCATTTTTTAAATTATCAAATGAGGAAAGTTTTTGTTTCTTCTTTTTCGATAAAGGAAAAATTTTATTTAATAGATTTGTCATAATTGGCTGGGGTGCTAGGATTCGAACCTAGGATGGCGGTACCAAAAACCGC
>CACENJ010000021.1 GCA_902560855.1 uncultured Pelagibacteraceae bacterium
TTTTGTGGAAGAGAAAAATCCAATAAAAAATATGTAATTTGTAACGCTGACGAAGGGGACTCTGGAGCTTTTTCAGATAGATATTTATTAGAAGATCAACCACTAAAAGTTATTTTTGGAATGATAGTTTGTGGATACGTTATAGGAAGTAATGAAGGAGTTTTATATATTCGTGGAGAATATCCTAAATCAATTGAGTCAATTAATGGTTCAATAAATGCTCTCAAAGATTCAAAACTTTTAGGAAAAAATATTTTAGGAACAAATTTTTCATTTGATTTAAATATTTGTATTGGTCAAGGAGCATACATTTGTGGTGAAGAAACAGCGTTAATCGCATCTATTGAAGGAAGAAGAGCAGAAGTTGACGTAAGACCTCCTTTTCCTGTTACCGAAGGTTTGTATAAAAAACCAACAGTGGTAAACAATGTGGAAACATTAGCTGCTGCTACAGGAATTTTAATACATGGACCAGATAAGTTTTCTTCCATAGGTAATAAAAAATCAGCTGGTACTAAATTAGTTTGTTTTGATAGTTTTTTTAATAATCCGGGTGTGTATGAAATTGATATGTGCACACCGATGAAAAAAGTAATAAATGAAATTGGAGGAGGTTTTAAGGAACCTGTTAAAGCACTTCAAATTGGAGGGCCTTTGGGAGGAGTGGTTCCTATTGAAATAGCAGAAAAATTAAACTTAGATTTTCAAGAATTTACCAGCGCTGGGTTTATGTTGGGCCACGGAAGTATTGTAAGCATACCAAAAAATTTTAATATGGTTGAATATATTCATCACCTATTTGAATTTACCGCTGAAGAATCATGTGGCAAGTGTTTTCCAGGAAGACTCGGCTCATATAGGGGTAAAGAAATGTTTGATCAAGCTTTGAATAAAGTTAATAAAATTCCAATGAAATTGTTAAATGAATTGTTAACAACTATGAAAAAAGGTTGTTTGTGCGCTCTTTGTGGAGCAATACCTGTGCCAATTAGCAACATAATAAAATATTTTGGCGATGAAATGAAAAATGATATATTACAGGAAAACAAATGAGCTCAGAAAAAAGGAAAGTTGCATTTATAGATGGTAAGCCATATGAGATTGGTTCTCAACATACGTCTATACTAAAATTTGTAAAAAGTTATCTTGGAGATAAAAAAGTACCGACTCTTTGCGACGATCCAAACTTAGCACCTTATGGTGCTTGCAGAGTTTGTTCTGTGGAAGTCGCGCTTAAAAAAGATGGTCCAACTCGAGTAGTTGCTTCTTGCCATACTCCAGTAGCGGAAAATCAACATATATTTACTAATAACGAAAACTTGCAATCTTTGAGAAAAAATATTGTTGAACTAGTCTTAACAGACCATCCAATGAATTGCAGTACATGTGAAGTGGATAAAAACTGTGAACTTCAAGATGTTGCTAACGATTTAGGAATTAATGAACATAGATATAACAACCCAAAACAAAACAAGGGAATACCTAAAGATACTTCTCATGCGTACATGAGAATGAATTTAGATAATTGTATTAATTGTGGAAGATGTGTGAGAGCCTGCGATGAAATTCAAGGTTCTTTTGTTCTTACAATGAGTGGCAGAGGATTTGAGTCAAAAATAACAACTGATAACGATATGTTGTTTGGGGACTCTTCTTGTGTATCTTGTGGTGCATGTGCTCACACTTGTCCTACTGATGCTATTTCAGATGTGTTTGCTTCAAAATCTGCTGATTATGATAAAAAAGTTAGGACTACATGTTCGTATTGTGGTGTTGGTTGTAACTTAGAAGCTTCAATAAAAAATGGTAAAGTAGTATCAATTGATACTCCAAAAGAAACTGAAGTTAATGCAGGACACACTTGCTTAAAAGGTAGATATGCTTTTGGTTTTTACGACCACAAAGATAGATTAAAATCTCCACTGATTAAAAGAAACGGAAAATTTCAAGAAGCTTCATGGGATGAAGCGTATGAATATATAAAAAGTAAATTAGATAAAATTGTTAAAGATAGCGGTCCTGATGCTATTGCTGGAATTTCTTCAGCAAGATGCACTAACGAAGAAAATTATGTTTTTCAAAAAATGATTAGAGCGGCAATTGGAACTAATAATATAGATTGTTGTGCAAGGATTTGTCACTCACCAACTGCTTGGGGCATGCAACAAACGTTTGGAACTGGAGCAGCAACTAATTCAACAGAAGATATATATCATGCAGACCTTTTTCTAGTTATTGGAGCCAATCCTACAAATGCACATCCAGTCACAGGAGCTAAGATTAAACAACAAGTTATGAAAGGTAAGAAGCTAATCGTATTAGATCCTATAACAACAGAAGTTGCTAAGTTGGCAGATTATCACATCAGATTAAGACCAGGTACAAATGTAGCAGTTCTAAATATGATGTTATATTTTATTGTAGAATCTAAATTGTACAAAGAAGATTTTATTTTAAGCAGAACAGAAGGTTTTGAAAATTTCCTCAAAGAAATTAAAAAACTAGATATAGATCAATTAGCAAAAGTTGCGGGAGTTGATAAACAACAAGTAAAAGAAGCTGCTATTGCTTACGCCACTGCAAAAAATTCTATGGAATTTCATGGTTTAGGAGTTACTGAACATGAGCAAGGATCAAAAACAGTAATGCTTATAGCTGATCTTGCAATGATCACAGGAAATATTGGAAGAAAAGGTGTAGGAGTAAACCCACTAAGAGGTCAAAATAATGTTCAAGGAGCTGCTGATATGGGTTGCCAACCACATCAAGGTGCGGGATATTTCCCAGTTGCTGATAAAAAAATTCAAGATTTTTATACAGAAAAGTATGGAGTCGTTCATCCAACAAAGGCTGGATTAAAAATTCCACAAATCTTTGATGCAGCTATAAATAGAGAAGTAAGAGCAGTATGGATTATAGGCGAAGATGTAGTTCAGACTGATCCTAACAGCGCACATGTTGCTAAAGCTATGAATGCTTTAGACTTGTTAGTAGTTCAAGAAATATTTATGAGTGAAACTGCTAAACATGCAGATGTAGTTTTGCCTGGAACAACTTTCCTAGAAAAAGATGGTACTTTTACAAATACCGAACGAAGAGTTCAAAGAGTTAATAAAGCGGCTGAACCACTTCCAGGAACAAAACCAGATGGATTAATTGTTACAGAAATGATGCAAAAACTTGGTTATGATCAAAAGCCATACGATGCTGATGAAGTATTAGCTGAAATAGCAGATGTAGTTCCTTTCTTTAAAGGTATAACTAGAGAAAGACTTGGAAAACTAGGGTTACAATGGCCAGTAAAAGAAGATGGAACAGACACAAAAATTTTACATGAAAAAGAATTTAAGTTAGGAAAAGGTAGATTTAAGTATTTTGACTGGAAAGAAAGTGACGAAATAAAGAAAAATAAGAAAGATTATCCATTAATACTAACTACTAGTAGAGTGTTGCAACATTATAATGCAGCAACTATGACGAGAAGAACCAACAATATTGAAATTGTAGATGAAGACATATTGTTGATACATCCAAAAGATGCAAAATATAGAGAGTTAAATACAGGCGATGTAGCAAGACTTTATTCGGGAAGAGGCGAGGTTTCTTTAAAAATTGAAGTAACAGATACAGTAAAAGAAGGCATTGTATTTACTACATTTCACTTCCCAGAACATATGGTTAACATGGTTACTGGACATGGTAAAGATGAAGAAACTATGTGTGCTGAGTATAAAGTTTCTTCTGTAGAAGTGCAAAAAATATCAAATAAATTTAAAACTGAAGTGATAGCTGAAAAAGATCAGGCAGAAGTATCTCCCCTATAAAACCTTTACCATTATATTATGGTAAAATTTCTAAAAAGCTTTTACAGACCATTTATATCGACATATGTGCTTTTTAGCGTCGCAATTGGCTTCTACCCTTCATTTAATTTTTTTTCATTTAAAGGCCAAATATTAATTTTATTTGTATCTACATTTAATGGTTTTCTTGGAATTTATTATTCAAAAAAAAATAGAAATCATAAAAGTTAGAGTGGCATCAACATAATAATATTATATTATAAAAGAAATTTACAAATATGAATCAAATAAAAAAAGACAGTTATATTAAATTTTTAGAATTTTTTGCAATTAATCAATGGAACGCCCCTTCTCAACTATCACAAGATCTATTTGCTGTATATTTTTCAGGAGGTAAAAAAGATGGCTTTTTTTTAGAGATAGGAGCTTGTGATGGTTTTTATCTAAGTAATACCTTGGCTTTAGAGAAATATGGTTGGAAAGGAATAATATCTGAACCGTCGCCTATCTGGGATGACAAAATAAAAAAAAGAAAATGTATAATATCAAAGAAAGCAGTTTTCAATCAAAGCGGATTAAAACTAAAATTTGAAGATGTAAAAAAATACCCCGAGCTTTCAGGGTTAAAAGAAAACTTGGATAAAGACAATAATCACCATTTAAGAAGCGAAACAAATACTATTGAAGTAGAAACAATTTCTTTAAATGATCTTTTGGAACAAAATACTTCCAATAAGAATATTGATTATATTTCAATTGATACAGAAGGTTCTGAATATGAAATATTAAAAAACTTTGATTTTAAAAAATATAATGTAGAAATTTTTACTATAGAGCATAATTTTATAGAAGAAAAAAGAAAAGCAATATTTGATTTATTAACTTCAAATAATTTTTTAAGAGTTTTTACAAATATAAGTCAATGGGATGATTGGTATATAAAAAAAGATAATAAAATTTTACTTTCAATGATGTAATTTTTACAACACGTAAGGTTCATGTCTTGCATCATTTTTTAAAACTCTTTCTACAGCAAAGCAAGTTAAGTCTATTGATTGGTAAGATCCTGAAGTAATTAATTCAGTCAAACCTCTTCCAATTCCTGGAGCTTGCATTAAACCTCGTCCAGTAAATCCTGTAGCCAAATACACATTTTCATATTTTGGATGTTTTCCAACAACAGCATTATTATCTAATTTATTGCAATCATAATAACCTGCCCACCCTCCAGTTAATTTTAATTCTTCAAAAGCTGGAATTCTTTTTGCTAAAGCTGGCCAAACTAATTCTTCAAAGTCATTCCATGCAGGTTCTAAATCATTTGCATCAAAAACTGAATTTGGTGATCCAGCTAAATATTCTTTACCTTCGGGTCTCCAATATACGCCTGTTGTCAAATCTCCTGTTAACGGCATTTCAGGATAATGTTTTGGACACTTTATTCGGAAGACCGTATGTTTTTGAGGAACAACTGGAATGTCTTCTAACAATTCTTTAGTCCAACATCCAGCTGCTGATACAATAACCTTGGCCTTAATTTCAGAAAGACTTCTTATATTTCCTTTAACAAATTCTGCTCCAAGTTCACTAGCTTTGCTTTTTAATGCGCTGTGAAACATAAATGGATCAATCCAACCTTCTATTTTGGAATCCGTGTATGTTGCTGTTTCTATTCCTTCACTATTTATATATGGAAAAAAATTTTTTAGATCTATTCCTTTAATATTTTTAGTTCCAGCTTCGCATATTTTATGATTTTTTAAAGCCCTATACTGTTCTTCTGCATGTTCTGGACCGAACATTAACAAATATCCATTGGGAACCGTGCTAGCAGTAGGATTTGGATTTTTTTCTGTTTTTAATAGTTTTGGAATTTGAAATATAAAGTCTTTCGCAAATTTTCCTAATAAAATATTTTCTTTTTGAAAAAATTGCCTCCTAAATCCACCTAAAGATAATGGAAATGATGCATTTTTATAAGTAGGATCTCTTTCAATAACTTTTACTTTTCTTCCTTCTTTAGACAAAAAATAAGCTGTCGCAACACCTATTATACCGCCACCAACAATTATAATGTCATCCATGAATCAAATAAATATTAATTCAATTATACTATAGCCTTACTGATAATAAAAATATAATAATTTAAAAAACACAACCATGCATTTAATTTCTTCTTGGATCTTTAATATTTTTAATTTTATTTATAAAACCAGATAACTTTGCACTTATATAAATTATGTAAACCATAGTAAATCCTAAAGACATGGTTGTTAAAAAAATAAATAAAGCTGTCAAAAATTGATTTGTTACCCAAGAATTAATATTACCATTCGCAAAGTACAAGACATTCCAAAAAATTACAAAAACTAGTTCGTAGAATATTATTATTTTAAACATAGCAAGTTATATATTTTAATTTTTTACTGAATTTGGTTTGAATTCTTTTTTTAATAGTATCCCCCACCTAAAGCTTTATATTTTTTTGCTAAATATTGTGCTTTTCTAGCTGACCATTGGCCAGCTTTTGTTCCATGACTATGGGCAGCTTTTATTTCTATAAATAATTTTTTTCTAAGATTTGGTTTAGTATAATTGTCATTTTTATTATTAGTTTTTATTTTCCATTCATCTCTAAATATTTTTATTTTGTTTGCAATAAATTTTGGTTGTTTAGAAAACTGTTTTCCTTTTTTTAGTGTCTTAAGTTTTAATTTGCTTGTTAATTTATATTCATCATTCGATATCGCTTTTATGGCTTTTTCTGGAAGATATCTTTCGCCTGTATCGGAAGATTTTTTTCCTGATTTTGTTTGCCATTTTTGCTTCGTCCAAGCTTTTAAATTAATCTGTTTTTTAGATAGCATAAGTTTCGTATAAATATTATTTATTTTCTAAATTAAAAAGTTATTGTAAGTAAAAACAGCATTAGCTGTTAAGACTTTATTGCCACTAATCCAATTATTTTCTTCATCTGTATAAGGAAACATAATGTTCATATAGATATTTTTTTTTCATGATCCATTTACATGTTGTCGCATGATAAACATTACTTTTTTGTTAAAAAAAAGATAAGATCATATTATGAAAAATATATGGATTACTGGTGCAAGTTCAGGCATAGGAAAATCATTGGCATTAAAATTTGCTCAAGAAGGTTGGCAAGTTGCCGCATCTGCTAGAAGAGAAAGTTTATTGATAGATCTTAGTAATAAAAATTCTAATATTCATTCTTTTCCTTTAGATGTTACTGATAGTGAAAAAAGTAAATTAGTTTTTAATGAAATTATAAACAAATTAGGTGATATAGAAATTTGTGTATTCTGCACAGGTATACACGATCCTAAATCTGAAAGAATTTTAAATTTGGAAAAAATTAAAAAAATTATGGAAGTAAACTTTTTTGGAAGTATTAATTCAATCAACGCTGTTTATGAATACTACAAAAAAAGAAAATCTGGACATATTTCAGTAGTCTCATCAGTGGCTGGTTATAGAGGTCTTCCTGCAGGCGGGGCATACTGTGCATCTAAAGCTGCATTAACTAATTATTCTGAAAGTTTGTATTTTGATTTAAAAAGATTCAATGTGAGAGTTTCTGTTGTGCATCCTGGATTTATTAAAACTCCTATGACAGATCAAAATGATTTTCCTATGCCTATGATAAAATCACCAGAATTTGCAGCTGATCAAATGTTTAAGGGCTTAACTCAATCGAATGCTTTTGAGATTCATTTCCCAAAGCAATTTACATTTATTATGAAAATTTTGAGAATTATGCCTAATTGGCTTTATTTAAAAGTTGTAAAAAAAGGAATGAAATTAATTGATCGTTAATCCTTTTGAAAAACAACTGTTAACTCACCTACTTTAAAACCAAACTTCGTTAGTGTTGCTCTATTAATTGCAACTTTATCATCTTGCTTAAATATCCAATCATCAAAACTAATTTTAATATTTTTTCCTTTTATAGGTATCATTAAATCATATTCAAATTTAAATGCAGATCCATACGAATATCCTTTTGCTTCTCCAACAACATCTGAAGCAGTTCCTATATAGTTATGTTCATCAATTTTCTTAATTTTCCAAATTCTTTTTTGCTCTTCTCCATCCTTCCAAAAAAATTCCTCATTAAGTGTAAGCATGTTATTTTCAAATTTTCCCAACATGTTTGCTTTAAATTGTCTAGTAACCCTACCATTTCTATCCTGTAAAATACCCCAAGCTTTTACATTTCCATTGAAATACTTTTCAATTTTCATTACCGGTTCACTGTTTTTAAAATCTTCAGGTTTCATATCATCATTATTTACAAAAAATTTAAAAAATCCAAATAAAATTACAAATATTACAAATAATAAAAGCAATCTTTTTTTCATTATAATTATCTATTTTGCATTGAGAATTGAATTAAATCTATATTTTTAGATTTAAATCCAGCTTCACAATAAGATAAATAAAAATTCCACATTCTTTTAAAAGTTAAATCAAATCCTTGTTTTGAAATTTCTTCCCATTTATTAATAAATTCACTTCTCCAAATATTTAATGTATTTGAATAATGCAATCCGTAAGAATTATACTCGTTCATACTTAAACCAGAATCTTTTACGTATTTATATAAACTTTTTTTTGAGGGTAAAAATCCACCTGGAAATATGTATTTTTGTATAAAATCTTCGCGTTTTTTATATCTTTCAAATAATTTGTCATCTATTGTTATTGCTTGAATTGC
>CACENJ010000022.1 GCA_902560855.1 uncultured Pelagibacteraceae bacterium
TTTAGCTCAAGCAATTGTAAAAGAAGGTAGTAAGTATGTTGCTGCAGGTATGAATCCAATGGATGTTAAAAGAGGAATTGAAGCTGCTGTACAACATGTTAAAGAAAAATTAATTTCCTCAGCGAAAAAAGTTAAAGCCAGTGATGAGATTGCTCAAGTAGGAACGATTTCTGCAAATGGTGAAAAAGAAATTGGAGGAATGATTGCAAAAGCCATGCAAAAAGTTGGTAATGAAGGTGTTATAACTGTTGAGGAAGCAAAATCAATAGAAACAGAACTTGACGTTGTTGAAGGTATGCAGTTTGATAGAGGTTATTTATCTCCATACTTTATAACAGATGCAAATAAAATGGTTACAGACCTTGAAAATCCTTACATTTTATTACATGAAAAAAAATTAACTAATTTACAACCAATGGTTCCACTATTAGAAGCTGTTGTTCAATCTGCTAGACCACTAATGATAATATCTGAAGACGTTGAAGGAGAGGCGCTTGCTACACTGGTAGTAAACAAACTTAGAGGTGGTTTAAAAGTTGTTGCTGTAAAAGCTCCTGGCTTTGGCGATAGAAGAAAGGCAATGCTTGAGGATATTGCAATCTTAACTGGAGGAACAGTAATTTCTGAAGATTTAGGTATTAAATTAGAAAATGTAAAACTTGCTGATCTTGGTTCTTGTAAAAGAGTTAAGGTAGATAAAGAAAATACTACAATTATAAGTGGGTCAGGTAAAAAATCTGATATTGAAGCAAGATGCACTCAAATAAGACAACAAGCCGATGAAACAACTTCTGACTATGATAAAGAAAAACTTCAAGAAAGATTAGCTAAGTTAGCAGGAGGTGTAGCTGTTATAAAAGTAGGAGGTGCTACGGAAGTTGAAGTTAAAGAAAAAAAAGACAGAGTAGAAGATGCTTTAAACGCGACAAGAGCTGCCGTTGAAGAAGGAATAGTAGTTGGTGGTGGATGTGCTCTTCTTTATGCTTCTCAAGACTTAGATAAAGTAAAAGTTA
This sequence comes from uncultured Pelagibacteraceae bacterium, assembly GCA_902560855.1. GTDB lineage: Bacteria > Pseudomonadota > Alphaproteobacteria > Pelagibacterales > Pelagibacteraceae > Pelagibacter. The sequence goes on from CACENJ010000022.1 coordinate 1,014, forward strand.
AAGGCGATGATCAAAGAGCTGGGGTAGATTTGGTTAAAAAAGCTTTAGAAACTCCAATCAGACAAATTACAAAAAACGCTGGGGTAGATGGTTCTGTAGTAGTAGGAAAATTATTAGAAAAAAATAAATCTTCTCAGGGATATGATGCTCAAAATGAAGAATATTGCGATATGTTTGAAAAAGGAATTATTGACCCCGTTAAAGTTGTCAGAACAGCTTTACAAGATGCAGCTTCTATAGCAGGATTGCTTGTAACAACAGAAGCAATGATTGCTGACAAACCTGAAGAAAAAGACTCTAGCCCTGCTGGAATGCCTGGAGGAATGGGTGGCATGGGTGGCATGGGAGGAATGGGTGGCATGGGCATGTAATCCCCATTAATCTCAAACAAAAATTCAAAAAGGGCAGTTTTTACTGCCCTTTTTTTTTATATAAATTTAATTAGAAATTAAAGACTCCATATCTCTTACTTCGCCAATTTTAAATATAATAGCATCATCTGGATGATATCCGTATTGATTTGAAGAACTTTTAAATCTTTGAGGTGGTTCGAATATAGGCTCTAAAGACAATACTACTGTCCCCCAGTGCATTCCTAAAACTTTTTTACTTTTCAGATCTTGTCCGATATTTAATGCCTCCTCAGGATTTGTATGGTAAATAGATTTATCTTTTTGTGGTGCCATAGGGTAAAAATTGTAAGCTCCTATATTAATAAATGTTAAATCGATAGGTCCATATTTTTTGCCAAGTTGTTTATAAATATTGCCATAACCAGTATCACACGCAAAAAATATTTTTTTACCTTTATATTCAATTAAAAAATTTCCCCACAAAGTTTTGTTTGTATCCCACAAACCTCTTTTAGACCAATGAACCGCAGGTAAAAAAGTAATTTTTAGATCGTTTACCATTATTTCTTCATACCAATCCATTTCATTTACATCTGAAAAACCATTTCTTGTAAAATATTTTCCAAGCTTTAGTGGAGCTAAGACTTTAGCTTTCTTAAAAGGAAATCTTTGTATAGTTCTAGTACTTAGATGATCATAATGATTGTGCGTTAATAAAAATAAATTTACTTCTGGAATTTCTTTAAGATCAATTGCAGGATCTACGAATCTTTTGGGTCCAAAAATCAAAGGTCCCATATTTTTTTCAAAAACTGGGTCTGTAATAATAGTCGTGTTTCCAAGCTTAATTAAAAATGTTGCATGTCCAATCCAAGCTACATAGTTATTGTTTTCATTTTTTTTAATATTTTCCAATACATTTTTTTTATTAATTACATGGCTTGATGGTATATCTATCTTAAGTTTTTTTTTTTCTTCATTAAATACTTTGAAACTCCAATTAAAAGAAGAGTCTCTCTCTGGAGACCCTTCTGGGTTTCTAAAGGAAATTGTATTGCCTTTTTCATCTGTGATGTGATGATAAGGTTTTTCAGTAGCTTGGGACATTGTATTTAAAATATTAAAAAAAAGTATTAATACATATATATATTTAAACATTCGTCATTATTGTTTTACTTGGAATTAAAAAATTTATCTACAATGTAAAGACCTAGCGCGACAGCAGGTCCTACTCCAAATGCAAACAATAAGGTTCCTATACCAACTGTTCCACCAAGATACCAGCCAGTAATTACAACTGAAATTTCAAGAAATCCTCTTACTAAAGCAATAGGAAGTTTGGTTTTCTTTTGTAAGCCTGTCATTAAACCGTCTCTCGGACCAGGTCCTAAGTTTGCAATTAAATAAAAACCACTTCCCAGACCAACTAGCAAAACGGAAATAATTGCCATAAATAATTGAGAAAAATAGTTGCCTGGTGTTCCAACAAATGCAATGGATAAATCAATCATAAAAGCGATTATGATTGCATTTAATATTGTCCCTATACCTGGTTTTTGATCTAAAAAAATCCATAGAAAAATAACAAATAGGCTTATAAAAAAAGTTATAATTCCAATTGACAAATCAACATGTAAAGATATTCCTTGAGCTAAAACGCTCCAAGGTGATGCACCAGTAAGTGATACTAGCAATAAACCTTCTCCCAAACCAAATAAAGTTAAACCAAAACAAAGAAACGAAAAAGTGGATACTTTTGGTTTAAAGTTTAAAGGTTTTTTTGAGCTCCAGGAAACTTTGGGTACATTTTTAATAGAAAGAAACATGTTTTATTATTAGTATAATTCATCTAGTTTTTCTATTTATAATTTTATGAAAAAATATATTTATACTTTGCTTATAATTTTTTTATCAAGCTATGCTCAAGCACATACCTCTCATTACAGGGGTATTGTAAAAATTGAATTAGAAGTATTTAGAAACAATGAAGTAATTGGTTATAGTAATTATTTTTTTGAGCATGAAGATGATGCTATGACTGTCAAAAACTATACACAATTTAAGGTCAAATTGCTCGGAGCAACTATTTTTTCCATATCTAGCGAGGCTATAGAAAAATACAAAAAAAATAAATTAATTTATTTTAAATCAACCACTTTTCAAAATAATAAAGAAAAGTATGTAAATTTAAATTATGATGAATCTAAGAAAAAACTTATAATTAATGGATCTTCCTATAAGGGAGAAGCGAATTCAGACTGTGTTATTGGAAATTGGTGGAATCATAAAATACTAAAAGCAAACCAACAAATTAGCCCAATATCGGGTAGCATAAAAAATCAAGTTGTTAAATTTATTGGCGATGAAAATATTAATATTTATGGAAAAAGTTATTTAGCAGCTCATTACAAATTAAAATCTAAAGATGAAAACTTGCCAGATGATAAAAAATTAGATTTTGATATTTGGTTAGATAAAAAAAGTAATTTAATTTTAAAGGTTACATATAAAAGGATGGGAAATTGGGAATATAGATTAAAAAGTTTTCAGTGATTTACTTGTAACTTTTAATATCTAAATTATATTTACTTTATTTATGTCTATTTGGGGTAGTTTAATTGGTGGCATGGTTGGTTTCTCGTTAGGAGGACCTTTTGGGATGCTATTAGGTTCATTGATAGGTGGAAAAGTTTCTAGAGCTAGAACCAGAGGTGGCTTCAATGCTCAGGCACAAGGACAAAGAATTTTTGCATTATCATTAATTGTTTTATCTGCAAAACTAAGTAAAGCAGATGGTCAAGTAAGTCGTGAAGAATTGATTGCTGTCAAAGATAAATTAAAAATTCCAGAGTCAGAACTAGATCAAGTGGGAAAAATTTTTAATCAAGCTAAAGAAGAAAGTGCTGGATATGAACCTTATGCTAAACAGATTGCACAATTTTATAAAGGAAATATCAATGTGCTTGAAGAAGTAATTAATATTTTATTTTATATTGCAGAATCTGATGGAAATGTAAGTCAATCAGAGCTGAATATGATTCAACATATATCTCAAATTTTTAACCTAAACCAATCCCAGTTTGATTCTATTAAAGAAAGTAGAAAAAGTTCAGATAAATTAAATCCTTACATTGTATTAGAGAGCAAGCCAGAAGAAGATCTTCAAACTATAAGAAAAAAATATCTTAAATTAAGTAAAGAACATCATCCAGATATACTAATGAGTAAAGGTGTTCCTAAAGAAATTATTGAAGAAAGTAAAAAGAAAATGAGAGCAATAAATTCAGCTTGGGATCAAATTCAAAAACTTAAATCTAACTAGAATTGTTCGGATTCTGTAGAACCTTTCATTGCAGTTGTAGAGCTCTTTCCAGAACTAATTGTATTTGATACTGCATCAAAATAAGATGTTCCTACTTCTCTTTGATGTTTAACACTTGTGTAGCCATCTTTTTCTCGTGCAAATTCCTGTTGTTGAATTTTTGAGTAAGCAGTCATGCCTTGAGATTTATATTTTTCTGCTAATTCAAATATTGCAATATTTTGTGTATGAAAACCAGCTAGAGTAATAAATTGAAACTTATAACCCATGTCTGCAATTTTTTTTTGAAAAGTGCTAATTTCTTCATCTGATAAATGTTTTTTCCAATTAAAAGAGGGAGAACAATTATAAGCAAGAAGTTTTCCCGGAAATTTAGCATGAATAGCTTCAGCAAATTTTTTAGCTTCTTCAATATTGGGCGTTGCTGTTTCACACCATATTAAATCTGAATAAGGTGCATAGGCTAAGCCTCTTGAAATTGCCTGTTCAATTCCATGTTTTACATAGAAGAAACCTTCATGTGATCTTTCTCCAGTTAAAAAAGGCTTATCATTCTCGTCATGATCGTTTGTAATCAATTTTGCTGCATTAGCATCTGTTCTTGCTAAAATAATTAGTGGCACATCAGCTATGTCTGCTGCAAGTCTGGCGGCTTTTAAATTTTTAATCATTGTTCCGGTAGGAACAAGTACTTTACCTCCCATGTGTCCACATTTTTTTTCACTGGCAAGCTGATCTTCAAAATGAACTCCTGCTGCTCCAGCTTTAATAAATTTTTTAGTTAATTCAAAAACATTTAGTGGTCCACCAAAACCAGCTTCTCCATCTGCAATGATAGGCAACATATAATCGACTCTATCTTTAGCTTGCATATCACCGTCTTTGATTTCCATATGTTGAATTTGATCTGCTCTAATTAAAGCATTATTCATTGCATCAACAAGTTTTGGTGCGCTATCAAAAGGGTATAATGATTGGTCTGGATACATTTCTCCTGCACTATTTGCATCAGCTGCTACTTGCCATCCACTTAAATAAATTGCTTTTAAACCTGCTTTAGCATGTTGAACTGCATGATTTCCTGACAAAGAACCAAGTGTATTTATAAAAGACTCTGTGTTTAAAAGTTTCCAAAGTTTTTTTGATTGGTGCTTACACATTGAGAACTCAATTTTTATTGAACCTCTTAATCTTTCTACTTCTTCAGACGTATAATCTCTTCTTATTCCAGAAAATCTTTTTAAGTCATATGATACTTTGGCTTCTGAACTCATTTTTTAAATCTTTTAAGTTATAGTTTGAAATTAGATCTGGGATTACTTCCCTTCGCTATACTCGTTTGTGAACTCATTCATTCCACTTGAACCCCAATCACAATGATCATCTCTTACGTATACACCTTTTTGGTAATAATTCTTTGCGTCCTCGCTTTGAGTCATCTGTTGTTTTTCTTCAGGATTATGGTATTTATTGCTCATGTAAATCTTATAGTTTACAAGATTTACAATTTCTATATAATTTTGAATAATCCTTGTAAAATATGATAATATTGTGTAAATTATAATTTACAAAATTTACAAATAGTAAACATGAGTCAACTAGACTTAAAAATTGGTCCAAAAATAAAGGCTTTTAGAAGACAATTAGGCATACAGGCAAATAAATTAGCTGAACAATTAAAAATATCTCCGAGTTACCTGGCATTAATAGAAGGTGGAAAAAGAAAAATTGATGGTGATTTATTGCTTAAAGTATGTGAAGAACTAAAAATAGGATTGTCAGATCTTACGAGCAAATCTGATCTCAATCTAGCTAATGATATTTCTGAATTGCTTGATGATAAGTTGTTTGAAGATTTAGATATATTGGGACCTGAAATTAAAGATTTAGTAAATACAAATCCAAAAATTGCAAGAGCATTAATTAAACTTGGGGACAATTACAAACAAAAAGATCATGAGTTAATAAATAAGGTAGAAAATTTATCTGGCAAAATGATAGACAATAGAAAAACATCTTTTCCAGGTGAAGTTGTTTCGGACTTTCTACAAGAAAATAAAAATTATTTTCCTAAGCTCGAAGTTTTTGCAACTTCAATTTTTGAAAAAATTCATAATAATAATAGAACAAGATACATGTCTATATGTGAATTTTTAAAAAATGAATATTCAATAATAGTAAAAGATATAATTCCAGAAGAAGGAAAGCCTTTTTCAAAAATATATGACAAAGAGAAAAAAGAACTTCAATTAAGTGATTTTGTTTCTTTAGAAACAAAAAAATTGTTTGCAGCTGCACAAATTGCTCAAGAAGGAGCCAATAACGAAATAAATGAATATTTATCTAAATTTACATTTCCTTCAGAAGAATCAAAAAAGCTAACTAAAGTAGCTTTATTAAATTACTGTGGAGCTGCTATTTTAATGCCTTATAAATTATTTCATGAAGAGTGTAAAAAACAAAAGTACGATCTTGAGCTCTTACAAAACACCTTTGCTACTTCATTTGAACAAGTTGCGCACAGAGTTACATGTTTGCAGGATCCAAAACTGCCTGGAATACCTTTTCATATGTTAAGAGTAGATATTGCTGGAAATATATCAAAAAGATTTTCTTTATCTGGTATTGAAATTCCAAGATATGGTGGGGCTTGTCCAAGGTGGAACATCTATTCTGCTTTTACAACACCAGGAAAAATTCATGCTGCAGTTAGCAAAATGTCTAATGGTGAGAAATATGTTTGCATAGCAAAGACTGTTGAAAAAGGAGTTGGTAGATTTGGTAAATCAAAAAGTATGTTGTCAATAGGTCTGGGATGTGAGGCAAAATATGCAAAAGATTTTATTTATACGGAAAATTTAAATGTTAACGATAAAAAAACAGAAATACCCATAGGAGTTTCGTGTCGTACATGTGATAGATTGGATTGTTCTCAAAGAGCTTTCCCACCACTTCATAAAAAATTCGATGTAGATATTAATTCAAGAGGAGTTTCGATATATGTTACTGAGTAAAAAAGTTACTAATTTTGTTTACTTTTTTCTCTTTCTTTAGCCAAAAGTTGAGTTAAAGAGTCTACCATTAGATCGGATGCATTAAATATTTCATTAGTTTTAAGCTCATGAGTTATATTCTTTTCAGGATTGCTTTTGTCTTCTATAATAATTCCTTCATCTGGAGAATTATTTTTTATATAAATTAATAACAACCACTCATCATCAATAGCTTCATCCCATTTAATAAAAATCTCTCCTGTTTCAAATCTTCTATCCACACATCGAAAAATTGACATATGCCTAGTTATATGTCGTTTATTGAGTTGAAACACTAAGCTGCTTGCGCTTCTATAAAAACTTTCTAGACAGTTTTCTATTTTTTGTCTTTCTAATAAGTATTCTCTTTCTTTTTGAAGAAGTATTTCTCTATCGTCTCCCTCTTGAACTTGTACACCTAAAGCTTCTACTCTTTCTCTAATTTTTTGATCTCTAATAACTCTG
>CACENJ010000023.1 GCA_902560855.1 uncultured Pelagibacteraceae bacterium
CTTTTTTTCATAATTAAATAAACTCTTATTTTTATCTATCTTAACTATTTTAAGGTTATTTTTTTTCATTCTTTGGTTCCAATTATATCTGGTGTTTGCCAGTTTAAACTTTGTCCGCTATCAACAGCAAGCACCTGTCCAGTAATTGACTTGTTTTTAATAAAAAAGTCAACTGTGTTGCAAATTTCTGATACATTAACTTGTCTTTTTAAGGGTGTAGCCAAATATTGTTTTTTAAAATGTTTTTCATTTTGCCTCTTATTTTTAAGTGTTGGTCCTGGTGCAATTCCATTTACTCTTATCCTAGGAGCTAAACTTATAGCGCTAGTTTTGGTCATAGTATAAAGTCCCGTTTTGCTTATTGTGTATGAAAAGAAAAATGGTGTTAATTTAAAAACTCTTTGGTCAATAATATTAATAATATTATTGTTTTTACCTCTAATATTTTTTGAGAATTCTTTTGATAATAATGCAGGTGCTCTTAAATTTGTTCTTAAATGACGTCCCCAACTATCAGCTGTAAAATTTTCTAATTTATCATTTTCAAATAATGAAGCATTATTTATTAAACAGTCAAAATATTTCAATTTTTTTTTGCAAAATTTAACTATTTTTTTCAGATCATTTTCTTTACTAAGATCTCCCTTGACCAGGTATACTACTGTTGAATTTTTTAATAATTTTTTTCTTAAATTTTCAGCATTTGATTTTGATTTATTATAATGAACTACTATTTCAACTCCAGGACCTGACAACTTATTTGCAATAGCTGCACCGATTCTAGTAGCACCGCCAGTTATAATTATTTTGTTTGCTTTCATTTTTTCATCCCTTTTTTGGCTCTTGTTCCTGGCATACCCATAGTTGATCTTCCTTTTGGATAAATTTTATTACTTAAACTATACTGTTTTACTTTAGGGTTAAGTGTAATCTCTAATTCGGTACTTTCAAGTTTTCTAATTTCATCTCTTATCTTTGCAGCTTCTTCAAATTCTAGATTTGAAGCAGATTCCTTCATTTTTTTGTTTAAAGCTTTTAAGTGCTTCTTAAGATTTCCTCCAATATTTTCGTTATTTCCTACTTTTACATAATCTTTTTCATAAACACTTTCCAGTACATCGTTTATTTCTTTTTTAATTGTTGTTGCACTAATATTATTTTTTTTATTGTATTTTAATTGAATATTTCTTCTTCTATCTGTTTCTCCAACAGCTTTAATAATGCTGTTAGTTTTTTTGTCGGCATACAAAATAACTTTACCGTCTAAGTTTCTCGCAGCTCTACCTATGGTTTGAATTAAAGATCTTTCCGATCTTAAAAAACCTTCCTTGTCAGCATCTAAAATTCCAACTAGTGCGCATTCAGGTATATCTAATCCTTCTCTTAAAAGATTAATACCTACAAGAACATCAAATACACCCATTCTTAAATCTCTCATAATTTCAATTCTTTCAAGAGTATCTATATCAGAATGCATATATCTAACTTTAATGCCATTTTCATGAAGATATTCAGTTAAATCTTCCGCCATTCTTTTTGTTAAAGTTGTTACTAGAACTCTATAATTTTTCTCAATAGTTTTTTTACATTCGTGCATTAAATCATCCACTTGATTTTTTGCTGGTCTAATTTCTACAGGTGGATCAATTAAGCCAGTCGGTCTAATTACTTGATCAATATATTTCCCCTTTACTTGGTTTAATTCCCAAGGTCCTGGTGTAGCAGACACAAAAATTGTTTGAGTTCTCATCATATTCCATTCTTCAAATTTAAGTGGCCTGTTATCCATACAAGAAGGCAACCTAAATCCGTATTCAGCAAGAGTGCTTTTTCTTGACCTATCTCCTTTAAACATTCCATTTAGCTGAGGAACGGTTACATGACATTCGTCTACAAATATTAGAGTATTATCAGGAAAATATTCAAACAGTGTAGGAGGCGGTTCGCCAGGCTTTCTTCCTGACAAAAATCTAGAGTAGTTTTCAATTCCAGCACAAGATCCTGTTGCTTCAATCATTTCTAAATCAAATTTAGTTCTTTCTTCTAAACGTTGTGCTTCAAGTAATTTATTTTGCTCCTTATGTTTCTTAAGTGTTATTTCTAATTCTTTTTTAATGTTTATTATAGCTTGTTCAATTGTAGGTTTTGGAGTGATGTAGTGACTGTTTGCATATATTTTAATTAATTGTAAATCTTTAATTAGGTCTCCAGTTAAAGGATCAAATTCTTCTATTTTTTCTAATTTATCATTGAATAAACTTAATCTCCAAGCACGATCTTCTAAATGTGAGGGAAAAATTTCTAAATATTCTCCTCTAGCTCTAAAAGTTCCTCTATAAAAGTTTTGATCATTTCTTTTGTACTGTAAATTAACTAATGATTTTATAATTTGCTCTCTATTATATTCCAAATCTTTTTGAAGAGTTAAAGTCATTTTACTATAAGCTTCAACCGATCCTAGCCCATAAATACATGATACACTTGCTACTATCAAAACATCATCTCTTTCTAGCAAAGACCTTGTTGCAGAATGTCTCATACGATCTATTTGTTCATTGATAGAAGCTTCTTTTTCAATATATGTATCTGACCTAGGAACATAAGCTTCCGGCGTGTAGTAATCATAATAAGAAACAAAATATTCAATTGCGTTTTCTGGAAAAAAAGTTTTCATTTCTCCATAAAGTTGAGCGGCTAATGTTTTGTTAGGGGCCAATATTAAAGCAGGTCTATTAGTTTGTTCTATTACTTTTGCCATTGTGAAAGTTTTTCCAGAACCTGTAACCCCTAGAAGAACTTGATTAAACTCTCCTTTATTTGCATTTTTAACTAATTTTTTTATCGCTTCTGGTTGATCACCCGCAGGTTTGAAATCTGTTACAAGTTTAAATTTTTTGCCACCTTCAAGTTTTCCACTTATTTCTGGATTTTTACTTTGAATATCTGTAATTAAATCTTGATAAGTATTTTGCATAAAGTAAACAAGGTATTAGAATATTAATATTTTTCAATGAGCATAATATCTGATAATTTAAAACGAATAAAACCTTCTCCAACTATAGCAGTTACTCAAAAAGCTAGGGAATTGAAAGCTGCAGGTAAAGATATAATTGGATTAGGAGCAGGAGAACCTGACTTCGATACACCAGATAATATTAAAGAAGCAGCGATAAAAGCTATTAAATGTGGAGATACTAAATACACAGCTGTAGACGGTACTCCTGCGTTAAAAAAAGCAATTGTAGAAAAATTTGAAAGAGAAAATAATTTAAAGTACTCAACTGATCAAATAACAGTCGGGACTGGCGGAAAGCAAGTTCTTTATAATACATTTATGGCTACCTTAAATAAAGGAGACGAAGTAATAATTCCAGCTCCTTTTTGGGTTTCATATCCTGATATGGTTTTGTTAGCTGGAGGCAAACCAAAAATAATAAAATGTAGTGAAGACGATAATTTTAAGCTAACACCAAAAAAACTAAAAAAAGCTATAACTAAAAAAACAAAATGGGTAATACTTAATTCGCCATCCAATCCAACTGGATCAGGTTATACAAAGAATGAATTGGAAAATTTATCTAAAGTTTTGTTCAAAAATAAAAAAATACATATTTTAAGCGATGATATTTATGAGCATATTACTTATGATAATTTTAATTTTTTTACCATTGCTCAAGTTTCTAAATTAAAAGATAGAACTTTAACAATGAACGGTGTAAGCAAATCATATGCAATGACTGGCTGGAGAATAGGTTATGCAGCTGGACCAAAAGATATAATAAAAGCTATAGGAAAAATTCAATCTCAGTCAACTTCCAACCCCTCTTCTGTTAGTCAAGCTGCAGCAGTAGAAGCTTTAAATGGCAATCAAGATTTTATTAAGGAAAGGGCATATTCTTTTAAAGAAAGAAGAGATTTTGTTGTAAACAGCTTGAATAAAATTAAAGGAATTAGTTGTTTAAAACCAAACGGAGCATTCTATGTATTTCCAAGCTGTAAAAAATTATTAGGCAAAAAGAATAAACTAAAAACAGATTCAGAATTTGTTAAAAAACTTCTTGAAAAAGCAAATGTTGCCGTTGTTCAGGGATCTGCTTTTGGTTTAGAAGGATACTTTAGAATTTCATATGCCACTTCAATGGAAAAATTAAAAGTTGCAATGAGTAGAATTAAATCTTTTTGTGAAAGTTTAAACTAATTTTTTGAGGATAAATATTTTTCCGCCTCTAGGGCCGACATACAACCCATTCCAGCAGCTGTCACAGCTTGTCTGAAGATCTTATCTTTAACATCGCCCGCAGCAAAAATACCAGGTATATTTGTTTGAGTAGAATCTGGTTTGGTAATTAAATAACCTTCTTTATCCATTTCTAGTTGATCTTTAAATAATTGTGTTGCTGGGTCATGGCCAATTGCAATGAAAAGACCATCAATTTTTAACTCTTCTACTTTATTTGTTTTTACATTTTTTATTTTTAGCCCAGTTACATTTTTTGGTTCTTTGTCACCAAGCACTTCTTCAACAACAGAATCCCAAATAATCTCAATTTTTTTGTTAGCCATCAATTTACTTTGGAGCATTTTTTCAGCTCTCAAAGCATTTCTTCTATGAATTAATTTTACTTTTGATGCAAATTTTGTAAGAAACATTGCTTCTTCCACTGCAGCATTTCCTCCTCCAATAACAGCTACAGTTTTTTCTTTAAAAAAAAATCCATCACATGTGGCGCAAGCAGAAACACCAAAGCCTCTAAATGCTTGTTCAGATTTTAAATTTAACCATCTTGCTTGAGCGCCTGTAGAAATAATTATTGAATCAGCGGTATATTTTTGTCCACTGTCTCCAATTGCTTCAAATGGTTTAGACTTAAAATTTACCGAGGCGATATGATCTTCGATCATTTCAGTACCTACTGCTTTAGATTGTTCTTTCATTTGTTCCATTAACCAAGGACCTTGAATTACATCAGCAAAACCAGGGTAGTTTTCAACATCAGTTGTTGTTGTCATCTGTCCACCTGGTTCAATTCCATAAACCAAAATTGGTTTAAGCATTGCTCTTGCAGCGTAAACTGCTGCCGTATAACCTGCGGGACCAGACCCAATTATTAACACTTTTGTGTGTTTAGTTGGATTTTGATTCATATCAAAGCTATATAGTAATTAATGAGTAAATTAAAAGGGTTATTGTTAACAGAAGGATTGCACGGCATGATTAGCCAAGTTGAAGGATTGGCTAAAGCTTTGGAATTAGATTATTTTCACGAAAAAGTTGAATTAAACAATTTTTGGAATTTGATTCCACCAAACCTTACACCAGTAAGTAAATTTATTTTCAAAAATAAAATTAATAAAGATTTTGATATAATTATTTCATGCGGTAGAAAGAGCGTTGTACCTTCAATTTATCTTAAAAAAAATTCTAATAAAAAAATAATAAATATTCATATTCAAAACCCTCTAGTGTCTCTAGAAAATTTTGATTATGTAGTTTCACCAGAACATGATGGCCTTAGTGGAGCAAACGTTATAAATTCCAAGGGCGCCATTCATTATTTAACCTTAAATGAAATAAATAATGAAAAGAATTATTTAGAAAATAAAATAGAAAAAGATAAAGATATAATTGCTTTAATTTTAGGTGGGCCAACAAAGTACTATGATTATAATAATGAAAATATCATAAAAATATTTTCAAAAGTAAATAAACATTTAATTGAAAATAATTTACAATTAATTTTTATCCCTTCTAACAGAACACCAAAAGAAATTATTACTTTTGCAAAAGAATATTTTAACAAAAACCGTTTAATATTAGAAACTGTTGATAAAAAAGCTTATTTATCATCCTTAGCATTATCAAAATATATAATTGTAACATGTGACTCTAGTTCAATGATTTCAGAAGCGGCATTAACTGGAAAGCCTGTTTATGTCGCAATGATACCACCAAAAAGAAATGATAAAAGATTCAAGAAATTTAGAAGTTTATTTGAGGAATTAAACATTATAAAAGAACTAGGAAATGAATTAACTTCTTGGAGTTATAAAAGCTTGGATGAAACTAATAGAATAGCTTTAAAAATTAAGGAACAGTTAAAATAAATGTCTTTTTTAGATTCAATAACGAATAATTCAAAAAAATATGATGATCCATTTGTTCATTGGGAGCTAAATAAACCATTAAAAGATGAACAAATAAATGAAATAATTAACGCAGATATAGCAAACCCAATTGAGCATAATTTGAATTATGATGGCACAAGAGCAATTGATGGTGGAGAAGGTAAATTTAGGGAAGGAATTTCTGATGGAGGCAAGGCTTTAAAGTTTAGATGTTTTATAACAAAAGAAAATTCAAATAAATTCCCAAATTTAATAAGTTTTATTAAAGAACTTCAAAATAAAAAAACTCATGAAAAAATTTCAAGTCTAATCGGAAAAGATTTGTCCAACAGTTATGTTAGAGTTGAAGTTATATGTGATAGAAAAGGTTTTTGGCTCAAACCACATTGTGATATTAAGGAAAAGCTTATTTCATGTTTGCTTTTTGTCAATAAGTTTAATGAAAGTGAAGATTTGGGAACTGATTTTTATGACAATGAATTAAAAAAAGTTAAAACTCTTCCTTACAGAGATAACTATGGTTATTTTTTTTCTAGTGGCCCAAATACTTGGCATGGAATGGAAAAAAAAAAAATTGTTAAAGAAAGACGTTGTCTTCAAGTAAATTATGTTACATTTAAAACTGATTGGAAAGTAGAAGATTAAATTTCTTGTAAAGATTTGACTTCTATTTTTTTTGTTTTTAATGATTTAATAGCCTCTAAACAAGCATAAGCAGTTGACATATTTGTACAATAAGGAACTTTATTTATTAAGGTTGACCTTCTTAAAGAAGTAGAGTCTTGAATACGGTGTGCGCGCTTTCCACCTCCAGTATTAATCACTAATGCAATTTTTTTTGCATTTAAAACATCAATTACGTGTGGAGAACCTCCACTAACTTTATTTATTTTTTTACACTTAATGCCACTTTTGACAATTCTATTCGCAGTACCTTCAGTACCACATAATTTAAAACCTAATTTTACTAATTGTTTTGCTAAGTCTACTCCTTCATTTTTATGTCTATCTTTTAGAGAAATAAAAGCCAATCCCTTAGTTGGTAAAGCATTTTGTGAAGCGATTTGGCTTTTAGCGTATGCTAAGCCAAAGTCTTTATCTATTCCCATTACTTCTCCTGTTGATTTCATTTCTGGGCCTAACAGAACGTCAACATTTGGGAATTTATTAAATGGGAAAACCGCTTCTTTAACAGCAAAAATGTTTTTATTCTTATTTTTTAAATTAAATTTTTTTAATTTTTCTCCAGCCATTACTCTTGAGGCAATTTTTGCTAAAGGAATTCCTTTAGCTTTAGAAACAAAGGGTACAGTTCTACTGGCTCTTGGATTAACTTCAATAATATAAATTTCATCATTTTTAATTGCAAACTGAACATTCATAAAACCTTTTACTTTTAAAGCTAATGCTAATTTTTTTGTTTGATTATTAATTTCATTAATTAATTCTTTTTTAATGGCGATTGGAGGTATACAGCAGGCTGAATCTCCAGAATGAATTCCAGCTTCTTCAATATGTTGCATAATTCCTGCAACAAAAACATCTTTACCATCGGATATTGCATCGACATCTACTTCCATTGCATTATTAATAAATCTATCAATTAAAATTGGATTATTTTCTGCAGCCTTAAATGCTTCTTCAACAAAATCTTTTAATTGATCTTTTTCATGAACTATTTCCATAGCCCTACCTCCCAGCACATAGGAAGGTCGGACAACAAGTGGTAAGCCGATATTTGATGCTATTTTTATAGCTTCATCGTATGTTTTAGCTACTCCGCTATCTGCTTGTTTTAATTTTAAATTAATTAAAAGTTTTCTAAATCTCTCTCTATCCTCAGCCAAATCAATTGATGAATATTGAGTACCTATAATTGGCAAAGAGTTAT
>CACENJ010000024.1 GCA_902560855.1 uncultured Pelagibacteraceae bacterium
ATTTTTTTTTCCTTTGATTGCAAAAAAAATATCATTTTTTTTTATTTCTTTTGAATTTATTGATGCTTTATTTATTTTATAATTAATATTTATTCGGTTTTTAAATTCTTCATTTAAAATATTTATTTTCCAATTTTTGGATAAATATTTATTTTTTTTTTTAATACACTTTAAGATAATTTTTTTATCTGAAAACTTTCTTATGTAATGACCATAATCCTGGTCTTCTTCATGACCTTTGCCTGCTATTAATAATATCCCGTTTGAATTTAAATTTTCTATTGCCTCAGATATTGCTTGTTCTCTATTAGAAATTTCTATCAATTTATTTTTTTTAATTGATTTTTTTATAGCCAGTCTAATTTTCTTTGGATTTTCAAATCTTGGATTGTCGTCGGTTAAATATATTTTGTTGCTATATTTATCTGCAATTCTACCCATCTGAAATCTTTTTTTCTTGTCTCTGTCTCCTCCACAACCAAATACTATTGATATTTTTTTATTAGGAAATTGGTCTTGAATATTTTCTAAACAATTTTTTAGAGCATCTGGAGTATGAGCGTAGTCTAGAATTACTATTGAGTTATTTTTCAATTTTCCTACTTTTTCAAGTCTTCCATTTACGTTTTTAATTTTATTAATTATTTTTACTATTTTTGAAAATTTTATACCGCTTTTTTCTGCAGCAATCATTGCCATTAGAATGTTTTTGATTTGAACTTTTCCTATTAAATTAATATTTAATAAATAATTTTTATTATTATATTTTATTTGAAATAATTGTTTATCATTCTCATACCTATGTTTTAATAAATCTAGGGTACTTTTAACTGATCCAACTGTAGATAGTTTTAGTTTTTTTTTTATTGAAATGTTTTTTATAATTTTATGCTCGGGAATATCTTTATCAGTTATAACGTTTGAATTCTTATTAAGTAAATTTTTAAATAGAAGTAATTTTGAATTTAAATAATCTTTATATGACTTATGATAGTCTAAATGATCTCTAGATAAATTTGTAAAAATTCCTATTTTAAATTTTAACCCATGCAATCTTTTTTGTTTTAAGCCGTGACTTGAAGCCTCTAAAATTACATTATTAATATTAAGTTTTTTTATTTTTTTTAATAGCTTATTAAGCAAAATAGGATCAAGGGTAGTATTGCTTAATTTTAGATTATTACGATAAGTTTTTAAACCGAGCGTACCTATAGATGCTACTTTTTTATTATTTAGTTTTAAAATTTGATAATAAAAATCAGCAACTGAAGATTTTCCATTTGTACCGGTAACTGCTATTAAATTTTTGGGTTTGTCATTATAAAATTTTGAAGCAACATCTGATAATAATTTTCTTGAATTATTAGTTTTTATATAAAGAACACCCTCTTTTTTTCCTTTGAAACTTAAATCAGAAACGACTGTGGTTGCTCCTTTTTTGATTGCATTTTTGATATATTTTTTTCCATTTAGATTGTTACCTTTAATCGCAAAAAAAATATAATTTTTTTTTACTTTTTTGCTATTAAAACTTAAACCATTGAAATAATGATTTTTATCTTTTTGGTTTATATTATTAAAAAATTTTCCAACTAACATAGACACTAATTAGGTTCTACGTATTTTGTGGCTAAAATTGGCCCAATTTTTTCTATGATTTTGCCAGCTATTTCAACTGAAGTCCAGCCAGCTGTATTTCTCCAATTTCCTTTGTAAGGAGATCTTCCATCTCTATAATAATAAACATATTCCTTATTAGGTATGGGTTCGTCCAATAAAACTATTAAAACATATTTAGGTTTAGAAGTTGGAAAAATTGCTGCAAAAGTATTAACTTTATTATTAGAATAAACACCATTAATTGATTTTTGGGCTGTACCAGTTTTACCACCAACTTCATAACCTGATACATTTGCAAATCCTGCCGTACCTTCTTTGGTTGATACAATTTTTCTTAAAATTGGATTAATTTTTTCTGAGACTCCCTCTTTTAAAAAAACTTTTCTTTCTTCTTTTTTTTTATCTATATTTTTTTTAATTAAAGTAGGTGTAATATCATAACCTCCATTAGAAATTATTGAATATCCTTTTGCTAGTTGTAATGGAGTTGTAGTTATTCCATGCCCAAATGAAGCTGTTGCAAGTTTACATTTTCCCCATCTAAATGGAATTGGTTGACCAACTTCCTCGATATCAAATTCTATTTTATTTAAAATTCCAATATTTTCTAAAAAAATTCTAAGTTTTTCTATACCTATTTTTTGTCCAATCCTGATGGAACCAATATTTCCTGATCTTATTAAAATTTGCTCGGCTGTTAAGTCCGATGGAATTTTATCATCATACTCTCCTATGGTTTTGCCAGCGCATGTAATTTTTTTTTCTAAACCTACAAATTGCGTTTCAGGTTCGATTTCTCCTTCATTTAATCCAGCTGCAAAGGTAAAAGTTTTGAATACAGAGCCAAGTTCATAAACTCCCTTTGTAGCTCTGTTAATATAATTTACATCCTGAATATTTTGTCTTTTATTAAGATCAAAATCAGGCAATGAAACCATTGAAAGTATATTTCCATTGTTAACATCCATAAGTATTGAGGCACTTCCAATATTTTGAAATATTTCTTGTGATTTAATTAATTCTTCTCTTACTAAATATTGAATGTCGATATCAACTGTTAATCTTAATGGTTCATTTCTTTTTTTTAATTCATAATCAAAAAATTTTTCAATCCCTGAAATGCCGTTGTTATCATCATCGATCTGACCAATAATATGACTAAATAAGTTTTGTTGAGGGTACACTCTTGTTATTTGTTCTTCAAATTCAATTGATTTGTCTCCTAAATTACGTAATCTTTCAATCTCATCTTGTCTAAGCTCTCTTTGAATTCTAAAATATTTTTTTTTTTTTATTTTTTTTTTTATATTACTAAAATCTTTATCTGGAAAAATTAATTGTAAATTTATTAAAAGTTTTTTTTCATCAATTATTAAATTAGGTCGAATTCCAACAGTTAGAGTATTAACAGTTTTAGCAATAAAATTGTGATTATTGTCTACTATATCTGCTCTGAAATTTGTTTTGCTTGGATGTATTTCTTTTTGAACAATTGTTGAATTTAAAGAGCCTAAATAAAAAACTTTAATTGAATAAATTAAAAAAATCATCAAAAAAATAAAAAATATAAAAGCAATTCTGTTAAATGAAATATTTAAATTTGATTTATTTTCTTTAAATGAAAATTCATTTTCATAGCTTTCTAAAGTTAAATTTTCTATATCTTTATTGCTCATTTTTTAAATCTATAAATTGTTTAACTTGAATTTCACTTCCAATTACAGTTAGTTTCTTTAAATTTGTAATGTCAATTTCCTTTAGTTCATTTTCAAAATATCGAGCTTGATATTCCATTAGTTTTTCCGGTGAACTTAAATAATTAAAATCCAATAATACCATTTCATATTTTTGTTCTAATATTCTTAAATTTTCTTTTGTATTATAAATTTGCTTTTCTATGTTTTTTGTTGAGTTTTTGGTTAATGTTGTAAAAATTAACAAGAAAAAGATTGACAAAAGAAGAATTAATTTTCTCATAGCTTTTTAGATAAATTTTCTATTTCTATTAAAAAATTGAATTTTTTCAAAATCTCTTTTTCAAAATTAAAAATATCTTTTTCTTTAATAACGTATCTTAATTTTGCAGATCTAGAAGGAGGGTTCATTTTTAATTCACTATTTGATGGTAAAATCGGTTTTTTATTACCTAATTGAAATAAATTATCTTCTTCTTTAACTTCGGGCATATACCTTGAAATACTTTTTTTTTCTGACAAGCTTTTAAAGAAAAATTTTACTATCTTGTCTTCTAAAGAATGAAAAGTTACTACTACAATTTTTCCTCCCGGCTTTAAAATTTTTGTAGCATTTATAAGTCCATAAATTAATTCGCTTATTTCTTTATTAACAAAAATCCTTAAAGATTGGAAAATTTTAGTTGCAACATGTATTTTATGGTTTCTTTTTTTTTTTGAAATTTCAATGATTTTTACCAGGCCCTGCGTATCTATTTTATTTTTTTTTCTATTTTTTACTATAGAAGAAGCTATCTTTTTACTGTCCTTTTCATCACCAAAAAATTTAAATATTTTTTCAAGGTCACTTTTGTCTAACTTATTTATTACGTCTTTTGCAGAGAATTCATTCAAACCCATTTTCATATTTAAATCTCCATAACTATTAAAAGAAAGACCTTTATTTTTGTCTTTAATTTGAGTGTATGAAAATCCAAGATCAAATATTATGCTATTAATATTTTTATTATTTAGTTCTAATTCATCTAATTGACTAAACTTTTTATTTTTAAAAAAAAATCTCTTATTAAATTTTTCTATTAATCCTGATGAAATTTTTAATGATTCTGGATCTCTATCAAGAGCTATTACTTTAGTTTTTGGATATTCTAAAATTTTTTTTGTGTAGCCACCTTGTCCAAATGTACAGTCAATAAACGTGCCACCATATTGAGGGGTAATAATGCTAATTATTTCATTAAGCAAGACCGGATAATGATTTTCTTTTTCCGGTAATATGGTGGCATTCATTTATTTTTTTGAAGACCATTAGTTTTTCTGTCTTCTTAAAAATGCTGGTATTTCAAGTTCATCTTCATCTTCACTTTCTTCTTCCTTTGTAAATGATGAAAATCCTTGTTCATTATTTTCAACGTCCAAATTATTTTCTGAATCAAAAAGTTCTGGTGTTTCATCTTCTTCTAACTGAAAATTTTCTAACCCATTAGAAATTTTTTCTTCTTCCTTATATTCATTTTCAAGTATAAGACTGTTACTTTCTTCTTCTTTATTTTCTAATACTACTTCTTGAGTATCAGTAGAAATATTTTCAGAATTATTAGCAGAAATAGCTTCTTGATTAATTTCTGAAACAATTTCATCATCAATTTTTAAAGCATTTGCACCATCAACAGCATTGTTTGCATATGTATTATTAAAATTAAATGAAGGAGGAACATTTGCTTGGGAAAAATCTGAATAACCTGTATTTCTATTCTGTATTCTATGAACCATATTAATTACAGATTTAGATTCTGGTTCTTGGCCATCAAGAGCAGTTGCAACTATTGAAACACGAATTTTACCTTCTAGTTTTGTATCAATAATTGATCCGTTAATTATTTCAGCCTCTGGATCAACTTCTGCTCTTATTTTATTTACAATCTCATCTACTTCAAAAAGAGTTAGATCTTCTCCGCCGGTTATATTAATTAATAAACCTTTTGCTCCTTTAAGCGAATAGTCATCAATTAGTGGATTGTTAAGAGCCATATCAGTTGCCTTAGCCGCCCTTCCTTCTCCCTCAGCCTCGCCGGTTCCCATCATTGCTTTGCCCATCGAACTCATAACTGTTTCGACATCTGCAAAATCTAAGTTGACTAGTCCATCTTTAACCATTAAATCAGTTACACTTTGAACTCCGTGCCTTAATACACTATTGGATAACTGAAAAGATTCTTTATATGTCGTTTTTTCATTAGCAATTTTAAATAAATTTTGATTTGGAATAACAATAATTGTATCAACGTGCTTTCTTAATTCTTCAAGACCTTGTTGTGCTCTTCTCATTCTAGAAGGAGCCTCATATAAAAAAGGTAATGTGATTACACCAACTGTTAATATATTTAATTCTTTAGCGGCACGAGCTATAACATGAGCTGCTCCAGTTCCTGTTCCTCCACCCATTCCAGCTGTAATAAAAACCATATTTGCACCTTTAAGCAAATCAATAATATCGTTTAAAGATTCATCTGCCGCAGCCTGACCAATCTCGTGCTTTGCGCCAGCTCCTAAACCTTTAGTAATATTCAATCCTATTTGTATTCTCGTTTGTGCTTTGCTTGTTTTTAAATCTTGTGCATCAGTATTTACTGCAATAAATTCGACTCCTTCAACTCCTGAGTCGATCATTTCATTAATTGCATTTCCTCCTGCTCCTCCTACTCCAAGAACTAATATTCTTGGTTTTAACTCTCTTATTTCTGGTGCTTTAAAGTTAATTGTCATTTTTCCCCTCGTTATTGTTTGTTAAGTTTCTGCTCCCATTTAAGACTATTTCTATAAAAGTTAGATTTTTTTCTAGATTGTGTCCTAAATTTTTCAAATGATGTTGGTTCCCAAATTTGAAATGTTTTGCCTTGACCAACAAATAACATGCTATTTTTAATCTTTGCATGCTTCAGTAATTTTGGTGTTAAAGAAATTCTTCCTTCACTGTCAAACTGTAAATTAATACTTTCCGATAATATTGATGTTGCAAAATAATCTTTTTTTTCCTCAAAAGGATTTAGAGCATCAATTGCATTTGAAATTTTTTCAATCCTATCTTGTGGCCACGCTTCTATTGATTGGTTGGTAAATGATGGATAACAAACTACACCATTATAACCCAGATTTGAAAGATGAGACCTAAAACTAGCTGGCACTGACACCCTTCCTTTTTTGTCTAATTTGTTTTCGTATATAGATAAAAACATAATTCATAATTTCCAATATAACCCTATATGGGAATATTTGGGATATTATGGGTTTTCAACCTATACGTCAATCTCTAATTTTACTGGGATTTTATAATTTTTTGCTAAAATTTCTGAATTATAGGATCAAATTATTTTTTTATACAAAGCCAACTTTTAAACGAAAAATAAGAACAAAAGTGAGTTAATAATGAATTAAAAGCTGAACACTATTATTAACTTTTTTATACTGTGAATAAGTTTGCCAGATAAAATATAAGCCGGGTTCTGTCTTTTAAACTTATCATTTATCTAGGCTTTAAGTTTCCCTAAAGCTCAAGCAACTAACCCTGATGACTAGCCAAAGACTGCTTTTAGTTTTGCAACATCGTCATCTCTACTTAGTCTTGCTCTCGGTGGGGTTTTCCATGCGCTCATTGTTACCAATAAAGCCGGTGTGCTCTTACCACACCTTTTCACCCTTGCCTTGATAAGGCGGTTTATTTTCTGTGGCACTATCCCTAGGGTTGCCCCCGCCAGGAGTTACCTGGCACCGTGTCTTTGCAGAGCCCGGACTTTCCTCTTTAAAAAAATTAAAGCGATAAGTCTTTTATCTGGCAGGTCCAAAATATTCATTAAATTTCTAATTTCAAGTGAATTTTATCCTTTAAAACTCAAAATATTCTTTAAAATTAGCATACATTCTTTGTCAATATTGCCAGAAATTAGTTCTGGCCTAAACCTTCTTTGAAAAGCTTTAATTAACAATTTGTTATTTTTTGGCATATTTATTGAAATATTATTATTAATAGAATATCCAAACTTTGATAAGTTTTTAATAAACAAATTTGATTCCTCTATAGATAAAGATTTTTTTCTTAAAAAAAGTAACATTTTTTTATTTAAATTGTGCCATATGCCTATTTTATTTCTATGCAAAACTTTCCAAGGAAATTTTTCTCCAGGATCTTTTTTTCTATTTGGGGCGATATCTGAATGTCCGAGTATACAGTTTTTTTTAATTTTATATTTTTTAATTAATTTTTTTGCTAATTTTACAAGACTTTTAATTTGTTCTTTAGAAAAATTAACATATTTGTATTGATGTCCCGGATTTGATATTTCAATTCCAAT
>CACENJ010000025.1 GCA_902560855.1 uncultured Pelagibacteraceae bacterium
AATCTATAATTGGCTGCGGATCTAATAACCATTGGGTCACTATATAATCAGCATAAGGCTTTTTGTCTTTCATAGCTTTTTCTAAATTGGAATCGGATATATCAGGACTCCCCTCAGGATGTCCAGCGATTCCTATCTTAAGTCCCTCAAAATATCCTGTTTCTAAAATCTGTATGGAACTATCAAAAACACCTATAGGTTCTCGACTTCCTCCAATTACAAGAGCTTGTTTGACCCCTAGATCTTTACATCTAGCAACATAATCATTTAGTTGTGCCTCATCAGATATTGATCGGGCAGGAAAATGTGGAACAGGATTAAAACCTTTTTTTACTAAATCCCCAGATTTTTGGGCCGTTTCTAAATAGTCGCCACCAGGCAACATTGTAATATATACGTCCTTTACAGAAGGCAATGTTTCAAGGTCGGTATGAGGACCAATTTCTATTGAGAAATTCATTGCAGGATAATTATCCATTTTAAAAAGTCTGTCTACAAAATTCAGTAGATGAGACTATTTGAAATTTGTTGCTAAAAGCTTTACCAGTGGTAAGATTTTACATGGTTAACGGTAAGAGCAACGGCGCAGTATATAAACTAATAGATAAAGCAAAGTTAGATGTTGTAAGCAAGCCAATAGCAGAATCTCATGGATTGCCTAACGAATGTTACATTAGTCAAGAATATACAAAAATTGAAAGGAAGAAACTATTTGAAGATAAATGGGTAGTTGTAGGAGCTGCAAGTTCGGTTCCAAACAAAGGTGATGCGAAGCCTTTTAATCTGCTCGATCTACCAATTATAATTTTAAGAGATAAAAAAAATAAAATTAGAGTTTTTCATAACGTGTGTAGTCATCGAGGTTATAAAATATTGCAAAAACCATGTAACATAAAAAACACTATAAGATGCCCTTATCATTCATGGGCTTATAATACTGAAGGCAATTTAATTGCAACTCCACATATTGGAGGCATGAACAAACATACTACAAAAAATTTTAATAAGTCAGATAGTGGTTTAAAAGAAATTAGATCGGCCGTTTGGTTAGATTTAATAATAATAAATATAAGTAATAATGAAATTTCATTTGAAAAATATATTAAACCACTTAACGACAGATGGGCAAAATTTTGGCCGGAAAAAGATAGAAAATTAATTTCACACTCTAATGATTATGGATATTTTCAATTAAGAGCTAATTGTAATTGGAAATTTGCAATTGAAAATTATTGTGAGAGTTATCATTTACCATGGGTTCATCCTGGTTTAAATTCATATTCAAAAATTGAAGATCATTACCACATACAAGGCTTACCAAATCGTTTTGCTGGTCAAGGAACAACAGTTTACAATCCAAGACTTAAAGGTAAGGAAAAATTTCCTTGCTTTCCTAACTGGCCAAAAGACAAACAACATATTGCAGAATATGTAGCATTATTTCCAAACGTAATGTTGGGCATACATAAAGATCATTATTATGCTTATTGGTTAGAGCCGGTTAACCACAAATATACCATTGAACATATGGAAATATATTATGTAGGCAATAAAGCAGCAAATTCAAAAAAATATAAATCTTTAAGAAAACAAAATCATAAATTATGGAAAGAAGTACAGTTGGAGGATGTGCACATTATAGAAGGCATGCAAGAGGGTAGAAATTCTCCATCATATAATGGAGGAAACTTTTCACCAATAATGGATAATCCCACTCATCATTTTCACAAGTGGGTTGCAACAAATGTAGTTTAATGAAATTTAAAAGAAAAATTGCACCAGATATAAAATCTAATTCAAATTTTATAACAAAGAAAAGGTTTAGAGAAGACGAAATAAATTTTGATAAACTTAGATCTTACAGATTAGATAGAGTAAAAAAAGAATTAGAAAAAAATAATCTTGAAGCTTGTATATTATTTGATCCGGTAAACGTTAGGTACGCTTTAGACACTACAAATATGAGTGTTTATCAAATGCACAATCTCACTAGATATTGCTTTATACCGGTTAATGGTCCGGTAATTTTATATGAATATTTTAACTGCGAAGAACTATCTAGACATTTAAATTTAATAGATGAGATAAGACCAGCTATAACTTGGGATTATTTCAGCAATGGAGATCAAGCAGGCGTTCAATTAAAAAAATGGATAAATGAAATAAAAGATCTTTCAAACAATTATTTTAAAAGTAAAAAAATAGCTATTGATGTGATTAATGGTCCTGCAGTTACAGCATTGAATAAGAAAGGTATTCAAGTTGTGGATGCTAAATTAATCCTTGAACAAGCAAGAGTTATTAAATCACCTGAAGAATTAAAATGTATGAAAGCCGCTTTAGAAGTTGCAGAAATTGGC
Source organism: uncultured Pelagibacteraceae bacterium (assembly GCA_902560855.1). GTDB lineage: Bacteria > Pseudomonadota > Alphaproteobacteria > Pelagibacterales > Pelagibacteraceae > Pelagibacter. Next base: position 2,361 of record CACENJ010000025.1, read on the forward strand.
GTTACTAAAATGCGCAATGAATTAAAAGCTGGCATGACCGAAGATGAGCTTTGGTCAATTTTACACAAAACAAATATTGAGCATGGAGGTGAATGGATTGAATGCAGAATCTTATCTTCAGGATCAAGAACAAATCCATGGATGCAAGAAAGTAGCAACAAAGTAATTCAAAATGGTGAGATAGTATCTTTCGATACTGACATGGTTGGACCTTATGGATATTGTGCAGATATCTCTAGAGCTTTTGTCGAAGGACATAAATTTAATAATGATCAAAAAAAATTATATCAAATGGCCACTGAACATATTGATCATAATGCTCGTTTAATTAAACCAGGAGTATCATTTAAAGAATTCACTGAAAAATCCTGGAAACTTCCAGAAGAATATTACAGCAATAGATATCCCTGTATGGTTCATGGAATTGGCCTTTGTGATGAGTGGCCACTAATAAAATACCCAACCGATGGAGGTCAAAAGGAAGGTTATTTTGAAAAAAATATGACCATTACTGTTGAATCTTATATTGGAAAAGTCGGAGGTAAAGAAGGTGTTAAACTAGAACAACAGTATTTGGTGGGACAAAATGCACTTGAACTTATGTCTCATCATCCTTTAGAAGATTTAAAATGAAAATAATATTAATAATGGGTTTACCTGGGGCTGGGAAAACTACTTTGGCAAACGAATTAGCTTCTTTAATTAAATGTAGAAGATTAAATGCAGACGAAGTTAGAAAAGCTGCTAATGATTGGGATTTTTCAGAAGAAGGAAGAAAAAAACAAGCTAAAAGAATGTCTGATTATGCAATTAAATTAAAAAAAGAAGGAAACAATGTTATAGCTGATTTTATTTGTCCTACTCCAGAAGCAAGAAAATTATTCCCCGCAGATTATATTATTTGGGTAGACACTATAAAAGAAGGAAGATTCGAAGATACAAATCAAATGTTTGTAAAACCTGAAAAATTTAATTTTCATGTTACAACGCAAGATGCTAAACTATGGGCACCTAAAATTATGGAGGATTTAAAATAATGTCACATCAATGGGATAATAAAAAACCAACAGCACAAATGTTAGGAAGATGGCAACCATTTCACGATGGTCATTATGCATTATTTAAAGAAATAATAAAAAAAACTGGCCAAGTTTGTATTCAGGTAAGAGATGTTCAAGGAGTAGATGATAACCCTTTTAATTTTGAAAAAGTTAAAAAAAAAATAGAAGAAAGATTAAACCCTAAGTACGAAGGTAGATTTAAAATTATACTAGTGCCAAATATAACAAATATTTGCTATGGAAGAGGTGTGGGATATAAAATTGAAGAAATAGTTTTACCAGAAGAAATTCAAAAAATTTCAGCGACTAAAATAAGAGCAAAAATGAGAGAAGATGGAAAGTTGAAGTAAAATTTAATGAACGATAGACTCAAAACTATTGTAGATTTAGAAAAATATCCAATTCAAGATTTAAATTCTCCAAAAATAAAAAAAATAATTAATAAGTGCAAAATTGAGCTAGATCAATTTAGCTGTTCAACTATTCCTAATTTTATACTGCCAAAATCTTTAAAAACAATGAATATAGAGCTAGGAGAACTAGTTGATAAAGTCTACATGTCCAAAGAAAGCATTAACCCCTATTTACATTCTAAAGATGAGTCTTCTTTAGAAAAAGACCATCCAAAAAAAATATTTTCCAAGCGTTATAATGGATATTTAAACTCCGATCTTTTCAGTAAAAAATCAGAGATGAAATTTCTTTATGAGCAGGAAGAACTTTTAAATTTTGTATCATCTTGCGTAGGAATATCTCCAATTTATAGATGGGCAGATCCTTTGGCTTGTCATGCTTATAACGTTATGAAACCAAATGGTATTCTTCCATGGCATTTTGATAGTTGTGAGTTTACTTTAAGTATAATGATTCAAAAGCCCGAGAAAGGTGGAATATTTGAGTACTGTCCATACATTCGAGAACCAGGTAATGAAAATTTTGAAGAGGTTAAAAAAGTTTTAGATGGAGATCGTAAAAGAGTTCGACAATTAAAATTAGAACCGGGTGATTTACAAATCTTTAAAGGTCGTTTTACTCTTCACAGAGTTACAAAAATAGAAGGAAATCGTTCAAGATATCTCTGTATACCAGCGTATGTTTTAGATCCTTGGAGGGTAAATACACCAGAACATTCAAGAGCTATATATGGAAAAGTACTACCAATTCATCTAGAAAGAAATAAACCTAGAGCCGATGGCTTAGCTGATTAAATGATAAAAAAAATTGCTGTAATTGGAACCGGAGTAATAGGAATAGGTTGGATAATAAGATTTTTAGCACATAATAAAAAAGTCATAGCTTACGATAAAAATTTAAAATTAAAAAAGAAAATCATTAAAGAAATAAAAAATGCGCGACCACATATTAAAAAGTTGTTTAATAAAAAATATATTAATCTAAATAATTTTAAATATGTTGACTCTGTAAAAGATGCGGTAAAATCAGCAGATTTTATTCAAGAAAATGCGGTTGAAAATTATAAAATAAAAACTCAATTGATGAATAAAATAGGAAACTATTCAAAACCTAGTGCTATTATTTCTTCTAGTTCGTCTGGCTTGCTTCCAACAAAAATATATTCTAAATGTAAGTTTCCAGGCCGAACGATGATCGGACACCCTTTTAATCCAGTGTATTTGTGCCCAGGCGTAGAACTTGTACCAGGAAAAAAAACACACAAAAAATTTTTAAATAAAGCTAATAAATTTTACAAATCAATCTCAATGAATCCAATTATGGTTAAAAAAGAATTACCAGGTTATTTGGCTGATAGACTTCAAGAAGCTCTTTGGAGAGAAGCATTACACATAGTAAATGAAGGATATGCAACCACTAAAGATTTAGATAGAGCAATTGAAGATGGACCAGGATTAAGATGGTCTTTAATGGGAACTTTTTTAACATTTCATTTAGCTGGAGGCAAAGGAGGAATGAAACATATGTTAAAACAATTTGGACCAGCACTAAAACTTCCTTGGACTAAACTAAAAGCACCTAAGCTTTCAAAAAAACTATCATCAAGAGTTATTGCCGGTACTAAACAACAAGCAAAAGGAAAGTCTGTGACAATGATATCAAATATAAGAGATGAATACTTAGTTAATCTTCAAAAGTTAAGAAAAAAATATGAAAATAAGATAAGAAGATAATTAATGAAAACCTTAGACAGATATGAACAAGACTATAATGAAAATGGTTTTATATCTCCCGTTAGAATAATTTCATTTGACGAAGCAAAAAAACATAGAGATATATTAGAAAATACTGAAAAAGTTTTAGGTAATATGCATTATCAATCAAAAATACATACAATTTTGAAGTCAGCTTATGAACTTGCTACGCACAAAAATATTTTAAATATTGTAGAAAAAGCAATAGGTCCAAATATTTTGCTTCATAATACCACTTACATAATTAAAGAACCTAAAACAGCAGCATTTGTAAGTTGGCATCAAGATTTAACTTATTGGGGTTTTAGTCATGATGAACAGATTTCAGTCTGGTTGGCATTGTCAAATGCAGACGAGATTAGTGGTGCGATGTATATGATTCCAGGAAGTCATTTAGAAGGAAAAAAAGAACATAAAATGATAGAAGATAAAAATAATGTACTTTTTCAAAACCAATGCGTGCAAGAATTTGATGAAAAGAAAAAAACTTTATGTTCTCTTGACGCAGGAGAAGCTTCATTTCATCATGGATGGACAATTCATTCATCTATGCCAAATAAAAGCAATGATCGAAGAATTGGATTTAATATCCAATACGTGGCAACTCACGTAAAACAAATGAAAAATGATACCGATACAGCAATATGTGTAAGAGGTATCGACAAATATAATAATTTTGGTATTGATATACCTGCAGTTTCTGATGAATTAACTCCAACAACTGTTGCAAAACAAAAAGAATTGCAAGAAAAGTATAAATCAATTGTTTCATCAAGAAACTAGTTAAAAATATGAATATTTTAGTAAAAAATTTAGGCAATGGGATAAAAAATGTAAAAATTAATGACCCAAAAACTTATAATTCATTATCTTTTGCAACTTTAAGATCTCTTTTAAATACTTTTAAAAAACTTGATAAAGATGACACTACTAAAGTAATAATTTTAGAAGGTGCAGGAAAAGGTTTTAGTGCTGGTCATAATTTAAAAGAAGTAAAAGGCTTAAAGAAAAGATCTAAATATCTTAAACTATTCAATCTTTGTTCAAAGTTGATGCTCCAAATAGTTGAAGGAAGAAAACCAGTTATAGCAAAAGTACATGGAGCAGCTTATGCAGCTGGTTGTCAGCTAGCAACAAGTTGTGATTTAGCTTACAGTACCACCAATGCAACATTTGCAACACCTGGAGTCAACATCGGATTGTTTTGCAGCACACCAATGGTTGCCGTTAGTAGAAAAATTAGTAGAAAAAGAATGATGAAAATGCTTTTAACAGGCGAACCTATTAATGCAAAATACGCAAAGGAAATAGGATTGATCAATGATTGTTTTTCAAAATCAAAACTGAACGAGGAAGTTTTAAAAGTTGCAAAAACTATTAGCTCTAAATCAAATTTAACAATAAAAATTGGAAAGCAAGCATTTTATAAACAATTAGAAATGCCATTAAGAAAAGCTTATACATACACAAGTAAGATGATGACTTTAA
>CACENJ010000026.1 GCA_902560855.1 uncultured Pelagibacteraceae bacterium
GACAATATTTTATTAGAATCTTTCAAACTATTTAGAGGGTCTGTGCTATACCTTTTATGTTTGTCTTTTTTAAGCATACCTTTTTTTTCTAAGTTCGAAATTTTTCTTAATACAGTAGTTCTTGGAACCTTAGTTATTTCAGAAATCGAGGTTGCATTTAAACCAAAAGTATCATTAAGATAATGCATTCTTGCAAAAATATCTTTTGAAGAAATTGGATTTTCTTTTTTTTTAATTTGAGATGTTGTGTTTAATGCGCAAAGCAAAAGTATAAATATAGATTCTATATCTGCTAAAGTTTTCATTTTAGAAAAATAAGAAATTTGAAAATCTAAAAATTTAATTAAGTATAATAGAAATTTTTCTTCAACATCTTTTTTAATCTTTTCCTTGCTAACTTCTCTTACAAAAAGTTTATTTTTACTAAAAAAAATTGAGAATTTAGACAGAAATTTGCTTAGATTATCTATTTGAACTGAGATGATTTTTTGTTCAATCATGTTAGTATTCAAAGTATACATATTACTTTTTCTATCTAATATGATTAACTTGTCTTTAATTATTTTTTCTTTCTTTCTTCTAACTGTTTCTCTTGGAAGATTTAGTTTTATTGAAATATCTTTGATTTTAAATGAGTTTACTGGTAATCGAAAATTTTCTTTTTGATAAAAATGTTTTAAGGAAAATTTTTCCTTTGTGTAATTTTCATTTATAGTATTTTTGTATAGTTGAGATGTTAAAACCATAGCAACTAATGCAGCGTCTAAGTCATGATAAATAATATTTAGCGAAGCTAAATATTCAGTTTGCATTTCGAAAAAATCTGGCATCAAATGTGAGTAATTTTGTTCAATTACTGTTGATAGTTTAGTAGGTTCGAATTTCATTGCTTTTTTTAATAGAAATATTATTGTCCATTTTGGGGAAATTAGCAAATAATAATTAATAAGTTTATGAATGCAGTAACAGATATTTTTTTACCACTAGCCTTAGCATTTATAATGTTTGCATTGGGTTTAGGTTTAACTGGTGCTGATTTTTTAAGAGTTATAAAACAACCAAAAGATTTTTTTGTTGGAGCAATTAGTCAAATTATTTTACTTCCAATTATTGCTTTTATATTAGTTAAACTTTGGCCAATTTCTCCAGAGCTTGCAATCGGTGTAATGATTATTGCTGCTGCACCAGGTGGTGTAACTTCAAATATATTAACGTCTTTTGCAAAAGGTGATGTTGCACTTTCAATTTCATTAACTGCAGTAATAAGTCTTTTAAGTGTAATTACTGTACCTTTTGTTATTGCAACTTCTTTAGGTTTATTAGGATCTGGAAATGTATCTCAAAATGTTTCTTTAACTAGTATGGCGATTAGTATGTTTTTGATCGTAACAGTTCCTGTAATACTTGGTATGGTATTTAGAAGATTTGCTTCAAATGCAGCGATAAAATTTGAACCAATAGCTAAAAAAATCTCAATAGTGTTATTTGTAATAGTCTTGCTCGGAGCTATTTTGGCAGAGAAAGATAATATAGTTTCTTATTTTGCTGACGCTGGTCTTATTACACTAGCACTAAATGTTATAATGATGATTGTTGCTTTTTATGTTGCGCAATTACTAGCAACTGGAAATGCACAAAAAAAATGTATTGCTATAGAATGTGGCTTACAGAACGGTACTCTTGCCATTTTCGTTGGTACAACATTATTTGGTGGTGGAGCATTTGTAATTCCAGCTGCTACTTATAGCTTAATAATGTTCGCCACCTCTTTAATTTTTGTATACCTCGTAAAAAATAATTAAAACCAATTATTTGGAATAATTATATAGTGAATAGCAAGTACTATTCCAACCGATACACTTAATCCAAAGATCATTTTAATAAAGTCTTTTCCAATAAGTGGGAAAACATATTTAAATTTATAATCTTTGTTCATTGTTGAGATTGCAAGCTCTCTTCCACATAATAGCCCAACAAACACCCAAGTTGTTGACATTGGTAAATCGTTTAGTTCTTTAAAGTAAAACAAAACTGCAGCGTAGATTACATTAATAATGGTAGCAGATCGCGCATATCTTGTTCCTGTTTTTTCCAAAACTACTGTTTGGATCCGTCCACCTTCAATGTAGAAGATGTAAAATAGCAAAGCAGTAAAATATGCCATTACAGTCAGCAGTATTGTAATATCAAGTTGTCTTGGAAGATATACTGCAATATTTGCTACATCGTGAGATAACCAAACCCACCATAACCAACCTGATGAAATCCAAACAGAATTTCTCCAAAAGCCTATCCATTTTTCATCAACTTCATCTAATTTTTCATTAATGAATTTAGATACGGCTATCCAAGCTACATAGGCAACTACTGCTGCTAAACCGTAACCAACGACACTTTTCATTAGCATTTTTTCAAGCACAACTGTTGAAGCAAATGCTGAAAGAACTAAAAAGGTAGTTGATACAGGTATTCCAATTCGTGTTAATAATAATAGTATTGCAGGTGCTACTGCGTGATACCATTGAATTTCTTGATAAGGTATTCTAGTTAATCTTCCATAAGAAATATCACCATCATAAGCATACCATCCCCATGCTAACGCAAAAATCATTACAGCAGAAGCTGATCCTGCAAGGGTATACCATTTAAACCACTTCTTTTTTGAAGCTATAAATGTACCTAGTGTTTGAATTGAGTCGTTAGCGATTACGCTATATCCGGCAAGGCCAAACCCTATAACCGTATAAATTAAAGTCAAATCCATTTTTTCTCCTTTATATTATTGTTTTCGGTTCCATCGATTCATGACTTAAGATCTATGTAATATGAGAAGGAAAAATTTACTATTACTAAATTTATTTGTTTGAGAATCTTTATGAGGATTCATCCACAACTAAACTAATTAAGATTAATGTCTACTTTAATATTTTTTAAAATTCTTAGCAGAGTTGTATTTACTTGATTAATCGTTTGATTATATAAACAGCGACAATAGTTCCTAGTAGTTCAGCAAATATATAAGTTGGTGTATTTAAGTAATTAATGCCAGTAAATGAATCTGTAAAAGTTCTAGCAATTGCAACTGCTGGATTTGCAAACGATGTAGATGAAGTAAACCAATAACCTGCAGATATATAAGTTGCAACACACGCAGCAACTGTAATTTTTCCATCTTTTAGTGTAGCAAAAATAATAAAAATAAGACCAAATGTAGCTACTATTTCTGATGAAAATATATGAAAACCATCTCTATTTTTTGTAGATAATTCAATTAAATCATGTTCAAAAAAAAAGTTTGCTAACATAACTCCTAAAAGACAACCTAGTATCTGAGCAGGAATATATGTTAATAATTCTTTTCCTTTAATTCTTTTAGTTAAATACATAGATAAACTTACAAAAGGATTTAGATGAGCGCCTGAAATATTAGCAAAAGCTGTTATTAATACAAATAAACCCGCTCCAGTAGCAATCGTATTTGCTAATAGTCTAACCGCATTATCATTAGTTAAATTTTCAGCCATTATTCCAGAACCAACAATAACCATTACTAAGAAGCAGCTAGCTATAAACTCACCTAGGAAAATTTTATTATTGTTCTTCATTTATTATCCAATTTTTAATTTTTTCGTTAATAACATTAAACGTGTTTAAGATAATGTTATTTTTTTCGTTTTCATTTAAATTTATTAGTTTAGATACAGGATCTTCAATATCCCAGTGAATAATTTGATCTTTTTTAGGCCAAATAGGGCAGACCTCGTTATTTGCATTATTACAAACGGTAATCACATGATCCATTTTAATTTCACTATTAATATAAATATCAAAGTTTTTTGACGATATATTGCTTAGATCATAATTTTTTGTTTCTAAAAATTTTTTAATATCAGTATTTATTTGACCCGTTGGAGAACTACCAGCGCTATATGCTGTAAATTTATCATTATGTTCATTGTTAATGATAGTTTCAGCTATAATGCTTCTTGCTGAATTTCCAGTACAAACAAATAAGATATTTTTCATTAAATTATAATTTTATAAATTCCTATTACAAACAATGGTATTTGTAACCCAAAGTTAGTTAATATGGCCTTATCTTTTGATATAAATCCTGCAATCGTCCATCCAACTACTCCTAAACCATGAAAATATATATTTATTGGATAGATATTAAGATTAGTTAATAAAATACCTGTTAATACTAAAAATGTACTTATCCATTTAAGATATTTCTTTATAAACATAATACTCCTCCCTAATTTTTATTAAATTACTGTTAAGATTCTATTAAATTTTGAATTATTTTGTGAATAATTTATTTATTTTTACACTTTTTGCACAATCCAAAGAATTCTAAATTATATTTGCTATATCTCATTCCAGAATTATCTTCAAAATTTGATAGATATTTAGATAATTTAGAATTATTTATTTCAGTGACTTTTTCGCAACTTTCACAAATTGAAAAAGCAGTAGCTTTAGAAACTTGGCAACTAGAGTTTTTACATGCAACAAAAGCGTTTCTACTTTCAATTTTGTGTATTTTACCTATTTCAACTAATTTATCCAAAGCTCTATATACTTGTAGAGGAGCTTTTAATCCTTTTTTCTGTACATTGAATAAAATTGAATAAGCTTTTAATGGTTCAGAAGATTTTTCCACAAAGTCTAAAACAATTTGTTGATTTTTTGTAAGATACTGTTGTTTTTCCATTTTTAATATTTTATCAGTTGCTCATTAGTTTTTCAATTGAATGGATTGTTTTATTTTCAACAATGAAAGTATAAATAAAACTAAAGATGCTGTTATTATTGAAGGTCCTGATGCGGTATTAAATTCAAGCGAAGAAAACAAACCAATAATTACTGATAGCAAACCTCCAATTACTGAAAACAATACCATTTTTTGAGGATTGTCTGAGATATTTCTAGCCATAGCTGCTGGAATAATTAACATTCCAGTAATTAATAACAAACCAACCATTTTTATAGAAATTGCAATAATTGCAGCCATTAAAATTGTAAATATTGCTTTTGCTCTATCAGGGTTCAAACCTTCAGCTTCAGCTAATTCATAATTTACAGTAGATGCAAATAAAGGTTTCCAAATTAATTTTAGTACCAATAAAATTAATGCACCACCAACCCATATAATAATTAAATCATTAACTGTTACAGCTAATATATCTCCAAATAATAATCCCATAATATCAAATCTGATAAACGTTAAAAATCCAATTACTACCAATCCAATAGCTAATGAAGAATGAGCTAAAAGACCAAGCAAAGCATCACCTGGCAGATTGGTTTTTTTTTGAAGTTGAATTAAAAATAACGCTATTATAGATGAAACTAAAAACACTGAAACAGCAATATTTAATTCAAAAGAATATGCAATAGTAACACCAAGTAATGCTGAGTGTGAAAGTGTATCTCCAAAATAAGACAATCTTCTCCAAACAACAAAACAACCAAGAGGTCCCGTTACTAAAGCAACTCCAATTCCTGCAAATAATGCTCTTATAAAAAAATCATCAAACATTTTAATTTTTCTTTATTTCTCCTTCGTGAGAGTGAACATGATCATGTTTATGCTCATAAACTGAAAGTATTTGAGAAGCTTGTTCACCGAATAAAGCCTTGTACTCGATGTTCTTTGCAACATCTATAGGGGAGCCTGAACAACACACATGTCCATTTAAGCAAACAACATGGTCAGTTGCACTCATTACTGTGTGTAGGTCATGAGATATTAATAAAATTCCACAATTTAATTCATCAGATATTTTTTTAATTAATTCATACAATGCTATCTCCCCAGTAAAATCTACTCCTTGGACAGGCTCATCAAGTACTAATAATTCTGGTTTTTTTGAAATAGCTCGCGCGAGTAAAACTCTTTGAAATTCACCACCAGATAAATTACCTAGGTTTTTATTTTTAAGATGCCCAACACCAGTTAATGATAAAGCTTCATCTATAGCATCATCTTTAAGACTTTCAGTTAAGACCATAAAATCACTAACCCTAAGTGGTAATGTCCAATCTATTGAAACTTTTTGGGGAACATATCCAACTTTTTTAGTGTGTTTTTCAACGTTACCCTCTATTTTTTTATAAATACCTAATGCGATTTTTGCAGTTGTGCTTTTTCCAGAGCCATTAGGACCAATAAGAGTTACAATTTTTCCTTTTTCAACTTCCAGTGATACTCCTCTGACAAGCCACTTATTATTTTGACTATACCCAGCATTCTCTAATTTAACTAAAATATTTTTTTCTGTACCCATTTTATCACTTGACTTTATCAAATGTTACATTATTACACATTGTTATAATATAACAACAATTTAAATTTAAACTATGAAAAATCTAAAAAAATTACCATTTATCTTATCAATACTATCATTCTTAACTCTTTTTACATCAGCAAATGCTGAAATTAAGGTTGTAACATCAATTAAACCTATACATTCATTAGCCAGCTATTTAATGGAAGGAGCTGGGTCACCAGATTTAATAGTTGATGGATATGCTTCACCTCACGGTTTTGCACTAAAACCATCTCATGCAAAAATGTTGCAAGAAGCTGATATTATTTTTTATGTAGGTGAAGGTTTAGAAAATTTTTTAGAAAAACCATTAAAATCAATTGCTAAAAATGCTGAAAAAATTGAATTGATAGAAATAAAAGGTTTAAAAAAATTAAAATTTAGAGAAAGAAACATTTTTGACGATCACGATGAC
>CACENJ010000027.1 GCA_902560855.1 uncultured Pelagibacteraceae bacterium
TATAAATATACGGGTATTCTATGTGGTTCCAACTTGTTGGTAGAAACTTCAATGCATTTAGGCCACTCTGAAACTTTTTTTAAAATTTTAATTTCTTCTGATGAATAATTAAAATTGAAATTTTTGATATTAATTTCGTCATTAATATTTAAATTTACATGTCTAAAAACTGAGCATATTCTAGCGTAACAATATTGAACATAATATAAGTGGTTATCTTTTGATTTTTCTTTTACTTTTGTAAAATCAAAATCTAACTCAACGTCACTACTTCTATTGAGCATTATAAATCTCGTAGCATCTTTCCCTACTTCATTTAATAAGTCTTCAACTGTTATGTAGTCGCCTTTTCTTTTTGACATTTTAAAAGGTTTTCCATCTTTTATTAATTTAACAAGTTGACTGACTTTACATTTAATTTTATTCTTTTTACCCGATATAGCTTCAACAACTGAAGTAATTCTTTTTATATATCCAGAATGATCAGCTCCTAATATATTAATAAGTACATCAAATTTTCTATTTAACTTATTATTGTGATAAGCAACATCTCCAGCAAAATAAGTCCAAGATTTATCCGATTTTTGTAAAGCTCTATCTTTATCATCTCCGAAATTAGTAGATCTAAATAATAATTGATTTCTTTTTACCCAATCAGGATTTTGTTCCGACTTAGGAGCATCTATTTTGCCTTCGTAGATAAAGTTTTTTTTCATTAAAAAATCGACAACTTTTTCTACTTCTTTATTGCTTATAATATCCGTTTCTCTAACAAAATTATCATGCTTAACACCAAGATTATTAAGATTAGATTTAACAAATTTTAATGATTGATCTACAGAAAGTTTTGTTAGTTTATTAGAAATTAAATCAAATTTAGAGAAGTCTAGATTTTTATTTTCGTTTATAATATTATTGGCAATTTCAATTATATATTCGCCCGGATATAATTCAGAATCATTGTTTGGGAATTTTTCATTATATAAAATTTCCCTTATTCTAAAATAAACAGATTTAGTAAAACTAATAATTTGATTACCATAGTCATTTACATAATATTCCTTAATAACTTCATTATTATTAAATTTTAAAATATTAGAAATTACATCACCTAATATTGCTCCTCTACAGTGACCAACATGTAGTGGTCCAGTTGGGTTTGCAGAAACAAACTCGACTAAATATTTATTTTTTTTTAAATTTTTTTTACTTCCATATGATTTTTTACTAGATATAACTTCTTTGAGAAATTTACTCCAAAAACTTTGTTTAAACTTAATATTTATAAAGCCAGGCTTTACAACATCAATATTAGAAATATTTTCATCATTTTTTTTAATAAGCTCGGAAAGATTGTTGGCAACTAACATAGGATCAGTTGAATTTATCTTTGCTAACACCATTGATACATTTGTTGAAATATCGCAATTAAAATGTTTAGGTGGTATATCTACATTTATTGAATCAAGGCTGTCAGGCAACTTAAGTGTATTTTTTTTACTTTGATCAATAATGATTTTTATAATTTTTTCTAAGTAAATATCAAATATATTCATTTTGTACTATTATATAAATTAATTGCATATCTATCAGTCATTCCAGATATAAAATCAGCAATAGCTCTAGTTTTATTTTCTTTCAACTGAAATTTATTTAAAAACTTATATGGGTTTTTTGATATTAAACCATATAATTTTTTAACAATTTTTTTTCCTTGGTTGTTTTTAATTAGTACATTCTTATTTTTATACATTTTCTGTCTAAGAAAAAACTTAATTTCTCTTTCAATATTAATAAATTCATTAGAAAAAATAACTATAGGTTTGGACGTATTATAAACTCTTTGAATGTTATTAACTTTATTTTTTTTGAGGTTATAAATAGTGTTTTTAATTAAATCTTTAACCATTAAATCAATAGAATCCCTTATAATTTGGTAAATCAAAATATCATGATTATTTTTAATTTTTTTTTTAAAATATGATTTATAAATTTCCTTAAAAAAATTTATTTCAATTAAATCTTTTAAAGTAAACAAATTGGCTCTTATACCATCTTGTATGTCATGATTATTATATGCTATATCATCTGAAATTGATGATACTTGAGCTTCTAAAGAAGGTGATTTTTTAAAAAAAATTTTATTTTTTAAACTTTTTAAACCTATAATTTTATCAATCTTAGAAGTATTTATAATTGGTCCATTGTGTTTTAACAATCCATCTAAAGTTTCTATTGTTAAGTTTAAACCTTTAAATTTAAGATATTTATTTTCTAAAAACATAACAATTCTTAAAGTTTGAAGATTGTGATCAAATCCTCCATAGTTATTCATACACATGTTTAAAGCTTCTTCGCCAGCATGTCCGAAAGGAGTATGTCCTAAATCATGTGCAAGACTTAATGTTTCGACTAAATCTTCATTTAGATTAAGATATCTCGCTATAGATCGCGCTATTTGAGCAACTTCAATTGAATGGGTAATTCTAGTTCTGTAATGATCGCCTTCGGTGTTAACAAATACTTGGGTTTTATGTTTTAATCTTCTAAATGAGGCAGAGTGGATAATTCTATCTCTATCTCTTTGGAAAGGGGTTCTATATTTATTATAAGATTCTTTAAAAATACGACCTTTACTTTTAAATAAAGCTAATTTTGAGAACTTTTTCATACTTTAATTTGATTAATTTAATATTATATTAGTAATATCAATGTTGATATATGAATAAAGAAATTAAATTTACAGATAAAGCAATAAAACAGATCGCTTACCTATTGTCTCAAAAAGATAAGGGGTCATTTTTTAGAATCGCTATAAAAGGTGGTGGTTGCTCTGGATTTAAATACGATTTTTCTTTTGAAAAAAAACCAAAAGAAGAAGATTTGAAATTTAATAATATCGTGATTGATAAAGCTTCGGCCGATCTTTTAAAAGGATCCGAAGTTGATTACGATTCAAATTTAATTGGAGATGCATTTAAGATTTCAAATCCACAAAGTAAATCATCTTGTGGTTGTGGCGTTTCTTTTTCTCTTTAATGATTATTAGCTCTTGGAATGTAAACTCGGTAAGAGCTAGAATTGAAAATATTAAAGAATATTTAAAAAAATTTTCTCCTGATATAATGATGATGCAGGAAATTAAAACACCGAATGAAACTTATCCTTACAATGACTTTAGCTTAATAAAATATGAAAATTACGTATTTGGACAAAAAAGCTATAATGGTGTTGCAATAGTATCAAAAAAAAAATTGAATAATATTCAAAACGATATTTTTAAAGATAAAAATAAACAATCTCGAATAATATCAGCTGAAATTAAACATAAAAAAAAAAATATAATTTTAATCAATATTTATACTCCTAATGGAAATCCAGTTGATACGGATAAATATACTTATAAAATTTATTGGTTGGATAGTTTAATTAAAAAATTAAAATCCTTATCCGTAAATAATGAAAATATAATCATAGGAGGTGATTTTAATATAATTCCTTCTGCAGAAGATGTTCATAATCCAAAAAGCTATGAAAATGATGCTTTATTTAGATTAGAAATAAGAAAAAAATTAAGAGAATTAATTAATTTAGGTTTTCATGACGCTTATAGACATATTTATCCTGAAAAAGAAGGATATACCTTTTGGGATTATACTAGTGGAGCTTGGCAAAAAAATAATGGAATGAGAATTGATCACTTCTTAGTTTCTAGTTCATTAATTAACATTGTTAAGGATGTTAAAATAAATAAGTTTCCACGTGGAAGACAAAAACCATCTGATCATACACCTATTGAATTAGAATTAGCTTAAAGATTTAATTTTATTTACTAATTCTTCATTTATATTTCTTGGGCCTTTATCTAATCTATTTTTATGACGTCTTTCACCAGGAAGTCTAACTCCTTCCATTGATTTCATTTTGTTAAAAAATTCATCTGAATGTTTATTCCAGTCACCACCAGAAATTTTATCAGGAGACATTGCTAAAATAAACTCTCCTCCTGCAGGTGGGCCACCGTCATTGGTATCTTTTGCAGCAGTTTCATAACTGAAAGCCTCTCCTAGTAAAGCTCCAGCAAGCAATTCTACCATCATTGCAATTCCTGATCCCTTGTAACCGCCAAATGGAAGTATTACTCCTCCTTTAGCTATTTCATTTGGATCTGTTGTTTCTTTTCCATCTTTATTTAAACCTGTACCTAAAGGAACTTTATGTCCTTCTCTTGCAGCAACTTGAACCTCTCCCATTGCCATTGAAGCTGTAGCCATATCATAAACAACAGGAGTTTTTCCTGGTCTAGGCCAAGCAAAAGAAATTGGATTAGTTCCAAATAAAGCTTTCTTTGCACCTGCAGGTGCTACCATTGGTTTATAGGATGTGCATGCAAACGCCACTAAACCTTCTTCAGCAATAGCTTCTGTTTCAGGCCACATAGCAGCCATGTGATGTGAATTCGTAATTGCTAATATCGCAACTCCTGTTTCTTTAGCAGCTTTTACCAATTCTGGTATGCCAACTTTTAAAACCATTGGTGCTAATGCATGTTTTCCTAAAACTTTAATTATACTTGGAGAAATTTTTTTAATTTCCGGTCTAGCTTTGCCATCTATTTTTTTGCTTTTTAAACCAGCAACATAAGCAGGAAGTCTAAATAAACCATGAGACAAAGATCCATCTCTTTCTGCCCTCATTATAGTCTCTGATAAAATATTTGCATTTTCTTGATCGCAACCATTTGCAAGTAATGTTTTATTGGCTAACTGATAAATTTCATCTAGTGACAAGGAAACGGTATTCATATAATTAAATTAGTAGAAAATGCTTATATTATCAATTTTATTCTTTGTAACTGCTACATTATATTCAAGCGTTGGGTTTGGTGGCGGCTCAACATATTTAGCTCTTCTTTTATTATGGGGTGTTCCCTATTATATATTTCCTGCTATTGCACTATTATGTAATATTTTTGTCGTATCAGGAAATTGTTTCAATTACATCAGGGCAGGTAATTTAAATTTAAAATTATTAGTACCATACTTAATTGGATCCGTTCCTTTAGCTTTTATTGGTGGATCATTAGAAATTGACAAAAGTTTATTTGAAGTATTATTGTTTTTTGTTCTATCTGCAGCAGGTATTTTGTTATTATTTAAATTTAAATCATATGATGATATTGAAAGTAACTACAAAAAAATTCCTTTTATAGTTTCTTTATTTATAGGATCCTTATTAGGCTTTATATCTGGAGTTGTAGGTGTAGGTGGAGGTATCTTTTTAAGCCCTATTCTTTTTTTGTTAAGAGCAGGAAAGCCTCAACAAATAGTAACAACAGCTTCAGTATTTATTCTAATTAATTCAGTCTCTGGAATAATAGGTCAATTAACCAAGAATGCTGTTTTTAATGAAATTAGCAATTATTGGGTGTTACTATTAGCTGTTATAATCGGTGGCCAGTTAGGTAATTTTTTAAATCTAAAAGTTTTTTCTACAAAAAAATTAGCCTTATTAACAGCAGTACTAGTTATTTTTGTAGCTATTAGAATGGGTTTAAAATTAACACCCTTTGAATGATTTAGACATATTTCTAATCAAATCAAAATATAAACCTTTTCCTGGATCGAGAGTGGCTCCTAATGGATCTAATACACCGGTGCTAATATTCATATCTTTAGCAACTGCATTTATTATATCAGGATTAAATTGAGGTTCAGAAAATATACAGCTAACCTTATCATGCTCGATTATTTCCCTAATTTCAGATAATTGTTCTGCACCAGGCATAACATCTGTATTGACTGTAAATGCACCTAATACAGTAACATTAAATCTCTCTTCAAAATATTGATAAGCATCATGGAAAACAATAGATTTAAAATCTTTATTTAATTCGGACTTCACATTTTCTAATAATTTATCAATGCCTTTTAAGGCTTTGTTTAAATTACTTTTATAAATAGAGGCATTTTTTTCATCATTTTCTATTAAATGTTCAACCATTTCATTTAAAATAACTTTTGCGTTCACTGGATCTAACCAA
>CACENJ010000028.1 GCA_902560855.1 uncultured Pelagibacteraceae bacterium
AAAAATATTAGCTCTCAGGCCTTTATTTGGTGAAGTTTCTAATTTAATATTTCCACCGTGCGATCTTATAATGTCTGAGGCAATAGAAAGTCCCAAACCAACACTAGACTTTGAAGCACCTCTGCTTTTATCTATCTTATAAAATGGTTTAAAAACATTTTCCCTTTCATTTTCCGGTATTCCCGGACCATCATCATCAATAATAATAGTTATATTGTTAGTAGACTTTTTAAGTGAGACCAAAATATTGGTGCTGTACTTGATCGAGTTATCGATCAAATTATTAATACACCTTATAATAAGATTTTTTCTTCCATCTAAGAATACGTTTTCAGTAATTTCGGTACTGATTTCTTTTTTTTGATATTTTTGAACTATATTTTTTAAGAGATCTGAAATATTAAAAGTTTCTGTTTTTTCAACAGATTTTAAACTTGCAAATTGCAAGTATTCATTAAGCATTTTTTCCATTTCAGTAATATCATCTGATAATTTATTAGAAATTTCATTATCTTTAATAAAAGCCAATTGTAACTTCATTCGTGTTAACGGCGTTCTTAGGTCGTGGCTTATGCCAGATAACATTTCAGATCTTTGATTTAAGTGTCGTATTATTCTTTTTTCTCATTTTATCAAACTCATAACCAGCTTGTCTGATTTCTAAAGCTCCAGAAGGATGAAAATCTTCTACATTTTCACCTCTGCCAAATTTTTCAGATGCTCTTGCTAAATTTATTATCGGACGAGTCTGATTTTTTAAAAAGATTATTGCAATAGAAATCAATAAAAAAGCCGGCACGGTAATCCATAATGCAAATATTCTTGCAGAGCTACTAGTCACTCTTTCTTTAGGAACAAGAAATTGAAAATACCCTTCTCCATATTTAATTCTTATATCTATTAAATTTTTGTAAGAAATTGTATCAAACCAATAATTTGTAAGTTTAGATTTTAGTTCTCTTCTTAGCGTTCTATCAATTGGGCTAAACCATCTTTCCAAATCTTCAGTCGGCAATAATTTAGATGGCTCATATACTACATTAAAATCTAAATGTTCTCTAAAAAGTATAATCAAAAATTCTTTATCATATTCTTCATTTTCATATGCATTCATAAAAGTTTTAATTTCACCAACTAGCGCTCTAGTCATACCTTTGTTAGTTTTAATCCACAAACTATCGAAAAAAACAATTGATATAATTAATTGCAAACCAATTATTGGAACTGCAACTATAAGCAAAGCTCTATAAAATAATCTTTTTGGCAGAAATTTTTTAATGTAATTACTCAATCCATAAAACATAACCAGCTCCTCTTATTGTTTGTAGAAATTTAGGATTTTTTGGATCATTTTCAATTTTTTTTCTTAATCTAGTTATTATTACATCGATTGATCTTTCTTTTTCCAAATTAATAAGTTTTCCAATTTCTTCTCTAGTGAAAGTTTGTCCAGGAGAGTTTATCATTTTTTCAAGTATTTTTTTTTCTGTATTATTAATTTTAAATTCTTTATTATTATTAGTTATTAGTAATTTATTTAAATCAATATTTATCTTACTAAAATTTACTACTCTTTTCTGATTTTTAATTTTAGTTTTTTCTAATATATTTTTTATTCTTAAGAGCAATTCTTTTGGCTCAAAGGGTTTTGGCAAATAATCATCGGCACCAGTTTCCAAACCTTCAATTCGATCACTAGCTTCACCTTTTGCAGTTAATAATATTATAGGAGTTTCAATTATTTTTTTATTTTCATTTGTAAATTCCAAGCCACTTTGTCCAGGCATCATAATATCAAGCACTATTAGATCAAATTTAACTATATTTACTTTTTCTTTTGCATCTTCGGCACTATTTGCAGTAGTTACGAGATAATCATTTTCGTTAAGATATTGTTTAACTAATAATCTAATCCTGTCATCATCATCAACTATTAATATATGTGCTTTAAATTTTTTCATTAATTATTCTTTTAATTACATTATCAAAGTATAACACTTCTTTTGAACTGGAATTAATAAGTGCTTTGTAAATTCTTTTTTTTTGAACTGAAAATATTTCTTCAAATAAATCTCTACCTATTTTAGTAAGATAAATATGTTTTAATCTAGTGTCTTTTTTGCCTTTTTCGAAAGAAATTGATTTAATTTTAACCAAATCATTTAGAACTCTATTTAAACTTTGTTTAGTAATTTTTAACTTTTTTAATAATTCTGAAATAGTAATTCCGTCATAAATTGACAAAAGATGGACTACTTTGTGATGTGCTAAACCTAGAGAACGTTTATTTAAAGCAGTTTTTGCATCAGAAAAGGATTCTCTGTAAGCTACAAAGAGTTTTTCAATAAATTCTTTTATCTGTTGGTCTTTTAAATATAAAAGTTCCTGCATATTGGTAAGTTATATTGACATATTATATATACAAAGATATTTTTTTGGAAAAAAAATCTAATGATAAACCTCGACAAAAAAGAAGGAAAAATTTGGTACAATAATGAAATAGTACCATGGCAAGATGTGAAATTACATTTTTTAAGCCATGGCCTTCATTATGCAAGCTGCGTGTTTGAAGGCTTAAGGGTTTATGATGGAGAAATATTTAAGCTTGAGGATCATACAGAAAGACTTTTTTATTCTGCAAAAAGAATGGACATCAAAATGCCATACTCAAAAGAAGAGATTAACTTAGCTACAAGAAAAATTGTTTCAATTCAAAAAGTTCAAAATGGTTATATAAGACCTTTTGTTTGGAGGGGAAGTGAAATGATGGCAGTATCTGCTCAACAAACAAAAATACATATTGCTATAGCTACATGGGAGTGGGGAACATACTTCGATCCCAATCTTAAAAAAAAAGGTATAAAATTAAATATTTCTAAATGGAGAAGACCAGCTCCAAATACAATACCTTGGGACACTAAAGCCTCAGGTTTATATATGATTTGTACACTTTCAAAACACGAAGCTGAGAAACAAGGGTATACGGATTCGTTAATGCTTGATCATGAGGGTAATATAGCCGAAGCTACTGGAGCAAATATATTTTTTAAAGACAAAAAGGGAGAGCTACATACACCAACACCAGATTCTTTCTTAGATGGAATAACCAGAAGAACAGTAATCGAATTAGCACAATCAAAAAATATAAAAGTCAACGAAAGAAAAATTTCACCTGAAGAGCTTCTAAATTTTGTTGGATGTTTTTTAACTGGTACAGCCGCCGAGGTAACTCCCATTTCGAAAATTGCAGAGCATTCTTATAAAGTATGCGATCTTATTTTGGACTTATCTGCCAGTTACGATAAATTAGTTCGAAAAAAGAAAGCAGCCTAATTTTTTTCATCCTCTGATATTGCATGATCAATACCTTTTCTTAAGTAATCGTATCCTGTATATAAAGTTAAAAAAGCAGAGAACCACAACAATATTATTCCAATAGTTTGTGCATTATAATCTTGGAAATTAATTATTTTATTTCCAGTCTCACCTGTTAGTAAAACTGATATTGAAAACATTTGTAAAAAAGTTTTTAATTTTGCAAGACTAGATACTGGAAGTTTTATTTTTCCTTTGGCTAAGAATTCTCTCAATCCTGAGATTAATATTTCACGAGTTAAAATTATTATAGCAGCTATTACTTCATAATTTTTAATAGTTCCATCCATTACTAATAAAATTAAAGCTGCAGCTACAATAATTTTATCGGCAATAGGATCTAGTAATTCTCCAAGTTTCGATTCTTCTTTATACATTCTAGCCAGCAAGCCGTCTAAAAAATCGGTAAAGGAAGCTCCAACAAATAAAGCAAAGGGAATAATATCTCCATAAAACCCTGGAAGATAAAATGAAATAACAAAAATAGGCACTATGATAATTCTGCCAATTGTTAAATAATTTGGTATTTTTATTTTCATTCGTGGAAAAAATTATATATTTTTTTTGCTACTTTTTCTTCAACTCCTTCAACTAATTTTATCTCTTCAAAACTTGCAGATTCAACTGCTCTTGCCGATCCAAAATGATTTAATAAAGCTCTTTTTCTCATAGATCCAATTCCCTCAATTTGGTCCAATAAAGATTTGTTGATATTTTTTTTTCTTTTAGCTCTATGTGTGCTAATTGCAAATCTATGCGCCTCATCTCTTAATCTTTGTAAGAAGAAAAGAGCTGGGTCATTCTTTTCGAATTTAAAAGCTTTTCCATTATGAAAAAAAGTTTCACTACCACTATTCCTAAATTTCCCTTTTGCTATTGCTATTATTGGCAAATCATACAAGCCAAATTCATATAAGACTTCTTTAGTCGTAGAATATTGTCCTTTTCCACCATCAATCAATAAAAGATCAGGAAGTGATAAATAATTTCCTTTTTCCAGTAATGCTCTTTTAAATCTTCGACTTAAAACTTCTTTAAGCATTGCATAATCGTCTTTTTCAGCACCTTTTGATTTAATATCAAATTTTCTATACCTTTTTTTTATAAATCCTTCTTCCCCAAAAGCAATCATTGCACCAACACTATTTGTTCCTTGAATGTGACTATTGTCATAAACCTCAATTAAACTTACACCATTTTTTATCTTGAATTTTTGAGTTATTTTTTCAAATAAATTTTTATTATTGTTAGCCTCATAAAGCATTCTATTTAAAGATTCTTTAGCATTTTTTTCTGCAATCAAAATAACATTTGATTTGGATTCTTTTTTTGCAATTGTAATAGAAATATTTTTATCTTCTTTTGAAGCCAAAGCTTTTTCAATTAATTTTTTATCTTTAATTTTATGATTTAAGATAACTAATTTTGGAACATTTTTGTTTTCATAAAATTGCATTATAAATGAAGACATTATCTCAGAAATATTTTGATCAGGATCGTGTCTGGGAAAATATGACTGATTTCCCCAGTTTTGTTTAGATCTGTAGAAAAATACTTGAATGCAAGTTTTGCCAGATTCTTTATATCCTGCAATTACATCTGCATCTACCAAGTTAGCTTCATTAATTTTTTGAGAGGATTGAATTATATTTAATGCCTTAATTCTATCTCTTAGCACTGAAGCTTTTTCAAAATCTAGTTTTTCACTTGCTTCTTCCATTTGCTTTGATAAATTTTTTTGAATTTCCCTCGATTCTCCTGATACAAATTTTATTGCATCTTCAACTGAGTTTTTATAATCATCCTTATTAACATAACCAACACATGGTCCAGAGCACCTTTTTATTTGATATAAAATACAGGGACGTTTTCTATTTTTAAATGTAACTTCATCACAAACTCTGATTTGAAATATTTTTTGAAGCATTTTAATTGTCCAATTTGCCGAACTTGCTGAAGCAAAAGGACCGAAATAGAAACCATTTTTATCTTTTTTACCTCTGTGCTTAGCTAATTGTGGCCAATTATTTTTGTTTCCAATATATATAAATGGAAATGATTTATCGTCTTTAAGCAAAATATTAAATTTTGGTCTAAATTTTTTTATTAAATTAGCTTCTAAAAGTAGCGCCTCACTTTCGTTGGAGGTTGTTGTAATTTCTATTTTATGAGTTTGAGCAAGCATTCTCTCCGTTCTAATTATATGACTTTTTTCTGACACATAACTTTTAAGTCTATTAGGTAAGTTTTTAGCTTTTCCAATATAATGAACATCACCCTTGTGGTTTATCATTCTATAAACTCCAGGACTTTTAGGTATAAGTGGGAGTTCTTTTTTTATTACTTCTTTTCCAAGATCAGAGCTTTTCATGGCTTCTTTTTTTAGAAATCTGTATTCCAACTGATGAGCAGTCTTTCATAATTTCCATTTTTTCTATCTGAAGAGTTATTTTATCAATTCTTTTATCTTTAAAAAGTTCATCAAAAACATCTTCAGCTAAAGTTTCAAGAAAA
>CACENJ010000029.1 GCA_902560855.1 uncultured Pelagibacteraceae bacterium
ATTGCTCATTTTTTTATTTCATTTTGCTTTCTTTTTAAATGTATTTAGGTCTAATTCAGAAAAGAAAATTCTTCAGACTGTTTTTGATTATGTTTTTCGCCAACTAGAATTAAGCATAAGAGAAATCGGATATGGTGATGCCTCAATTAATAAAAAAATGAAAGATTATGTTAATATTTTTTATTCAATATTAAACAAAATTAAAGAATGGGAATATTTAAGCAAAACTGAAAAAAACCTTATTTTTGAAGAATATTTGAATATTAAAAATGAATCTTTAATATTGCCTGAATATTTTGATAATTATAGAAAATACTTACAAAAAAATACTTTTAATTCTTTGTTAAAAGGTGTAATTAAACCTAAATTTTAATTATGGCTGTACCTAAACGTAAAACAACACCTTCAAGATCTGGTAAAAGAAGATCTCATATAAAGTTTTCGGCAAAAAATATTGTTGAAGATAAGACTTCTGGTGAATATAGATTATCCCATCATGTTGATCTAAAAACTGGCATGTATAAAGGTAGACAAGTCTTAGACCCTAAGGAATAAATATCCTATAGTATAATAATGTCAAAAAAAATTACAATTGCAATAGATGCAATGGGTGGTGATAATTCTCCACAAAAAGTAATTGAAGGTATAAACCTACATAATAAAAATTCTAATAATATTTTTTATAAAATATTTGGTGATTCTAATAAAATAAAAAAATTTATATCCAAAAATCTATCAACTGATAAATATGAATTAATTGATTGTAGGGATGAAGTTAAAGGTACTGATAGCGCTTTAAGTGCAGCTAAAAGAGGTAAAGAAACTAGCATGTGGCTCTCTATAGATAGTGTAAAAAATAAACAATCAGATATTGTAATTTCAGCAGGCAATACTGGAGCTTTGTTTGTAATTGCAAAGTTAAATCTTAACATGATAGAAAATATTAATAAACCTGCATTGTCTGGTTTGTGGCCAAATAAAACTGGAACTAATATTGTGCTAGATCTTGGTGCCAATGTTGAATGTGATGAAAAAAATCTTGTTGATTTTAGTCTTATGGGTTCAGCTTTATTCAAAGCTTTATTTCCAAATGAAACACCGAAAGTAGCTCTCTTAAATATTGGATCAGAAGAAATAAAAGGTAACGAAATAATAAAAAATACATACAAAAAACTTAACAATCAAAATAATAAAATATTCGATTTTAAAGGTTACATAGAAGGAAACGAAATGATGAAAGGAGATGTAAACGTAATCGTAACTGATGGTTTTACAGGTAATATAGCCTTGAAAACGGCCGAAGGCACAGCAAACTTTATTACAAGCGAACTAAAAAAAGCTATGACAGGTAATTTTGTAGGTAAACTATCATCTTTATTAAATATAAAAAATTTAAATAAATTTAAAAAAAGATTTGACCCTAGATTGTATAATGGAGCCATACTATTAGGTTTAGACTCACCAGTTGTAAAAAGCCATGGCTCGACTGATTTTGTAGGTTTTGCAAACTCACTTACACTATGTGAAAAAATTGTATCAGGAAATTTGATTGATAAAATTAAACAAAGTATAGATTAGTTAATGAGAATCAATTTAACAAAAAAAGATATTATCAATTCATTGTATATGCAAGTTGGATTTTCTAAAAAAATATCTGAAAATTTATTAGAAGATATTTTAGAAAGTATAATTGAAAATTTAAAAAAACATAAAAAAATAAAAATAAGTAACTTTGGAACTTTTTCATTAAAGTTTAAAAAAAGTCGAGTAGGAAGAAATCCTAAAACCAAAGAAAATAAGGTAATTTCTGAGAGAAAAGTAGTTTTGTTTAAACCTTCTAAGGATTTTAAAAATTATATAAATAATAATGAAAAAAACTGAAGAAGCATATAAGTCAATAGGAGAGGTTGCCAAAATTCTTAATTTAATTAATGAAAAGAATGGTTCTTTAAACACTCATACAATAAGGTTTTGGGAAAAAGAATTTAAAAATGTAAAACCAATTATTTTGTCTGGCAGAAGAAGATATTATGATAGCAAATCTATTCAGGTTCTAAAAAAAATTAAATTTTTATTAAAAAATCAAGGTATGACCATTAAAGGGGCAAAAAAATTATTGAAAAAAAGCACTGCATTAGATCTTGACGATTTATCAAATAAACCTATAAACATGGATAATAAAAATTTAGAATTAAAAAAGAAAGTTTCAAAAATTTCTAAACTAGTTAAAGAAATTAAAGAATTAAAATAGTATGGCAAAAAAAACACATGTGAAAGTTAGGTTAGTTCCAGAAACTAAACCCAATAGTCCTTTTTTTTATTATGTAAAAAAACCTGCTGGTGGTGAAAAAGCTAAAGTTAAATTAAAAGCAAAAAAATACAATCCTGCTACCAGAAAGCATGAAGTTTTTATCGAAAAAAAACTTCCACCACATAGCAAATAATTATTTTTTATTAAAATTCCTTTTTTCAAAATCAATATAGGACCAAATCATATTTTTCCATATTCTATGTGTAATTTTTGGATCTATATTTCTCTTTAAAGATTCTTTTCTTATTTTTTTTAATATTAAAGATATTCTTTTATTATCAATTATCTCATTTTTCTGCTTTTTTAATGCTAGAACCTTTTTAACTATTTCTGTTCTTTTCTTTATAAGCTTTAACAGTTGATAATCTAACTTATCTAATTTTTTTCTTTGTAAATTTAGTTTAATTTTGTTTTCTGGCGACATTTATTCAATTGGATTCATTAATAATTAATATATTTATTCTTATATGTACATAGAAAATAAAGTAATAAAAAAATATATTTCTACTTGGCTAGTTTGCATGTTTTTTATTGTAGCTCTCATTATAATAGTCGGCGGTTTAACTAGATTAACAGATTCGGGCTTATCAATTACTCAATGGCAGCTTTTTTCTGGAATTTTACCACCCATAGGTGAAATGCAATGGAATAAATATTTTGAACTTTATAAGAAGATTCCAGAATACAAACTTCAAAATTTTTCTATGACATTAGAGGAATTTAAAATTATTTATTGGTGGGAATATGCTCACAGAATATTAGGAAGACTCGTAGGATTAGCTTTTCTTATTCCATTAATTTTTTTTACAATAAAATTAGGGTTTAAAAATGTTAAGTCTTTTTATTTAATTTTTTTGCTGATTTGTTTTCAAGGATTTATAGGTTGGTATATGGTTTCTAGTGGTTTAGTTGATAGAGTTGACGTAAGCCATTTCCGACTATCATTACATTTAATATTAGCTTTTATTATTTTATCATTAATTTTATGGAATTATTTTAATTTAACAGTAAATCAAAATATTAATAATAAATTAAATTATTCTATTCCTTTATTTTTTTTATTTATAATATTTTGTCAAATTATAATTGGAGCTTTTGTATCAGGTATGGACGCCGGACAAATATATAATTCATGGCCACTAATGGGTCCATCTTATTTTCCTGATGACAATAATATAATAAATATTTTTAAGATTTCTGCTTTTAGCGAACCATCTTTAGTTCAATTTATGCACAGAAATTTAGCATATTTTATAATAATATTTTATCTATTTATAATAATTAAAATTTACAGTAAAAAATTAAAAAATTTATACTTTTCAATAAATATTGTTGGTTTATTTTTGTTAATTCAAATTTTATTAGGTATACTGACATTAATTCATGGTGCACAGATATATTTATCTTCTATGCACCAAATAAGTTCAATATTTTTAGTCAGTTCTTCTGTTTATTTGCTTTACTTAAACTCTAACCAACAGCTTTCAAATTAGGTTTTCCCGATTCATTTAAAGCTTGATCTAAATCTGCAATAATATCATCAGAATGTTCAATACCTATAGATAGTCTTACATATCCCGGTGTTACACCTGCTGCTAAAAGTTCTTCCTCAGTTAATTGACTATGTGTAGTCGTAGCTGGATGTATGGCTAAGCTTCTTGCATCACCGATGTTAGCTACATGATAAAACATTTTTAAAGACTCTATAAACTTTTTACCTGCTCCTACGCCACCTTTTACTTCAATACCTACTAAAGCTCCATTTCCTTCTTTAAAGTATTTTTTGGATCTAGCAGCAATTTCGCCTTCATGCAGGGTAGGGTATATAACTCTTTCAACATTTTTATGTTTTTTTAAAAAATTTACAGCTTTTTCCGCGTTAGAACAGTGTTGTTTCATTCTTAAAGGCAAAGTTTCTAATCCCTGTATCATATTCCATGCATTGTCAGGCGCTAAAGGTGATCCTAAGTCCCTTAAAAGAACAACTCTAGCACGGACTGCAAATGCTACATTTGCTCCTGTTAACTGAGGTACTACTTCACCCCATTTAGCACCGCCGTAACTAGCATCGGGCTCATTGAATAAAGGTTGTCGTTTTGGATTAGCTGTCCAATCAAAATTTCCTCCATCTACTACACATCCACCAATAACTGTACCATGGCCCCCAATAAATTTAGTTAAAGAATGTACAACAACAGCTGCACCATGTTCTATTGGCTTACAAATAACCGGTGAAGCTGTATTGTCCATTATTAATGGAATATTATGTTTTCTTCCAATATCTGAAACTTCTTTAATTGGAAAAACTCTTAAATATGGATTTGGAAGTGTTTCCGCATAGAAACATCTTGTTTTTTCATCAATTAATTTTTCAAAATTAGACGGATCAGCAGGATCTGCATATTTACACTCGATACCAAGTTTTTTTAAAGTGTGAGTAAATAAATTTACTGTTCCACCGTATAAATCGGTAGAACTAATAAAATTATCTCCAGATTGACACACGTTTAAAATAGCAAATGTTGAGGCGGCTTGACCAGATCCAACTGTTACAGAAGCTAATCCTCCTTCTAATGCTGCAACTCTTTTTTCTAATACGTCATTAGTTGGATTCATAATTCTAGTATAAATGTTACCAAATTCTTTGAGTGCAAATAAATTTGCAGCATGTTCAGTATTATTAAATTGATAAGATGTAGTCCTATATATTGGTACAGCTACAGCAGTAGTTGCTGGATCACTTCTGTAATCACCACCATGTAATGCAATTGTTTCTGGATTTTTACTCATATGATTTCTCCTTTTTTTTATTTATTTATAGTATCAGTCTATACAGTATAGTTCAAACGTACACGTTTAAAACTTTTTAACTTAATTTTGGTGGGTAATTTGTAGTAATAAATTTTTTTAAAACTTTTAATACTCTATCTGCCTCTTCTAATAACATCATATGTCCACAATTATCAATGATGTCAACTTGACTTCCATCAATTAAGTCCGCTAATTTTTTTCCTTCTTTTACAGGACACATTTTATCATCAGTAGCAAGTATTGATAGAGTTGGAATTTTAATTTTTTTCGCTGCTTCAAATCCATTTTTATAATTATCACAAGCTCTAAAATCCACACCTAATGTATCTTTTATAGTTCTCGATTTAGCTAGCATTCCACCAGTATTTATGTGATATAATCCAGGAACAGGATGACCCCCAAAATGACCTGCTGGACCATGTGCCCAATCCATCATTAAATCTACAGCTTTTGGGTCGTTATTTTCTGCTAGAGATAACAATTCTGGGTTCATTGGAATTGCACCAGCTCCTCCAATTAAACTTAATGTTTTAATTTTGTTTGGATATCTAGATGCACATTCTGTAGTAATCAAACATCCTTGTGAATGTCCTACTAAAGATGCTTCTTTAT
>CACENJ010000030.1 GCA_902560855.1 uncultured Pelagibacteraceae bacterium
TGCAATGATTTCTAACTTTTTTAGAAATGTTCTTAACCCTATTGTAGTATTTTATTTAGCAAAATATATAAATGCGAGTTTTGAAACTTTCTTTTGGCTATGGGTAGGGATTAATTGGTTTTTCTCAATTTCTTATTTTTTTATAATAATTTATTATTTTAAACTTAAATTAAATAAATCTGGCGCTGTCGTTCATCCATGACCATAAATGTGCTGAAAAAGACCTTCTAACAAATAAGTTAATTTTGTTAATCTCTTCATTATAAATTATTACATCTGTATGATTTAAAAGAGTTTGTGATACTGCACCTTTTTTATTTTTAAAATCATTGAAATTAAAAGGGCACCCTGAACTTAACAATTCATACAAGTTTTGACCCTGAATATTAATCATTACAAATTGATCACTCACATTTGTAACAGATCCAAGTTTTTTTTGAGATATATTTTTATATAAATTTTCTTCAATAATAGTTTCTTCAGTACCACGGTTTGTGACATTATTTTTAAATAATAACCACTCATCAGGACTTAACCATAAGGCAGTAATATGTTCATTGGTAGTTGATGTATTTGCTTCTGTAGGTAATATAATATTTAATATTTTTCCTATCATTGATAAAAAATCTCTACTTTTTCCTCTTACATTTAATTTCATTATAGGCTCAACTTCTGAAATAAATAATTCAGAGTGATGTTTTACATTTACAGAAGCAACATTATTAATGTCGATTTTTTTTATCGCTGAATTCCAATTAGGCATTTAACCTCTTATTTTCTTTATCTAAAAAAACTGTATCTGTTATAGTGACACTAATAGTTTTGTTTTTCATTGGAACAAACATTTTTTGACCTTTTAATTTTTTACCATTTCTTATTACTGCTAGTGCAATTGATTTATTTAAATTTGGACTAAAATAACTAGAAGTAACGTGTCCAAGCATTTCAGTTGGTTGTTTATTTGTTTTCCCAACAATTTGCGCACCTTCTTCTAAAATTTCATTTGGATCTTCAGTTAGTAATCCTACTAGTTGTTTTCTATCTTCTCTAATTGTATCACTTCTATATAAAGATCTTTTTCCAATAAAATCATATTTCTTTTTACTGATTATCCAGTCCATTTGTAAATCCACAGGAGTCATTGTTCCATCAGTATCCTGACCTGCTATTATAAATCCTTTTTCAGCTCTGAGTAAGTGCATCGTTTCTGTTCCATAAGGAGTAATATTAAATTTTTTCCCTGCATCAAAGCACTTTTCCCAAACAGATTTAGCATATGATGATTGAATATTAATTTCATAACTAAGTTCACCAGTAAAGCTAATACGCATTACTCTACATTTTATATTATCGATTAATGCATTTTTGAAAGACATGTGTGGAAATTCTTTATCAGACAAATCTAGGTCAGGAATTACTTTTGAAAGAATTTTTTTTGAATTAGGTCCACAGATACTTACAGTTCCATAGTGATCGGTAACTGAAGTTAAATACACATCTAATTCTGGCCATTCTGTTTGCAAGTAATCTTCTAATTTTGAAAGAACGTTAGCAGCACCACCAGTTGTTGTAGTCATTAAATAATGGTTTTCTGACAATCTAGTTGTAACCCCATCATCGTAAACCATTCCATCTTCGTTGAGCATAAGGCCATATCTGCATTTTCCTATTTCTAATTTAGACCATGCGTTTGTATAAACTCTATTTAAAAATTCCGATACATCACTTCCTTGTATATCTATTTTTCCAAGAGTTGATGCATCTAAGATACCAGCACTATCTCTGGCAGCTTTACTTTCTCTTTGCACAGCTTCATGCATATTTTCATTGTCTATTGGATAGTACCAAGCTCTCTTCCATTGTCCGACATTTTCAAATTCGGCTTTTTTATCTACATGCCAGTCATGCATTGGTGTTTTTCTTGTAATATCAAAAAATTCGCCAACGTTTCTTCCAACAATAACTCCGAACGTTAATGGAGTGTAAGGAGGTCTAAATGTAGTTGTTCCCAATTCACCCATTTTAACACCAGCGGTTTCAGCTATAATTCCAAGTGCATGCATATTGGATAATTTCCCTTGATCAGTAGCCATGCCTGTTGTTGTGTATCTTTTCACATGCTCAATTGATTTAAAACCTTCTCTTAAAGCTAATTTTACATCATTTGCAGTAGAATCATTTTGAAAATCTAAGAATGGTTTAGTTTTTCCTAAAGGTATATCAGATGGAAGTAGCCAAATATTTTTTTTGTCAATTTCTTTTGAGGAAATAATTTCTAAATTTTCATAATCATTATTATTAACTTTTAAAAAATTGTTTGTTAATTTAACTGAATTTTTTATTACTTCATCAAGCTCAAAATCACCGTTACAAGATCCAATACTTATTTGATCCAACTCTGATTTATCTGGTAAAAAAACATTATCTTCATCTCTGAATTTAAGTTTACCACCAGACTGAGTAAATAAATGAACTCTTGGTGTCCAGCCTCCTGAAATACCCAAACAGTCGCATTCTTCTATTATTTTTTTCCCTACAGTTGCAGTATTATCGTCAGACAATTTCATAATTTCAATAGAATTGATTTTTTTGTAACCATTTGTATTTACAACTGAAGATTTCCAATGAATTTTAATACCTAATTTTTCAGCTTGTTTAACAATTAACGAATTAGTTTTATCTCTTATATCAACTACTGAATTAACGCTTACACCACTATTATTTAAAGAGATGGCCGTTTCATAAGCTGAGTCATTATTTGTAAATAAAGATATTTTTTTTCCACATTTAACACCATAGTAATCTATGTATTTTTTGATAGAAGATGAAAGAATAATACCAGGTCTGTCATTATTGTTGAAAATTAATGGTCTTTCCATTGCTCCTGTAGCTATAATTACTTTTTTTGCCCTGATTTTCCAAAGTCTTTGACGAATTTTATCCTTTTTTTCGTTTAAATCCAAATGATCTGTTAAATTTTCTCTAGCTAAAAGATAATTGTAACTATGATAAGCAGCTAATGATGTTCTTGTTTTTATAGTTAAATTTTTAAATGAATTTAAAGTTTTAATTTCTTTTTTTATCCACTCATTTGAATAAGAATTATTTATCTTAAAACATTCATTTTGTTGGAAAAGAGTAGTTCCACCTAAAGTATTTTTGTCGTCCATTAATACAGTGTTTAAATTATTTTTAGCTGCTGTTTTTGCAGCCATTATTCCTGATATACCACCTCCAACAACCAAAACATCACAGTGTAAATATCTATGATCATAAATATCTTTGTCCGGTTGCGAAGGCGATTTGCCTAGACCTGCAGATTTTCTTATAAAGTATTCATATAATTTCCAAAAATTAGCAGGCCACATGAAGGTTTTATAGTAGAAAGCTGCCGGTATAAGAGGTGAGAAAAAATTGTTTATAGCACCTATGTCAAAATTAACACTTGGCCAACAATTTTGACTTGATGCTTCTAAACCTTCATATAATTCTATTTCAGTTGCTCTTGTATTGGGTTCTGTCATCGAAGGGTCTTTTCCAAGCTGAACAATTGCATTAGGTTCTTCAGAACCACATGTCATTATTCCTCTTGGACGATGATATTTAAAGCTCCTTCCAACTAGATGTATATTATTTGCTAATAAAGCTGACGCTAATGTATCACCTTTAAAACCATACAAAGTTTTGCCATCAAACTTAAAAGATATTTTTGATGTTTGATCAATAAATCTATTATTGGTTATTCTTAAATTTTTGCTCATTATTTTATAGGAGGTTTTTCACCCATTTTGTATACAGCATGAATTTTATCATTTGATGTGTCTCTAACCATGTTAAACCATTTTCTACAACCATGTGAATGGTTCCATCTTTCAAATTGAACACCTTTAATATTTTTTCTCATAAATAAAAATTCAGCCCATTGATTGTCACTTAATTCTGTGGGTTGTTTTGGTCTAACAATATGAGCTTCACCACCAGCTGAAAATTCACTCTGATCTCTTTCACCACAATATGGACAATTAATTAAAAACATTAGTGTGCTACAGCAGCTGCTCCATGTTCATCAACAAGGTCACCGCTTACAAATCTATTTATATTAAAGTCAGCATTTAATTTGTGAGGCTCATCATTTGCAATTGTATGAGCAAACAAATCTCCTGAACCTGGGGTAGCTTTAAAACCTCCGGTTCCCCAACCACAATTAAAATATAAGCCTTTAATATGAGTTTTACTTATAATTGGACTTGCATCAGGGCAAATATCTACAATCCCTCCCCATTGTCTTAACATCTTCATTCTACTGAAAATAGGGTAGAGTTCTAATATTGCTTTTAAAGTTCCTTCAACAACGTCATGACTTCCTCTTTGTGTGTAAGAAACATAAGCATCAGTTCCCGCTCCAATAACCAACTCTCCTTTATCAGATTGGCTTACATAGGCGTGAACAGCATTGGACATTACTACTGTATTTATTATTGGTTTCACTGGTTCTGATACTAGAGCCTGTAGAGGTTTGCTTTCGAGAGGTAACTTTATACCAACCATATTTGCAATAACACTTGAATGACCAGCAGCAACAACTCCAACTTTTTTCGATTTTATAAATCCTTTTGTTGTTTCTATACCTTCAATACTGTTACCTTTTCTTTTTATTCCTTTTACTTCGCAATTTTGAATTATATCGACACCCATACTATCAGCACCTCTTGCGTAACCCCATGCAACAGCATCATGACGAGCTGTTCCAGCTCTTCTTTGTAAAGTTCCACCTAAAACTGGATATCTTATATCAGGAGAAGTATTTATAATCGGACAAAACTTTTTAACTTCTTCAGTATTCAAGTAAACAGCATCAATACCATTTAATCTGTTTGCATGAGTTCTTCTTTTTAAATCTCTTACATCTTGGAGATTATGCGCAAGATTCATCACACCTCTTTGACTAAACATAACATTGTAATTCAATTCTTGAGATAGACCTTCCCAAATTTTTAATGCATGATCATATAATCCAGCACTTGCATCCCATAAATAATTAGACCTAATAATTGTAGTATTCCTTCCGGTATTGCCACCACCAATCCAACCTTTTTCTACTACAGCAATATTTTTCATATTGTGTTTCTTTGCTAAATAATAAGCAGTAGCTAGGCCATGACCACCACCACCAACAATTACTGCATCGTATTCTTTTTTTGGTTCAGGATCTCTCCAGGCTCTTTGCCAATTCTCATGAAAACTAAAAGCGTTTTTTATGAGAGAAAATATAGAATATTTATTTTTCATATTTTGCACAAAATTACTTGATTAATATTGAATATTCAATGATTTCAAGTTACACACTAATAAAGGAAAAGGTGAGGTGGCTGAGCCTGGTTTAAAGCAGCGGGTTGCTAACTCGTCATAGGTCGAAAGATCTATCGAGGGTTCGAATCCCTCCCTCACCGCCATAATTTATATTAATAAAGTGTATCGCTTTTAAAAAAA
>CACENJ010000031.1 GCA_902560855.1 uncultured Pelagibacteraceae bacterium
GTGGATTTGGTGGACATTTCATTTCTGAACCATCTTCACTTCTAATAGCCCAACCAGCTATTAGTCCTCCAATTTTATCTTTGGCTAAATGTTCTCCTGTTAAAATATCAACAACTCCTGAGGATTTTAAAGCTTTTGAAGTATCAATTTTTTTAATTTTAGCTCTTGCATGAGGTGATCTTACAAATATAGCATATGTTTGATTTGCAAGGTTTATGTCTGCCGTATATTTGCCTTTTCCTGTTAAAAATCTTTTATCTTCTTTTCTTTCGACTCTTGATCCAACTAAACTAGCCATATAATCGCCTCCTAATTACATCTTTGAAGCAGCCTCTTTAACTGCTGCAACAATATTTTGATATCCTGTACATCTGCAAATATTTCCTTCTAACCAATCTCTTATATCTGCATCACTTGGATTTTTTTTGTTTTTCAATAAATCAATTGCACTCATAACCATACCAGGAGTGCAAAAACCACACTGCAAACCATGAAGTTTTTTAAAAGCTTCTTGCATTGGATGCATTTTTCCATTTGTAGTAAGACCTTCAATTGTTGTAACTTTGGATCCTCCTAGGTCTAATGCTAATGCTGTGCAACTTTTTATGGATTTACCATCTACATGTACTACGCATGCTCCGCACTGACTTGTATCACAGCCAATATGCGTGCCTGTTAAATTTAATATATCTCTTAGTAATGTTGATAATGTCGTACTTTCGGGAATTTCTTTAGATACTTTCTTCCCATTTATTTCTAACGATACTTTCTTCATTAAGTTTACCCCCTCTTAATGCAACAACTAATTTAAACATAATAAAATATTATGTACAACTATAAAAAATACGAAAATTCTACTTATACGCGATTAACTTAAATAGTATAATACTATCCCAACCACTATTATTGCTGAAGAAATGAGAAAAATTTTATTTATTGGTTTATTTTTTGTTGAAATTTTATTTTCCTCAGGCTGTTTAATATCATGATTTGAAGTTTTAACAGAAATTAGTTCAGAAAATTTTCCGAAAAAAATATCAGCCATCTTTTTTGCTGTCATATCAATTAATCTTGAGCCAACTTGTGCGATTTTTCCTCCAACGTTTGCTTCAACACTATAATTAAGTTTTGTTCCTCCTTGAAAATCTTCTAGAGTTACTACTGCTTCTCCATTTGCAAATCCTACAGGAGAGTTTCCGGATCCTGTAATCTTATAGCTGTTTGGAGGGTTTAAATCCTTAAGTTCAATATCTCCTGTAAAAGTTGCATTAAAAGGTCCAATTTTATTTGTAGCTGTTGCAGTAAACTCAGTTTCAGAATTTTTATTAAATTCTTCACACCCAGGTATAGATTTTTTTAATATTTCAGGATCGTTCAAAGCTTCCCAAACTTTTTGTTTTTCTAGTTTAATTTGATATGATCCAGACAGTTTCATAAAGTGAATAAAACTCTAACATAAAAAAAAATGGATGATAACATAAAAAAAGAACTACAATCTGCAGCTTTCGATAGATTAATAAAACACCTTAGAGAAAGAAAAGATGTACAAAACCTTGATTTAATGAATCTAGCTGGTTTTTGTAGAAACTGTTTATCTAAATGGTACAGAGAAGAAGCTGAAAAAAAAGGAATAAAAATTTCAGATCCCGATGCAAGAAAGCATGTATATGGAATGACTTATGAAGAATGGAAAGAAAAGTATCAAAAATAATAATTTCTTATAATAAATATAGAAAATTATTAAAAATATTATTTTTCTTTAAGTCTTGGAAATAATTCAACAAAGTTACAAGGTTTGTGATTAATGTTTAGTTGATATTTAAGAATTTTATCCCAAGCATCTGTTACTCCTCCTGAAGAACCTGGTAGAGCAAAAATATATTTTCCATCAGCTAAAACTGCACAAGCTCTTGATTGAATAGAAGATGTTCCGACTGTTTTAAGACTAAGAGTTCTAAAAACTTCTCCAAAACCAGGAATATGCTTGTCAGCGATGTCATTTATAGCCTCTGGTGTTATGTCTCTTCCAGTTAAACCTGTTCCACCAGTAGTTATTATTACATCTATATTTTTTTTTTTAATCCATTTTTTAATAATTTTTTTAACATCTTTTTTATTATCCTTACAAATCTTACGGTCAACTAAATTGTGTTTTGCTTTCGCTATTTTGTTAACTAAAATTGAACCTGATTTATCGGTTTTTAAAGTTCTAGTATCGGTTACAGTTAAAAGTGCTATATTAACTTTCATAATTAAAAATTATTATAATTAAATATATATTAATTCAGTTATATGAATATAGATTTTTTTAAAAAAATAAGAATTTTAGATTCAGGTATGGGGCAAGAACTTTTAGCAAGAGGTCTTGTTTCTAAGGGAACGCTTTGGTCGGCAACTGCGCTAATTGATGAAAAATATAATCAATTAGTAATTGATACACATTTATCATCAATAAATGCTGGTGCGGAAGTAATTTTAACTAACACTTTTACTACTAGAAGAGTAAGAATGGAACAAAATCAAGTTGGAGACAAATTCAATTTTGTTAACCAAAAAGCATGTGAGCTTGCGAAAAAAGCAAAAGAATTGTCAAAAAAAAATATATTGATCGCTGGTAGTCTTCCTGCTCAAAACGATACTTATGAAGTAGACAAAAGAGATAAAAACATAATTGAAAAAGATTTTTTTGATCAAGTAAGTGTACTTAATCCATATGTAGATTTTTTTTACCTGGATGTCATTTCTAGTGGTCGAGAAATAGAGATAGCATTAAACCTAATTGAAAAGTTTAACAAAACATTATTAGTTGGCCTACATATTAGAAAAAATGGCAAACTACCTTCAGGTGAAACAATAACTGAAGTAGTAAATAAATATAAAAATAATAAGTGGCTAGGAGTTGTTGCGGCATGTGTCTCCTTAGAAATAATAGAAAAAACATCTAATGAATTCAAAAAATTAAGCATGCCATTTGGTTTCAAAGCAAATTTATGGGGTGTAGAAGAGCCTTTGCCAGTTCACAGATTTAACAATGCTAAATTTAATGAAATAGGAAAAAATCCAAACATCAGACTTGGGACAAGAAAAGAGATTACTGGTAAAATTTTTTGTGAATTTGCAAAAAAAATTATTAAAAATGGAGCAACAATTTTAGGTGGCTGTTGCGAAACAGACTCATCTCACATCAAAGAACTTTCTAAACTTAAGCAATTTTTTTAGCATTAGATTTTTTAACAAAATAAATTCCGATCACTACGGCAACAACTGCAACTATTACTTTTGGTGTAATTAATTCTTTTAAAAATATGTAGCCCAATATTATACCAAATATTGGAATCAAATAAGCTACTTGAGCTTGAAAAACTAATCCATTTTTTTTTAGTATTCTAAATCTAAGCAACCAAGCAAAGCCAGTTGCAAATATGCCAAGATATATAACGGATATAGTAGATGCTGTACTTGGATTTAAATTCCAAGGTTGTTCTATAAAAGCTGTAATAGGTATTAAAAAAATAGTTGCCCATATTAATATTGAAGCTGTTACATTTTCATTTTTTTTATTGCTTATTTTTATTGTTAGCAATCCTCCAATTACATAAAAGGTTGACCCAATTAATATAAGTAAAGCTGATAAAAAATTACTTTCATTTATCAAAATATTATCTGAAAATAAAAAAACTATTCCCGAGAAACCAATAAGAACGCCTAAAACTTTTTTAAAGTTAATTTTTTCATTTTCTGTAAAAAGATGCGCTAACAGTGTTGCACTTAATGGAGTGCTTGCCATTAAAATCGCTGCTAAATTGCTTTGAACTTTTTGTACACCATAAGCAATTAAAAAGAACGGAATGACTAAATTTATTAATCCAATTGCAGCAAACCAATGCCAATCTTTTGAAAATGCTTCAATTTTTATTTTTTTATATAAACATAAAGCAATAACAGGTATAGCCCCAAAAAAAATTCTTAAAAATGCAATTGTAACTGGTCCATAAGAATAAGTTGCTATTTTTATATTAAAAAATGCTGAAGACCAAATTAATGCTAAAATTGTAAGAAGAGTATAATCTATAAAATTTGGTTCTCTCATTTAAACAATATCCTCTTCTTTTCCTTCAGTAAATTTAATTAACTGTTTGAAAGTAATTTTAAAAATTGAATTTGGATGTCCTGCTGCAGCATATACATTTTCATATCGAGATAAAGATGAATCTATTAATATTTCAATTTTTTTTAAATGAGCGACTGGAGAAACACCTCCTATTGAAAAGCCAGTTTGACTTTTAACCTGATCAGCATTTGCCATTGAAACATCTTTTTTATTTATTATTTTTTTAATCTTGTTAAGTGAACAACGTTTATCACCTGAAACTAAACATAAAATAAAATTATCATCAGCTCTTAATAGTAAACTTTTTACTATTGCACCTACTTCACATTTTAAAGATGCGGCAGCATCTACTGCTGTTCTGGCTGAACTGTCTAAAACCTGAACTTTTAAATTAGAATCAAAATCTTTTAAAGCCTTAACAACTCTTTTAACCGATTCTTTATCTAACAAATTTTCCATTCAACTGATAATTGTAACAAATTGTGAATTGATAATTTCATGTTTCATTGCCATTTATATATGTGAGAAATGCATAGGTGGTATCACAATAATAAGCAATATTAATCTATAATTTTTTGGTATTAAAACCTAACAAAATTTAGTAGGAAAAAAACATGAGCTCGAGTCAAGTTTTAAAATTGATGAAAGATAAAGAAATTGAGTATGTAGATTTAAGGTTTACAGATCCAAGAGGAAAGCTGCAGCATTTAACAATGGATGCAACAATTGTTGACGAAAAAATGTT
The DNA here is from genome assembly GCA_902560855.1 of uncultured Pelagibacteraceae bacterium. Taxonomy (GTDB): domain Bacteria; phylum Pseudomonadota; class Alphaproteobacteria; order Pelagibacterales; family Pelagibacteraceae; genus Pelagibacter. The sequence continues at coordinate 4,857 of CACENJ010000031.1, forward strand.
AAATGAAGGAGTTTTTTTTGATGGTTCATCAATTGCAGGCTGGAAAGCAATTAATGAATCTGACATGATTTTGAAACCAGATTTAAATAGAAAAATAATTGATCCATTTACCTCTCACAACACTATTATTTTATTCTGTGATATTTTTGACGCCGTTAAAAAAAATTCATATGAAAGAGATCCTAGAGGAATAGCAAAAAAAGCTGAGACTTATTTAAAATCTACAGGCATTGGAGATAAAGCTTATTTTGGACCTGAGCCAGAGTTTTTCGTATTTGATGATGTCCGTTATAAAAACGACATGAACGAAACAAGTTTTTCAATTGATAGTTCTGAGGGCCCTTATAATACTGGAAGAAAGTATGAAAACGGAAACATGGGTCATCGTCCAGGAATAAAAGGTGGTTATTTTCCTGTTCCTCCTGTCGATAGCGCCCAAGACATGAGAGGAGAATATTTAAAAGGTTTGAGAGATGTGGGAATAACAGTTGAAAAACATCATCACGAAGTAGCACCGAGTCAACATGAACTTGGTATGTTGTTTAGTACTCTTG
>CACENJ010000032.1 GCA_902560855.1 uncultured Pelagibacteraceae bacterium
AATTAGTTTTTTTTAACTTTTAATAGAATTAACAAACCAATTAAAAGAAGAATTATTGCAGAAGAAAAACCAATTCTTTGACTATTTGATATATAAGTAATGGTGCTTACTAACAGTGGACCAATAAAAGAAGTTAATTTTCCAGACAAAGCAAATAGTCCAAACCCAGAAGCTTGATTGTCCTCATTAATTGACTTTGTAATAAATACTCTACTTGCTGATTGAACTGGACCAATAAAAAAGCCATTTATTGCTGCAAATATTAAAAAAAATATTTTTGTTTTTATAAAAAGTATTATTGCAGAAGATAAAATTAAACCTAATAGAGAAAAAATAATTACATATTTGGAAGAAAATCTGTCGTTTGCATATCCTCCTACTATAGCTCCAATAAATGCTGTGATATTCATTAACACTGACAATACTAACAAATCTTTAATTTCTAAATTAAATACACCTACAGCAAATATTCCACCCATAATTATTATAGCATTCAAACCATCTGCATAAAGCATCCTTGCTAATAAAAATTTTCCGAGATTATTTAAACCTTTGTTCCAAACTAGGTCTTTAATTTTTTTCATATTACTAACTGATGTTTCTATTTTATTTCTAACTTTTTTTTTTAAACTAATCAAAAATGGTATAGAAAAAATTAAGTACCATAATGCAACTAAAATTGATGTAGCCCTTATATTTTCCGAATTTTCTTTTGAAAGGCCAAATGGCAAAGTATCATTATCAATAAAAATTTTTATACAAACTATAAGAATTGCTATTCCACCAATATAACCAAAAGCAAAAGCAAAACCTGAAGATTTTCCTAAATTTTCTGATTTTGAAATTCTTTTTAAAATTGAATTATAAAAAATTAAACTGAGTTCATAAAAAAAATTAGCTAATGCAACAATTATTAAAGTATATAGAAGATATTTTTCAGTTGGCTTAGAAAACCATAACAAAGATGTCAAAATAATACATATTATAGTAAATAGTTTAATAAATAATTCTGTGCAATTTTTTTTGTCTGCATAACCCCCAATTAATGGACCAGCTATAGCAACTAATATTCCAGTAATTCCAATAGCCCAACCCCAATAAGATTGTCCCAAAACAGGATTTGGTGCAATTTGCTTTGCAAAATATGTTGAAAAGATAAATGTAATTATAATTGTGGTAAATGCAGAATTAGCAAAATCATAAAGAGCAAAATTAAAGATTTTTTTCATTCAATTGTATAATCACATTTTATTCATAATTTAAACAAACCATATACAAAATTTAGTTTTACACGTTATTTTATATGAAATTTAAAGTATTAATTGTATTTATTTTCTTATTATCATTTATCCAAGATTCTAATTCAGAAAATGATCAAGGTTATGTAGAGCTTCCAAATTTAGATGACATTTTTCATATTGGGAAAATGAATTCTCATAATAATGATTTTGTTCTTTTTTTTAAAACAAGGGAAAAATCTATTTTAGCCCGAGGAGAAGAATTTAATTATATTACCGATTACCCACAAGACTTATATATTTATGATAGAAAAACAAAAAAAACTGAACCTTTAATAACATACGAATGGTTTCCAAGACTTGCAAAGTTTTATTTATCTAATTATGATTTTCCAGTTTTTCCAGAAGATTTTGCTTATTATTTGATGAAAGATAATAAAACTTTAATAATGGTAAGTGCTGTTAAAAATATAAATCAAAATTTGAAGTTCGATATTTTAACGAAGAAACTTGGCAAATATTCAACTAAAGGTAAATTAGATTTTATAGTTTCATCAATAGGTAAAGATTGTGGTTTTGTAAGCATGGAAGATACTTATAAATGTAATTATTATAAGCCTTTAATATCTCAAAACTTAATTAACTAGTTTCTATAAATGCATTAGCAAATTTTTCAGCATCAAATATTTGTAAGTCATCTTCTTTTTCACCAAGTCCTAGTGCAATAATTGGTAATTTATACTTTTTTGCAACAGCTATTAAAATTCCGCCTTTAGCAGTTCCATCAAGTTTTGTCATAATTAATGCAGTAACTGGAATAATTTTATTAAATTCTTCTACTTGATTTAAAATATTTTGTCCAGTCGTTGCATCTAAAATTAATATAACTTCATGTGGTGCTTCTTGATCAATTTTTTTGGCAACATTTGCAATTTTTTTATACTCATCCATTAAATTTTTTTTATTTTGTAATCTTCCAGCAGTGTCTATTAAGACATAGTTAAATTCTTTTTTTTTTGCTAAATCTATTGCTTTATATGCCACAGATGCAGGATCAGATCCCTGATCAGATTTAACAATTTCTATATCAATTTTTTTGGCCCAATTTTCTAATTGTTCAATTGCTGCTGCTCTAAAAGTATCACATGCTGAAAGTATAATTTTTTTGTTATTAGATTTTAATATTTTTCCAATCTTACCTATTGTTGTTGTTTTGCCAACACCATTAACTCCAGAAATAAGCAGTATTTTAAGACCTTCATTTTTATTAAAAAAATCAATTTTTTCTAACGGTTTCATTAATTCTATTATGTATTTTTTTAAAATAATATTTACTTCATTTAGAGTATTTTTATTTGGATCAATTTTTTCTGTTGAAATAATTTCTTTTATTTCCGAAGCTGCAGCAACACCTACGTCTGACTTAATTAGATAATCTTCAACTTGATCAAGCGTTTTATCATCAATTTCTTTTTTTAAAATTATGTCTCTAAGGCCAGAAGTAAATGTTGAGGCACTTTTTTTAAAACCTATTTTAAATTTTTCAAAAATTCCCATTAAAGTGTTATCTCTATTTCTTTTATTTCAGAAACAGGTCCCTTCATATGAATATTATTTTTTTTATCTATAAAAATAGATAGTTTTCCAAGTTCAAACTCAATATCGATTTTTTCTTTTACATATCCATTTATATTGGCTGCTATAGCAGTTGCACATGCGGCAGTTCCACAAGCTTTAGTTAATCCTGCACCTCTTTCCCATACTTTAACTTTAATTAAATTTTTATTTATTAATTTAGCAATAGTTACATTACATTTTTCAGGAAAGAGCTTATTATTTTCAATTAATGGTCCAATTTTTCTAATATTAAAATTTTCAATATTATCTACAAAAAAAACAACATGAGGATTACCCACATTTACCGCTGTTCCCCCTATGTGTTCATTATTACTTTTATCAAATATTTTGATGTTTAAATTTTTGGTATTCTTATTTTCATTTAGAGGAATTTCATTCCATTGAGTTTTTGCTGTCCCTATGTCAGTTTCAACTAAATTATTATCCAATATTTTTGATCTTAATGTTGATGATGAAGAAGAAAATGTAATTTCTTTTTTATTACTTTCTTTACATAATAAATAAGCCACACACCTTGTACCATTGCCACATGCTCCAGAAGCACTCCCATCAGAATTAAAAAATTCTAAATTTGCATCAAATTCTTTATCTTTTTTGATAATAATAAGTTGATCACAGCCAATAAAGTTCCTGTCACAAATATTAATAATTTGTTCTTCAGAAAATTTTATAATTTTTTCCCTTTGGTCAATGATTACAAAATCATTACCTAAACCATCCATTTTGTATGCTTTAATGTCCATATATTAGATGTTTAACTTATTTATTGACTTTTTGAACCTCTATTATAATTTGGCTTCGTTTCCGCAAAAACAGCAATTTGCGGTGTCTTTGGGAACAAAGATATCGACACTAGTCAGCGAGGGTTCGCCCACTAGTGCGATGACTGCTGGGTAAAATTATGTTTGAGAATTTAACTAATAAATTTGAAGAAATTTTTTCTTCTTTAAAAAAAGCACCATCACTTGATGAAAAGCAAGTAGATGAAGGATTAAGAAATATAAGACAAGCTTTACTCGAGGCTGATGTCTCACTTAATGTTGCAAAGGAATTTGTAGATAGAGTTAAGCCTAAGGCATTAGGACAAGAAATTATAAGATCTACTTCACCAGGCCAAATGGTAGTTAAGATTGTTTATGATGAGCTTGTTAATTTATTAGGAGAAACTAATAGTGAAATAAATTTAAACGCAGTTCCACCGGTATCAATTATGTTAGTTGGTTTACAGGGTTCAGGAAAAACAACAACTACAGCTAAGCTAGCAAAATTTTTGGAAAAAAATAAAAAGAAAAAAATTATGATGGTTAGTTTAGACGTTTATAGACCAGCAGCTCAGGAGCAACTTAAAACTTTAGGAGAGCAAAATAGCATATTAACCCTACCAGTAATTGAAGGTCAACTGCCAGCAGACATATGTAGAAGAGCACTTAGCGCAGCCGCATTAAATGGTGCTGATGTAATTCTTTTTGATACTGCTGGAAGAACACAAATAGACTTGCAAATGATGAGCGAAATAAGAGAAATAGAAAAAATTATTAAACCGAGTGAAGTTGTATTAGTAGCAGATTCTCTAACTGGACAAGTAGCAGCAGAAGTAGCAAAGGAATTTAAAAATACTGTAAATGTTTCTGGAATTATTCTTACTAGAACTGATGGTGATGGAAGAGGAGGTGCAGCTTTAAGCATGAAGTTTGTTTCACAAGTACCAATTAAATTTTTAGGTATAGGAGAAAAAATAGAAAACTTTGAAGTTTTTCATCCTGACAGAATAGCAAATAGGATTCTTGGCATGGGAGATATTGTGTCTTTAGTTGAAAAAGCATCACAAGATTTAGGAGAAGAAAATATTAAAAAAGCCGAAGAAAATTTAAAAAAAGGAAAATTTTCTATGGAGGATTATTTGACTCAACTAAGACAAATGAAAAAAATGGGAGGCATTGAAGGTTTAATGTCTTTTATGCCAGGAGTATCCAAAATTAAATCACAAATGGATAAAGCTGGCGTTGATGAAAAAATTATTTCTCAAAATGAAGCAATAATTTTATCAATGACCAAAAAAGAACGCGAGAACCCAAAAATAATTGATGGTTCTAGAAGAAAAAGAATTGCTAATGGCTCTGGAACAGATGTAGCTACTATCAATAAATTGTTAAAACAATTTAAAATGATGTCTGAAATGATGAAAAAGATGTCAAAAGGAAATCTGAAAGGTATGGAAGATAAAGGAATGCCTCCAGAGCTTTTTAATCAACTAAAATAATAGAGAGGAGAAAAATGTTAAAATTAAGATTATCTATGGGAGGAACGAAAAAAAGACCAGTGTATAAAATTGTTGTGGCTGACAGTAGATTTGCAAGGGAT
>CACENJ010000033.1 GCA_902560855.1 uncultured Pelagibacteraceae bacterium
CTTCGAATTGCTAGTTTTTCAGTCCTCATGCCTGTATAATGAAAAATTAGAAATTTTATTGTGTTTATTTTTCTAGGCTTTGAATTGAAGTTGGGAGAGTAAATTTCCCTTATTTTTATTGTCATAATTAGGCCTTTTAATATAAAATAAACAATTTACATTGTTATAAGATATATTATACAGGGCAAAATGAGAAAAATAACATTAATATTATTAATATCTTTGTTCTTTTCTGCATCAATAAACGCGGGTGAGGATGGAGACAATTCTCTATCTTTAAAAAATAAACCTGAATCCGTAAAAGATTGTTTTGAAACAGTAAATAGAGGAGTTTTTGCTTTCAATAAATTTTTAGATAACGTAGTTTTTGAACCGGTAGCTAAAGGCTATAGATACATTCCATCTCCAGTTAGAACTGGAGCAAGCAATGCTGTTGGCAATTTATCAAATTTAATAACTGTTCCAAACAATATAATTCAGGGTGATATAAAAAAAGCTGGCGTGAATACTGCAAGATTTGTGCTTAATTCAACTGTAGGAATTTTAGGTTTATTTGATGCTGCTTCAGCTTTGGGATTTGAAAAACAAGAAAAAGAAGATTACGGACAAACATTTGGTAAATGGGGAATGGGACCGGGATGTTATTTGGTGTTACCTATATTAGGTCCTTCTACTGTAAGAGATACAGCTGGTACAGTAGTAAATTTTATAGGTGGAGACCCATGGTTTAATGTTACAGTAGCTAATGATACTCAATATGTTAATGAGTCAGATTATTATGTAACAAGGATTACTGGTGGAGTAGATTTTAGAGCAAAAAACATTGAATCTTTTGATAATCTTGAAGAGAATTCAATTGATTTTTATGCATCGATAAGAAGTTTATATCTGCAAGATAGACAACAAAAGATTTTAAATTCTCAAAAAGTTATAGATGCTATGGACGATAGCGACTGGGAAGAAATAGAATCTAAATAATTAATCTAATTATAAATGAATTTAAGAAAATATTTTATTAAATTTTCTTTAATTTTTTTTACCATATGTTTATTTTCTGGAAAATCTTTTTCTGTTGAACCTGATGAATTCATACAATCAATTGCTGACGAAGCATCTAGAGTTCTTGTAGAAAGTTTTTCCAAAGAAGAAAAAATGGATAAATTAAAATCTATTGCAATAAAATCTGTAGATATAAAAGGTATAGGTTTATATACTCTTGGATCTCATAGAAAAAAATTAACAGATAAAGAAAAAGAAATATATAACGAATTATTTAGAAAATACTTTTTAAAAAGTTTTTCTAGCAGACTAAGCGACTATACAGATCCAAAAATTAATGTTCTTTCTATGAAAAAATTGAATGAAAAATATACTATGGTATCAAGTATTTTGATTGCTACAGAAAAAACACCGGAAGTTAAAATTGACTGGAGAGTTTATACTAAAGATCCTGATAATCCATTGATAAGAGATTTAATCATTGAAGGACTTAGCCTCGCAAGAACTCAAAAAGAAGAATTTAATTCGGTAATTCAAAGTAATGACGGTGAAGTAAAATATCTTTTTAATAATCTTAATGAATTTATAAATAAGTAATTAAATTTATTTTAATATTTGATTAATTTATAACTCTTTTAAAATTAAATCTGCAATTATTTTATTTGCAAAACCTGTTGGGTGTCCGTCATTTAAAATATATAGTTTATTTTCATCGTATTTTTTAAGACTGCTACTTGCATCTAATATATTTAAATTTGATGTTAAAAAATTATTTCCCATTTTTGTTTGACTATAATTTACAATTAATAATTTGCTATTAAATTTTTTTTCAATAATTTCATTTGCATAAATAAAGAAATCTATTGTTTTTGGCTTATTTCTTTTGAAAAAATTATTTTTTAATTTAATTATATTATCATAGGAAAATTTTAATAGTTTAGATCTCTTATAAAATATAGAAAAATAATAATTCATGCATGGCCCCACATACTTAATTTTATTATTATTTAATTTATATTTTGGAGCATTGTCTCCCCAATTTTCATTACAGTGTATTCTGCTATTGTGTGCTGGAATATAAATATAAACAAATTTTAATTTTTCTTGGGATTTTTGATCCTTAAAATTTTCAGTTTCCAGTATTCTAACAAATTGTCTTGGTCCATATCCATGAAAACCGTAATTAAATACTTGATATTGAAAATTTAAACTTTCATTTATTAAAAATGGGATAGTATCTTGGTCGTTTAAACCCTCTCCAAAAGCAAAAGAGCCTCCAAAAAATAGTACTTTTGATCCATTATTTTTTTTATTTCCAGTATTTCGCAAGCATCTTTCATCAAAGTTATACATAACATCATAAATAATTTTATCATTTAAAATTTTAGTGGATGAAAAATCATAATCATTTAATTGTTTGCAATTAGGATAATAACCAAGGGTGCCCCCTAATTTCATATAATTTTTTTTTCCGTAGTCGCCTTGTAAGATTGGTTTATTTTTTTTCTTTGGTTTTTTTGTATTATTTTCTATTTTGTTATTATCATCTATATTTATGTTATTTTCGTTTTTACTATGACTTTCAATTTCACTATTTTTATTTAATTGAGTGAAATTAACTATTTTAATGAAGTGATTATAGTTTAGTAAAAAAACTTCTACTACTATTAAAGTAAAAATAATTGTTGGAATAATTAAAAAAAAATTTGATTTATATTGAAAAAAAATAGTTATAAAAAAAATTAAAAATATAGATAATAGACCTAAAAAAGTTATGGTTGACCTAAAAAAGTAAACCAAAAATATAGCTAAAACTAAAGCTAATATTGAATACGCAATTTTCATATTTTAAATTAATTGATAAAAAACTTTTTGTAAATATAAGTTATAAAATCATGGTGGGCCCGCCAGGACTCGAACCTGGGACCAATACATTATGAGTGTACTGCTCTAACCAACTGAGCTACAGGCCCTTGTAATTAATTAGTTTTTACTTCGTTTTTAATTGCCATTCAAGGTATGTTTTAGATTTGATAATTTAAATATTTAAGTTTTTATACAGTTATAATTTGGTGGGCCGTGTTGGTTACGCTCCAACTACCCCTGCAATGTCAATGCAGTACTCTACTATTGAGCTAACGGCCCTTATTAACTTTCTAAAAAACTTTTTAATTGTTTTGATCTACTTGGATGTTTTAATTTTCTAAGTGCTTTCGCTTCAATCTGTCTAATTCTTTCTCTTGTAACTGAAAATTGTAAACCAACTTCTTCTAAAGTATGATCGGTATTCATTCCTACCCCAAACCTCATCCTTAAAACCCTTTCTTCACGTGGTGTCAATGTAGAGAGTATTTTTGTTGTTGCTTCACTTAAGTTAGATTTAATAGCTTGTTCAAGAGGAGCAAGAGCTTTGGTATCTTCTATAAAATCACCCAAACTACTATCTTCTTCGTCACCGACTGGTTTTTCAAGAGAAACGGGTTCTTTAGAAATTTTAAGAACTTTTCTAACTTTCTCTAAAGGCATTCTCAATTTTTTTGACAATTCCTCAGGTGTAGCTTCTCTTCCAAACTCACTTAAAATTAATCTTTGAGTTCGCACAATCTTATTAATTGTTTCTATCATATGTACTGGAATTCTTATTGTCCTTGCTTGGTCAGCTATTGATCTTGTAATTGCCTGTCTAATCCACCATGTGGCGTAAGTAGAAAACTTGTAACCTCTTCTGTATTCAAATTTATCTACTGCTTTCATCAAACCTATATTGCCTTCTTGAATGAGATCTAAAAATTGCAAACCTCTGTTTGTATATTTTTTAGCAATTGAAATAACTAATCTAAGATTTGCTTCTACCATTTCTTTTTTAGCTATTCTTGATTCTTTTTCTCCTTTTTGAATTCTACTGACCATTTTCTTATAATCAGTAACTGAAATTCCAAGTTTATTACTAATTTCAACAAGTCTTTCTCTTATATTTTTAAAATCTGTTTTATTCTTTTGAAAAAATTTTTTCCATGTAGCATTTGTATCTAAAAAATTTTTTAAGTTTGGGTTAATTTCATTTCCTATATAAAATTTTATAAATTCATTCCTTGAAATATTATTGTCTATGGCTAATCTTAATAAATTTCCCTCTAAAGATATAATTTTCTTATTTTCTACATAATGTTTTTGAACAAGCTCTTCTAAAACAGAAGGGGATAATTGTAATGATTTAATTCTTGTCAATATTTCTTTAATAATTTTTTGACAGCTTTTTTCTTTAATTGACGAAAAATTATCTGAATTTAAAATGCATTGTAGTTTATCTTTTTGATACTTTATAAGTTTACTGTAATCTTTAGTTAATTGTGAAACTGTCTGTAAAACTTTCGGTTTAATTTCCGACTCCATAGCTGCAAGCGTAGGATTGAATTCATCTTCATTATCATCATTGTTTTCTTGTGTTTCATTTTGTTTTTCTTTTGTGTCTTCATTGGATTTTTTTTCTTTTGAATCGTCATCGGCATTGTCATACTCCATGTAATTAGTATCAATATCAATAATTTCTCTTACTAAAATTTCGTCTTTTTGTAATTTATCATTCCATTCATAAAATTGTTGTGCGGTAATTGGGCTTTGCGACAACGCATTTAACATGACATCTTTTCCTGCCTCAATTCTTTTTGCTATAGCAATCTCTCCTTCTCTAGATAAAAGCTCAACACCACCCATTTCTCTTAAATACATTCTTATAGGGTCATCACTTTTCTCAATTGATTTGCCTTCTTCTTTGGAAGAACTATCTTTTTTTCTTAAAACTTTATAATCTGATTTTTTTTCTACTAACGTTATTCTGTCATCTAAAATATGGATAAATGCTTGTGAGAGATTTTCCTCGCTAAGGTTTCTTTTGCCCAAAGATTTGCTAAGCTCCTCATAAGTGATGAAGCCCCTATGGACACCTCTGCCCATCAATCTTGCAAATGATTTTGTAATTAT
>CACENJ010000034.1 GCA_902560855.1 uncultured Pelagibacteraceae bacterium
TGGCTGTCCTATGCCTAGATGAATTATTTTTTTACCTTCTAACTCTAATTTTTTTGCTTCTGCTAGTATTTTAAAAGCTGATTCAGTTCCTAGCTTTTCTAAATTTTTTGCCAATTTCATTTTATTTTCTATAAATTAACTTGGAACTATTTAAATCATTAATATTTTTACATCCCATTAATTTCATATCTCTATTAATTTCTGATTTCATTTTTTCTAAAATTTTTTCTACACCTTTCTGCCCCCCGGCAGCTAAAGCAAATAAATATCCTTTTCCAAAGCTACATGCTTTTGCTCCTAAGCATAAAGCTTTGAGTACATGAGTTCCTCTTCTAATTCCTCCATCAAGTATTACTTCTATTTTATCTCCAACAGCATCAACGATTTCTTCCAATTGATCAAAAGGTGCTCTCGAACCATCTAATTGTCTTCCTCCATGATTAGAAATTATTACAGCAGTGCATCCAATATCAACAGCCCTCTTTGCATCTTCAGCTGACATAACTCCTTTTAAAGCAAATGGCCCGTTCCATTTTTTTACACAATATTCTGCATCCTTCCAATTCATATCAGGATCAAATTGTTCATTTATATAATCGATCACAGATTTATCTATAGTACTTCCTTTTTGAGTCATATGAACAATATTTGCCAATTTAAATTTTTCGTTAATTAAATTATTAATTGTCCAACCTGGATGTACTGCAAAACTTAATAAACTTCCCAATGTTAGTTTTGGAGGAGTTGTAAATCCTGTTCTTCTATCTCTTTCTCTATTACCTGCTACCACGGTATCAACAGTTAAACACATGCTGCTAAAACCAGCTTTTTTACATCTTTCAATTAAATTATCTGTAAGGCCTCTATCCTTATGAATATAAAGTTGAAATGACTTTGGACCTTTATTTATTTTACCAATTTCTTCAATACTGACTGTTCCCATCGTTGAGGTGCCAAATATAGTTCCCATTTTTTCTACAGCTCTTGCTGAAGCTCTTTCTCCTTCATGGTGATAAAGTCGATGCATTGCTGTTGCTGAAGGAAATAATGGAAAATCAATTTTTTCACCTAGAACAGTTGTTGACATATCTACATTTGAAACATCATTTAAAACATTTGGAATTAAATCATAGTCGTTAAATGCATCAGTATTTCTATTTAGCGTAACTTCATCATCTGATCCTCCATCAATGTAATGAAAAATTGGAGAAGGTAATTTTTTTTTTGCTAATTTTCTAAAATCTTCAAAATTATGACAATTTTTTAAGTTCATTTTCTTCTAAATCTTAAGTTATTCCTGCTTAAATCACTTATTTTTTTACATCCCATAAGCTTCATGCCTCTTTCTAATTCTAAACGATATTGATTTAGAGCCCTTTCAACACCTGCTTGTCCGGCTCCTGCTAATGCGTATAAATAAAGTCTTCCTCCAGAACATGCTTTGGCTCCTATTGATAAAGCTTTTAATATATGGGTTCCTCTTTGAATACCACCTTCACAAATTACATCGATCTTATCTCCAACAGCATCAACTATTTCTGCCAACTGATCAAATGGAGATCTAGATCCATCTAATTGTCTCCCACCATGATTTGAAACCATAATACCTGAGCAACCAATATCAACTGCCCGTTTTGCATCTTCAACACTCATTATTCCTTTTAACGCAAAGTGTCCTCCCCACTGCGAACAAAGCTTTTCAGCATCTTTCCAATTCATAGACTGGTCAAGCATTGTTGAAAAATAATTTCCTATTGATGTAGCAATATTAGTTCCTTCGCCTACATAGTCTTGTAAATGAGGTAATTCAAATTTTCCCTTGGTTAAATAATTAATTCCCCACATTGGCTTGATAGCAAAGTCAAAAAGGCTAGCTAGAGTTAGTTTTGGTGGAGAAGTAAAACCTGTTCTCAAATCTCTTTCACGATTTCCTCCTGTTATTGTATCAACAGTTAAAGCCATAACATCAAATTTAGCTGCCTTAGCTCTTTCCAAAACAGCATTGTTTAAACCTCTGTCCTTATGAAAATAGAACTGAAACATTTTTGGTGTATCAATTAAGGAAGATATTTCTTCAACACTTACTGTTGCAAGAGCTGAAACTCCAAACATAGTATTAAATTTTTGTGCAGCTTTTCCTACTGCCCGTTCTCCATCATGGTGAAAAAGTCTTTGTAAAGCAGTTGGGGCACAATAAAAAGGAACATCAATTTTTTTTCCAAAAATAGTTGTTGATAAGTCTACATTTTCAACCCCCCTTAAAACATTGGGAATTAAGTCAATATCATTAAATGCACTTGTATTTCTTTTATATGTAATTTCATCGTCAGCAGCTCCATCAATATAATGAAAAATTGGCGAAGGTAATTTTTTTCTTGCTAATTTCTTAAAGTCATTAAAATTATGACAGTCTTTTAAGTTCATTAAACTTTATTAGAACTTTTGAAGATAATTAAACATATAACTATTTGCGCCAGGATTTTTATCACCCAAGCTTGCATTTGATATATGATTATATGACATTCCTAACTCGCTATTTTCAAATAAATTTAATGATAATTGTACTTCACTTTTAAATTCAACTATATGACCTAAATCTTTTCCATCACCTTTTTCGTAAATACCTGGGGCAAAACTTGGGGTTAAATTAATTTTTCCCACTTTGTATTGTGCTTGAACGCCTGTATAAAGGTAGGCAGCATTATCGGCTGTAATCATTGCGCCTGTAACTGGAGATAAAGTTCCTAAGAAAGTATCTCTAATCAAATTTTCATTTTGATGTTGCAAACCAAAAATTGCTGATTTTTTTCCTTTGTCACTAAAATCAAACATTCCTGAATAAAAATTTAATTCATGTTCGCTTGGTAATTTTTTAAACTCCTCTGAGTTTAGTTGATAAGGAAAAACCAAAAAAATAATTAACCATAATGTACGAACAGTAAATTTCATAAACAAAAGAATATACTCAATTTTCAATTCAATAAAGTCATAACTTGAAAAACTTAGTTTTTTTAAAAATTATTAATCCTCCAACAAAAAATACTAAAATGGGCAATAACCAAAGAAAAATAGTGTTTTTTCTAAACTTTGGTTCATAAACTATCCATTCGCCATATTTGCTTATAAGAAAATCATAAATTTCATCATCATTTTTGCCTTCATCAATTTTTTTTTTTATTAAAGTCTTCATACTCAAAGCAAAATCTGATTGAGAGTCATAAACTGATTGTCCTTGACAAATTAAGCATCTTAGATTCTTAGAAATTTTATCAACTTGTTGAGAGGAGTTAGCTGAAGAATAATTTTGAAAAAATAAAAAAAAAATTAGTAATATGCAAAAAGTTTTTAATATTTTCATTTTATTAATTTTGTTAGTTGATTAAAAGTGCTGTCATCTAAAGGTCCAATAAATTTTTTAATAATTAATTTTGAATTATTATCAATTAAAAAAGTTTCAGGAACTCCAAATGCTCCTAGTTCGATTGAATTAATCCCTTTTGGATCAGTTATTATGTTTGTATAAGGATTTCCTAATTCTTTAAGAAATTTTTTTGCGTTAATTTCACTATCTTTATAATTAATACCTACAATATTTAATTTATATTGAGATTTTAAATTTAATAAATAAACATGCTCATCTCTGCAAGGTAGACACCAAGACGCCCATATATTAATAAGAGACATCTCATCATTTTTTATTAAATCATCTAAAAAAAATTCATCATCAGAGAAAAGATCTTTTGCTTTAAAATTAAAATTAATTTTAGTTGTACTTAATTCTGGGGAGTAAGTGTTAGATTTATCTAGACCCTTTAAAAGAACAAAAAAAGAGAAAAGAACTATCAAAACAATGCTTGTTAATTTAATATTTTTAGACATTTTTTTTCTTTAAACTTATTAGTCCACCAAATGAAATTAATATTACTGATATCCAAATCCAGATCATGAACGGTTTTATTTGATACCTTACATTATAAAAACCATCATTTTTTAATACATTAAAAACTAAAAAATTATCTGAAAAAATTGTAGAAGAAATATCTGCTTCACTAGTTATTGTTTGTGGTTGATCATAAATTCTTAATTCAGGTTTTAAATTAAGGGAGTTGTTTTCGTCTTTAATATTAAATTCTCCAATTAATGATTGATAATTTTGCTCTTTAATAACTTTAATACTTTCAAATTTAATTGTTTTGTTTAAAAATTTTCTTTCGTCACCAACTTTCATATTTGAAGAAAATTCTTTAGAAAGAACACCATTTAGCAAAATGCTAAGAATTAACAAACTGAAACCAAAGTGAGAAATTTTTTGAGAAATGTTAATTTTTTTTCCAAAAAAATCTTTAATCGTTATAAAAAATAGAAATATACTTAAAATGAAAAGTGGCAAAGATAAAAGGTAAGATACTCCATATTTTTTTACAAAAAAATAAGAAACTATTATTGATAGTATAAAGATTGAAACTTGTGTAAAATTAATTTTTCCTATTTTGTCATTTATCCATTTAATATTGGGGCCTATTGCCATAAAAAATAAAAAAGGAATTAAAAATGGAATGATAAGTTTATGGTAAAAAGGTGGTCCTATAGAAATCTTTTCGTTATTGATGACCTCTAAAAAAATTGGATAAACGGTTCCTATTAAAACTACCGACAAGAAAAACATCATAAATAAATTATTTAATAAAACAGCAGTTTCTTTACTTATTAAATAAGGTTTAGTTAAATTTTCTTTAATGGTTTTCTGATAAAAAAAATAAATTAAGATAGATAAAAATATTAATATAAATAAAAAACATAAAATAAAAACACCTCTTGATGGATCATTTGCAAAAGTATGAATTGAATTTAAAATTCCAGACCTGACTAGA
>CACENJ010000035.1 GCA_902560855.1 uncultured Pelagibacteraceae bacterium
ATTAATTCAGTTGTCTTTATAATTATTGGTTGTGGAACTATTTTTTACCTTAAAACTGTACAACCCAATTTAATTAAAAAAAAAACAGCAAATCATATTCAAATAATTGATAATACGATTGATCATATACAAAGATTAAATATTAAATTTAATAAAAATGATTTAAGAAAATTTTTGTTTTCAACAAGATTCCTATTTCAGAATCTAGATAGAGTCATTTTTTTTGATAAAGAATTTAATTTAATTGGCGATACTGATACACTAGATCTTGATCCGAGAGCTTTTTCAAGAAAAACAAATGTTGTTGATCAAGAAAATTTAGATGACAATAACAAGACCAAAAATCAAATTGCTGAAAAGAAAGAAAAAAAGAAAAAAATTTATTTAAATGAAATTTTAAGAAATTATTCAAATTCCAAAGATTTTGGTATTCCTTATACATATACTGAAGAAACTTATAATCAGTTTCTTTTAACTACTATAAAAAATGTAAATTTAAATGGAGAAAATGTAGGTTTTTTGGCAATCTCAGAAAATGCAAATGAAATAAGAGCTGCAATAAATGAAAGAAAAAGCTTTGTAATTAGAACAGCTTTTCTAGTAGTTATTGCAATACTAATTTTTTCAATAGTATTAAATAGATATTTCTTAAAACCTATAAAAAATCTAGTCAGTTATACAAAAATTATTAAAGAAAAAAATAATAAACAAACAAATATTGAAACATTAAAGAAAAGAAATGATGAAATAGGTGTTTTAACAAAATCTTTAGACGATATGACAAATGACTTGTACAAGAGAATAAATGTTGCTGAAAACTTTTCTAGAGACTTGGTCCATGAAATAAGAAATCCATTAGCTTCATTAAAAAGTGCTTCTGAAATAATTATGGAAACAGAAGATAGAGCAAAAAGAGAAAAATTAGTAAAAATACTAACACATGATGTAGAACGTATAGAAAGGCTTATTACTGATTATTCTCAAATGTTAAAAGATGAAGTTGCATTAAGTACAGAGCAAATGAATAAGATAGATTTAAAGACTATTGTTCAATCAGTTGTTGATGATTTTAATAATATTTATGTAGAAAAAAGAGGAATAATAGTTAATTTAAAATTTGATAAATCAATTAACAATTTTAATATTCTAGGTATTGAGAATAGAATAGAGCAGATATTGGCAAACCTACTAGATAATGCAATCTCTTTCAGTGAAAATAATCAAAAAGTTATAGTTGAAATTCAAAAAGATAGTAGTGACAATGTAATTTTAAGAGTTATTGATCAAGGAAAAGGTTTTAAAGAAAAAAAATTAAATAAAATTTTTGATAGATTTTATAGTAATAGGCCAGATAAATTTGGAAAACACTCGGGTTTAGGTTTAAATATAGTAAAAAATTTAGTCGAATTGCATGGCGGCATAATAGCAGCGTCAAATAATCCCGACAATATTGGTGCTAGAATAGAAATTTCTTTTCCAAAGCTTTAAAAGGTTGATTCTTTAAATTAAAGTTGTTAAAAAACTTTTCCATGGAAGATTACAAAGTAAAAGATATCAATCAAGCAGAATTCGGAAGAAAAGAAATTTCCTTAGCAGAAACAGAGATGCCAGGTTTAATGGCTTTAAGAAAAGAATATAAAGGAAAATACCCTCTTAAAGGAGCAAAAATCCTTGGATGTTTGCATATGACAATACAAACCGCTGTATTAATTGAAACATTGGTAGAATTAGGAGCTGAGGTAAGATGGTCTTCATGTAATATTTTTTCTACTCAAGATCATGCAGCAGCAGCAATTGCGAAAGCTGGAATACCTGTTTTTGCATGGAAAGGTGAAACCGAAGAAGAATATTGGTGGTGTGTAAAGCAAACAATCGAGGGTAAAAAAAATTGGGAAGCCAATATGATTCTTGATGATGGGGGAGATTTAACTGCTTTAATGCATAAAGAATATAAGAATATGTTAAAAAATGTCAAAGGAGTTTCAGAAGAAACAACAACAGGTGTATTAGCTCTTAAAAAAATGCAGTCCCAGGGTACTTTGTTAGTTCCAGCAATAAATGTAAATGACTCGGTAACAAAATCAAAATTTGATAATTTATATGGATGTAGAGAGAGTTTGGTTGATGGAATTAAAAGAGCTACTGATGTTATGATGTCAGGAAAAGTTGCTGTAGTTGCAGGCTTTGGCGATGTTGGAAAAGGAAGTGCAGCATCTTTAAGACAAAGTGGAGCAAGAGTGATGGTTACAGAAACAGATCCAATATGCGCCCTTCAAGCTGCAATGGAAGGTTATGAAGTTGTCTTAATGGAAGAGATGATTCAAGAAGCAGATATAGTCGTCACTGCCACTGGAAATAAAGATATTGTAACTGCAGATCACATGAGAAAAATGAAAGATAGAGCAATACTTTGTAATATTGGTCATTTTGATAATGAAATACAGGTAGAAGCTTTAAAGAATTACAAATGGTCTGAAATAAAACCTCAGGTACACGAAATAGAATTTCCTGATAAAAAAAGAATTATTTTATTAGCAGAAGGAAGATTAGTAAATTTAGGTTGTGCCACAGGACATCCAAGTTTTGTTATGAGCGCTTCATTTACTAACCAGGTAACAGCGCAAATAGAATTGTGGAATAATTCCGATAAATATGAAAATAAAGTATATGTTTTGCCTAAGCATCTTGATGAAAAAGTAGCGAGATTGCATTTAGATAAAGTTGGAGCTAAACTAACAAAACTGTCAAAAGAACAAGCAGATTATATAAGTGTAACACCGGAAGGACCTTATAAGCCAGATACATATAGATACTAAGCTGGTAATTGGATGAAAATTTCATCTATTCGTGAACTACAAAAAATAGCAAATAAAATAAAAAAAATATTGTCTCCTGGAGACGCAGTTTTTTTATATGGAGAAATAGGAGTTGGAAAAACTACTTTTGCAAGAGTGCTTATAAATAGTTTTGAAAATCAAAAAAATCTAAAAAAGAGCGAAGTGTTAAGTCCCACTTTTAATATTGTTTTTGAATACGAAATTGATGGATTTATAATTAAACATTTTGATCTTTATCGACTAAAAGAAGAAAGAGATATTAAAAACATTGGGTTATTTGAAAATTCTGGAAAAGTAATAACTTTAATTGAATGGCCCGAATTAATAAATGAAAAGCCGACAAATCGTATTGATTTGTTTTTTAAATACAAAAAAGACTATAATGAAAGATCATTAGTCATAAAAACTAATGGAAGATTAAAAGTTCATGAATTTTAAAAATAACAAAATAAGTCGAATTAAAGGAGATGCCTCTAATAGAAAATTTTATCGAAAAAGCGCAAAGAAAGGTAGTTCGATAATAGTTTATGCAAATAAAGAAAAAATAAAAAATTTGCTCAATTATGATGCAATTAATAAAATATTAATTAAAAAAAATATATCTGCTCCAAAACTTATATCAGAAAATTATCATAATAATTTTATAGAAGTTGAGGATTTTGGAAAAAATACAATTTTTGATATTTTTAAAAAAGGCAATGTTAATAAAATAAAAATATATAAAAAAATATTATTAATATTAATAAAATTACAAAAAATTAAATTAAAAAGAATTAAAAATTTTAAAAAAAAATTTTACAAAGTGCCAAATTATTCAAAAAAGTTTATTTTGGATGAAGCAAGCTTATTTTTAGACTGGTACATTCCCAAAGTTGTAAATAAAAATAAAAGATTTAAAATAAAAAAAAATTTAAAGAAAATTTTATACTCTTTAATTAAAAAAATTAAATTACCAAATACAACATTTGTCCATAGAGATTTTCATATTTCAAATTTGATGATTAAAAAAAATAAAATCTCAATAATAGATACGCAAGATGCAGTATATGGAAATATTGCATATGATCTGGCATCTTTAATTGATGATGTTAGATTTAAAAATTCTAAAAAACTAAAAAAAATTATTTACAAAAATTATATAAATTTGAATAAAAAAAAATTCAACAAAGTAAAATTTAAGAATGATTTTGAAATATTGTCTGTATTAAGAAATTTAAAGATTATTGGTATTTTTACACGTTTAGCTAAAAGAGATAATAAAAAAAAATATTTAAAACTAATACCCCATGCTTGGGAACTAATTGAAGGTAGAATAAATAATAATAATGCTTTTATAGAATTAAAAAAAATACTAGAAGATAATTTTCCAAAAAAAATTAGAATAAAAAAATGAAAGTTAAAACTGCTTTAATATTATGCGCTGGTCTAGGTAAAAGGCTTAATCCAATAACTCTGGAAAAACCAAAACCACTTTTAGAATTGAACAATATAACTCTTTTGGAAAATACTATTAATTTAATTAAAGAATTAGGAATAAAAAAAATTCTAATAAACACTTTTTATTTAAAAGATCAAATTAACAATTATTTAAAAAAAAAAAAATTCAATATTTCAATTAATATAGTGCCAGATGGTAATGAAATACTTGATACAGGCGGTGGCATAAGAAATATGATCAATAGTGTGGAAGAAAAGGATTTTTTAATTTTTAAT
>CACENJ010000036.1 GCA_902560855.1 uncultured Pelagibacteraceae bacterium
TTAAGCCGAACAATAGTTGCAGATTATTTTCAAGGCGTAACTTCAAAAATATCTGGAATTGGTTTAAGTGGCATAGAAAAAAAAATAAAAAATATTCATAAAAAAGCATTTCAGAATAATGAAAGTGTATTACCTATAGGAGGAATTTATAAATATAGAAAAAATGGAGAAATTCACCAATATCAAGGAAAACTAATTCATTTACTTCAAAGTGCAGTAACAAATAATTCTTATGATACTTACAAAAAATATGCAAAAGGAATTTATGATCTTCCTCCAATAAATTTAAGAGATTTAATGGATTTTAGAAGAAGATATTTGAAATCTTCTATAAACATATCTGAAGTTGAACCAGTATCAGAATTATTGAAAAGATTTGGAAGTGGTAGTATGTCTCATGGAGCATTATCAAAAGAGGCCCATGAAACTTTAGCAATAGGAATGAATAGAATAAAAGGCGCATCTTGTAGTGGTGAAGGTGGTGAAGACGAAAAAAGATTCATTTTAATGGATAATAAAGATAACGCAAACTCAAGAGTAAAACAAATTGCTTCAGCAAGATTTGGTGTAACAATTAATTACTTAAATAATTGTAATGAAATAGAAATTAAAATTGCTCAGGGAGCTAAACCTGGTGAGGGAGGACAATTGCCTGGTTTTAAAGTAACAGATGAAATTGCTAAACTGAGACATTCAACTCCTGGAGTAACACTAATATCTCCACCGCCACATCATGACATTTATTCTATAGAAGACTTAGCCCAATTAATTTATGATTTAAAACAAGTTAATCCGAATGCTAGAGTAGGAGTTAAATTGGTTGCTTCATCAGGAATAGGAACAATCGCAGCAGGTGTTGCTAAAGCTAAAGCCGATATAATATTAATATCAGGACATAATGGCGGTACTGGAGCTACACCACAAACTAGCGTTAAGTATGTTGGAATTCCTTGGGAAATGGGATTAACAGAGGTTAACCAAGTTTTAACTTTAAATAATTTAAGAGACAGCGTTACTCTAAGAACAGATGGTGGAATAAAAACAGGAAGAGATGTTGTTATTGCGGCAATGATGGGAGCAGAAGAATATGGTGTAGCAACTACTGCGCTTGTTGCAATGGGATGTATTATGGTTAGACAATGTCACTCTAATACATGTCCAGTTGGCGTTTGCACTCAAGATAAAAAATTAAGAGAAAGATTCAGCGGAACACCTGATAAAGTTGTTAATTTATTTACATTTATAGCTAAAGAAATTAGAGAAATATTAGCTGAATTAGGTTTTAAAAAATTAAATGAGATTATTGGAAGAACAGATTTATTAAAACAGGTTAGCACTGGATCATCAAATTTAGACGATTTAGACTTGCATCCTCTTTTTATTTTACCTGATCCGAGCGATCGCAAGAGATATTGTGATAGAAAAGATATTAATAAAGTTCCAGATACTTTGGACCAAGAAATATTGCGAGAAATCGAAGATAAAATTGGAAAAATAAAATTTATTGAAAAAGAATTTGATATAAAAAATACTTATCGGGCAGTTGGCACAAGGATATCTTATCATTTGCTTAAAAAATACGGTTACAACAAATTAGAAGAAGATTTTTTAACTTTAAAATTTAAAGGTTCAGCTGGCCAATCTTTTGGTGCTTTTGCGATGAAAGGATTAAAACTTTTGCTTGAAGGTGATGCAAATGACTATGTTGGCAAAGGCTTATCTGGAGCTACAATTTCAATTAAACTACCAAAAGAAAGTAATTTAATTTCTAATGAAAATACAATTATTGGTAACACAGTTTTGTATGGTGCGACCTCAGGAAAATTGTTTGCCTCTGGACAAGCCGGTGAAAGATTTGCAGTAAGAAATTCTGGAGCTATTTCAGTCATCGAAGGATGTGATTCTAATGGTTGCGAATATATGACAGGAGGAACAATTGTTATACTTGGAGAAGTTGGAGATAATTTTGCAGCTGGCATGACTGGAGGTATGGCATTTATTTACGATGTAAATAATAATTTTGAAAAAAAAGTAAATCCCGAAACTGTTATTTGGCAAAAACCAGAAACAGAATATTGGATAGATTATCTTAAAAATTTAATCAAATATCATTTGAAAGAAACAAATTCTAGCCTCTCAAAAAAAATAATAGATAATTTTAACAAAGAAATTTATAATTTTGTTCAAGTTTGTCCAAAGGAAATGATCAATAAATTAGAAAATCCAATAACAGATAAAATAAACACCAAAGAAGTGAGTTAAAGTGAAAAAAATTAATATTTTTTGTTTTGGTTTTGGACAGGTTGCAAAAAATTTAATTTATAATTTAAAAAAAACGCATGATATAAATTTTGCAACAACATCAAGAGACAAAACTCAAAAAAAAAAATTTTTTGGAATTAATTATACAAGCTATCATTTATTTAATAATAGCTATGATAAAGATGTGCTAAAAAAAATTAAAAATTATAATTATATTTTAGTTTCAATTCCCCCAAGAAATGGCATCGATATTGTAATTAAAAATTTTGAAAAAAACCTAGAAACTTTCAAAATAAATTTGATTATATATCTATCGGCTACCAGTGTTTATGGTAATCATAATGGCAAGTGGGTAGATGAAAACAGCCAGTTAAAACCATTAACCAAGAATGGAAAATCCAGATTAAATGCAGAAAAAAAATGGATTAATCTTGCAAAAAAAAAAAATCTTCCAATTCAAATTTTTAGATTATCCGGTATTTATTCCAAAGAAAGAAATATAATTAATAAAATAAAATCTGGATCTCATCAAATTATAAATAAACCTAAGCATTTTTTTTCTAGAATACATTTAGAGGATATTTCAAATATTTTAAAAAAAACTTTAAAACAAAAAAATATAAAACCCGGAGAAATATATAACTTATCAGACGACTACCCCTGTTCAAATATTGAGATAGCAAACTATGCATATAATTTATTAAAAGTTAAAAAGCCAAAAATGATTGCAATTCATAATATAAAAAATAAAATGTTAAAAAATTTTTATAAAGATTCAAAAAAAGTTAGTAATAAAAAAATCAAGAAAATATTTTCTTATAAATTAAAATTTCCAACATATAAGGAAGGATTAAGAAATATTTTTAATCATTCCATCTAATTCTTTGCATATTTTATTTAAATAATTTTTTTTTGATAAGCTATGATCCCCACCTTTAACAATAAATAACTTTTTTTTAGCTTTTGGGAAAACATTTAAAACTTTTTTTGAAAAATTTGTAGGAACTACTTCATCTTTTGAACCATGAAACATAGTTACCGGTATATCAATTTTTAATTTGTTTTTTAAAACTTTATTTTTTTTTCCATCCAAAAAAAGTTGTTTAGTTAAAGGATAAGTATAATCACCATGTTTCATATGATAAATTTTTTTTTTGTTTATAGTTTTTTTTATTTTTATACTAAATTTTTTCCACATTAATCTTTCTAAAAATTCAGGTGCAGAACCTATTCCAATAAAACCTTTAATTTGATTTTCAAAAACTTTTATTAAATTTAATGCAATCCAAGAACCCATACTTGATCCAATAATAACAAAATTTTTTTCTTTAAAATTATTTTTAATAATCTTTATTGCATCATTGGTCCATTTTGAAATATTTCCACTCGTAAATTTTCCATACGACTTACCATGCCCGGAATATTCAAATGCTAAAAAATTTATTTTTTTTTTATTACAAAATTTTGCAAATTTTGTTGGTTTTTCTCCTTCTATGTCGGACATAAAACCATGCAAGAAAATTACGCATAAATTTGATGCTGATTTTATAGATAAAAATCTAATTTTTTTTGTTTTTGAAAAATAGAAATATTTAAATCGTTTATATGCCATTAGAGTTAAT
>CACENJ010000037.1 GCA_902560855.1 uncultured Pelagibacteraceae bacterium
TCTCTTTGAATCAGCGAAACTCCCGGTACAATAACTTTTTCATCTGCAAATATAATTTCTTCCTCAAAGTTTGTCTTAACATTTTTAACAAAGATTTTATTAAGTGCGTTGGATGTTTCTGATCTAATAATCCAATCATTTAAAAAAACCAGTCCACCAATTAAAACCTCATTTTTGGCAGAAATATATATTTCCCATTTTTGGCTGGATAAATCTTTACATCTTTCAATTTTAAAATCTTCAGCTTCTTCATTTGTGTGATTATAAAAGTAACTATTCCACGAATTAACTGAATAAAGTATTCCTTTTTTTCTTTTTTTAATTAATTTTGGTTTTGGATTTTCTTCTTCAACAGAAAAATAATATTGTTCAGAAGTATTATGATCTGAACTTGAAATAAAATAATATTTTTCATCAGAACTTAAACCAATACTTACTGTAAAGGCTTCACTTTTTTCTTCAAAAATTAATTTATCTTCTTTAACTGAACTACCAATTTTATGTCTAAATATTTTTCTTGGTCTGTGATGACTGTCTAGTTTTGAATAAAAAATATATTTATTGTCTAAGCTAAATATAATTCCTCCTCCAGTATCTTCAATTTTTTCTGTTATTATTTTTTCAGACTCAATATCTCTTACATAAATTGTATAATATTCTGATCCTTTTAAATCTAGTGAATAAGCTAAGTATTTATCATTCCAACTAATTTCTAAGTCGCCCACGCCAAAGTATTCTGTTTTTAATTTTTCTTTTTCTTTATCTCCATTCCATATTTCTTCAATTTCATTTGAACCAATTTTTTTTCTTAGTTTGATCGAGTAATTTCCTTTAGTTGTAGTTTTTGTCCAATATTCATAATTAATATCTTTAAAAGGAAGGGATTCATCGTCCAGTTTAATTCTTCCTTTTATTTCTTTAAATAGTTCTTTTTGTATTTTTTTTGTGTCTTTCAAATTATATTCTGTAAATGCATTTTCTTCTTCTAGGTACTTTCTAACCTCAGGAAGAAGTTTTGAACTATCTTTAAGCACTTCAAGAATATTTTTTTGGTGTATCCAGCTATAATTATCTTCCCATTTTACGCTGTGACAAGATTTTATCTCTAGTTTTTTTTCTAGTTTTGGTATTTTCATACGAATATAATCTAATACATGAATATTTTTTTTGTTACACTTATTATTTTTGTCCTTATTTATTTATTACTTAACTGGTTTGCTAAAACATCGAGCAAAAAAATTTCTAAAGGAATTAGATCAATTACTATAATTTTAGCTGCTGTTTTGGCTATTGCAATGGCATACGCAGGTAGGTTTATATTTTCTTTGCCATTCGTTTTAATGATATTACCACTTATAAAAACAAAAGCTGGCCTAACACTATTTCAACTTTTTAGAATATGGAGCTTATTAAGAGTATTAAAAAATTCTGGAAGATTTAATTTTAATAATATTAATCAAAATTTAAATACACAAAGTATTTCTATAGAAGAGGCATATAGAATAATAAACTTAGATCCAAAAAAGAAATATTCGAAGGATGAAGTTTTAAAATCTTATAAAAAAATAATGAAAAAAATACATCCAGATGTAAGTCCAGAGCTTTCTCGACTAGCTTCAATCGTAAATGAAGCAAAAGATAAAGTTTTAGAAGACATTAAATAAATATTTAATCTAAAAACTTAAGTGCTTTTTCAAGAACGAAATCAACTTTTATTTCATCAGGAGAAATTCTTGAGTCATGTGTAATTTTATCAATACTTACTTTGGGTGGCAATATTCTAAATTGGTTTTTGCTATAGTCACTATATGCTTTTGGCGTATCAAGCATAATTATTAAACTAGGTATTGAACACTGAGAAGAAACATGGTGCCCGAAAGAGTCATTGCCAATATAAATATCACAAACAGAAATAATAGGTATTACTTCAGCTATACTTTTGTTACTTAAAGACGAGCAAATATTAGAATTAACTTCATTAATTATTTTATCAGCAATTACACTTTCTTTAGGTCCACATAAGATATAAAAAAAACAATCTTTTTTTTCACTTAATTTTTTAATTAAATTTATAAAATTAACTTCTCCCCATCTTGTTGAGATTCCAGAAGAACCTGCACCAATAACAATATTTTTTTTATTTATATTAATATTATTTTTTGCGATTTCTTTATTTTTTTTACTTATAAAAATTTTAGTTTCTGTTGGACATGGTTTAACATTTAAATTTTCTTCAACAAACTTTTTTGCAGCTTCAACTAGATGTAAATTTTTCTTTTTAAAAAATTTGTAACTATAAACTTTTCTTATCCCAGCTATCTTTGCAGCCAAAAAAAATCTAATACTTGGATAAAATATATAGAAGTTATCAAAATTATATTTTTTTAATAATTTGCTTAATTGAAATATATCTGAAAATTTTTTATAATATTTTTCGATATAGATAACTTCTTTTATAAGAGGATCATCACCAATAGCCTGTTCTAGATTTTTACATATTGTAACTACAGAAACTGGACCATATTTTTTTGCAATTTCGTGGCAATAACTTAAATGAAGCAAATTAGAGCCTAGGCCAACATAACTTAAGAAAATTCCAACTTTCATAACAATAATGTAGACATTAAATTACAAGTTTTTTTTTTACATTTCATTTTAAAAACAATTATATTACTTTTAGTTAAAAAATAATTTTAATCATGAATAAAATTGAGGGTATTTTTGCAGCATCTTTATCGATTTTTAATGAAAATCTGTCTTTAAATATAGATAAAACTATATTACATGCAGAAAACTTAATTGACCAAGGGTGTCACGGAGTTGCAATTTTTGGAAGTACTGGCCAGGCACAATTAGTACCAATTAGTGAAAAAATAAATTTATTAAGCAAATTATCCACAAACAAATATAAAGAAAAATATTTAATAGGTACCGGATTAAATTCTTTAGGCGAAACAATAAACCTAATGAAAATTTCTTGCTCATTAGGCTTTAATAAGTTTTTAATAATGCCGCCAGCTTATTATAAATATGGAGATAAAGAAGCTATAAATTTTTATTCAAAAATTGTTGAAAAAATTCCTGAGTCAAAAATAATTCTTTATAATTTTGAAAAATTATGCGGATATAAGTTTAGTGTAGAGTGTGTAAAAGAATTAGTTAAAAAATTTCCAGACCAAATTGTGGGTGTTAAAGACAGTTCTTATAATTTATATGAAGATTTAAAAATAGAAAATTTTTCTATTCTTCCCGGTTCTGAATTAAAATTATTAAAAGGTTTAGAATTAGGATGTTCAGGAATAATAACAGCCACTTGTAATGTTACAGCATTTCTATCAAGAAAAGTTTATGATGATTTTTTTTCAAGAAAACAGCAAATTCATAATGAAAAGCTTTGTAATGTAAGGAAAGTTTTTGATCAATTTAACTTAATTTCTGGTTTACATTCTTTTTTTATGAACGAAAATAAGATTTATGAAAATATATTGCCACCGATAAGCCTTTTAAATAATAATGACAAGAAAAAGTTATTTGATGATTTAAAAAAACTTAACTTTGGTTTAAAAAAAACATGACTTAAAAATGCTACTGATTAATTTTTTAAATAAATTGTTTAAAGAGGGTGGAATTGTATTAATAGATGCAAATTCAAAAAAGTATATTATTGGCAATCCAGAAAAAGATAAACCTATTACAATACGACTATTAGACAAAAAACTTCACTACAAACTTTTGCTGTATCCAGATTTATATTTTGGAGAGGCATATATGAATGGAACTCTTACAATTGAAAATGGATCTTTGA
>CACENJ010000038.1 GCA_902560855.1 uncultured Pelagibacteraceae bacterium
AGCCCATCAGCTGCATCTTTTGATAGTTTTAAAAATTTTGAAGAACGTGGAGATTATTTCAATTTTTTATTAAAAAAGTATAAAGTTAAAAAAATTATTAATGCTATCAAATAATTTAATTTATAAATCATATTATAATTGGTGGAAAAATATTAATAAAACAATTTTACTTATAATTGTAATACTTTTTGGTTTAGGTTTATTTTTCTCACTTGTATCTACTTCGTTGATTGCATCTGATAAACTGAACACGAATAGTTATTATTTTTTTATTAAGCATTTTTTTTTTATAGTTATTGGAATTTTTTTTATAGTTTTCTTTTCATCTTTAAATCGTTTAGATTTAATTAAAATTTCAAGATTATTATTTATATTATTTTTATTATTTTTAATTTTAGTCCCTTTTTTTGGTATAGAAGTAAAAGGTTCAAAAAGATGGATTGATATTCCTTTGTTACCAAGGTTTCAACCAATAGAACTTTTAAAACCATTTTTAATTGTAACTCTCGCCTCAGTTTTAAATTATGAAAATAGTAAAAATATATATTTTAAGTTTTTATTAAGTTTTTTTTTGTTAACTCCAATTGTATTATTATTAATTATACAACCTGATATTGGACAAACTTTATTAATTTTTTTAACGTGGTTAAGTTTAATTTTTATTTCTGGAATTAATTTAATAATTTTTTTTATATTTTTTGTTTTGTTTTGTACTTCTTTAATTGGAGTAATATATCTTTTTCCTAATAGATTTGGATACATTCTCGCAAGAATACAGTCCTTTTTTGACCCAGCAGCAGGAAATAGTTATCAGTCAGAAAAAGCTTCCGAGGCAATTATAAGTGGAGGTTTTTTTGGCAAAGGAATTGGAGAAGGAACTTTAAAAAATCGCGTACCAGAAGCTCATACTGATTATATAGTTTCAGTAATATCAGAGGAATTTGGAGTTTTATTTATAATTATATTGATGGTTATTTTTTTATTTTTTTGTTTATCAGGTATTTAAGAGATTATATTCTGAAGAAAGCAATCAATCTAAGCTAATTCTTGTAGGTTCAATGTCTATTATATTATTACAAACACTGATTCATATAGGAGTAAATATTAGATTATTTCCAACAACAGGAATGACTTTACCATATATAAGTTATGGAGGTTCTTCTATTGTTAGCACGTCAATTTTATCAGGAATAATATTAAATTTAACAAAAAGAAGAATTAATTATTAAATGAAAAAGAAAATATTAATAAGTACTGGTGGCTCGGGGGGACATGTAATGCCTGCTGTCGCATTTTATGATCATTTGAAAGAAAATTTTGATGTATCTTTGATGCT
Organism: uncultured Pelagibacteraceae bacterium; assembly: GCA_902560855.1. Classification (GTDB taxonomy): domain Bacteria; phylum Pseudomonadota; class Alphaproteobacteria; order Pelagibacterales; family Pelagibacteraceae; genus Pelagibacter. The sequence goes on from CACENJ010000038.1 coordinate 1,337, forward strand.
TGATAAAAGAGGTTCGAGCTTTATCAGTGAAAAAAAATATAAATATACAATTATTGAATCTCCACGTATTGTTTTTAATCTTTTAAATTTTCCTATTATTTTATTAAAATTAATTATTTCTATTATAAAATCATTTTTTTTTTTAAAAAAAAACAAAATAGATATTTTGCTTACCACCGGAGGTTATATGTCGCTTCCAATCTGTTTAGCAGCCAAGATTATAAATACTAAAATTTATCTTTTTGAACCAAATATGGTTATTGGCAGAGCTAACAAATTTTTATTAAAATTTTGTAAAAAAATATTTTGTTATTCTAGTAAAATTTTAAATTTTCCAGAAAAATACAGAACAAAGTTGATTGTGACCAATCATATACTTAGAAAAGAAATATATAATTTTAAAAATTTAAATAAGAAAGATATAAATAACAGTATAAATCTTTTAATTATAGGTGGTAGCCAAGGTGCAAAATTTTTTGATCAAAACTTAAAAAATTCCTTAATAATTGTATCAAAAAAATCTAAGTTAAAAGTTTATCATCAAATAAGTTCTTCTGATTTTAAAGAATTAGAACTTTTTTATCAAAAACATAATATAGAGAATAATATTTTCAATTATATAAATGAAACAAATTTAGCTATAACTAGAGCAGGGGCTTCTACTTTATCTGAGCTAGCATTTTTAAACGTGCCTTTGATTACTATCCCTTACAAATTTGCCACTGACAACCATCAATTACAAAATGCATTATATTATGAGAAAAATGGATGTTGCTGGATTTTAAAAGAGGAAGAATTTGATCAAGACAAATTAACGACACTTTTGCTTAACATTATTCAAAATAACGAAGATTATTTAAGAAAAAAAAATAGTTTAGAAAAATTTAGTTATCAAAATAAATGGAATAGTATAAATGAAAAATTAATAAGTTATTTTAATGAAAATTGAGTTAGCAAAAACTGAAATAATACATTTTGTTGGTATAGGAGGGATAGGTATGAGTGGCCTAGCTAACATTATGAAAGGTTTAGGCTTTAAGGTACAAGGAAGTGATATAAACTTTAATAAAAATATAGATAGATTAAAAAAAAATAAAATTAAAGTTTATATAGGACATAATAAAAAGAATATTAGCAATTCAACTATATTAGTGATTTCTTCTGCAATAAAACAATCTAATCCAGAAGTATTATTTGCAAAAAAAAAACATATTCCTATTTATAAAAGAGGAGATATGCTCGCGCATATAGTTTCTTTGCTAAAAAGAAATATTGTAGTTGCGGGATCTCACGGAAAAACAACAACAACATCGCTTATATCTGCAATTTTTAGTAAAACAAAACTTGATCCGACAATAATTAATGGGGGAGTGCTTAATTCTTTCAATAACTCTGCAAAACTTGGAAAAGGTGATTGGTGCATTTTAGAATCTGATGAGTCGGATGGCAGTTTTGTAAAAGTATCACCGACATATTCCATAATAACAAATGTCGATCAAGAACATATGGACTATTATAAAAATATAGATAGCTTGAAGCAGTTATTTATAAAATTCATTGAAAAAACACCTTCTTTTGGAAAATCTTTTATTTGTTTGGATGATAAAAATAATAGAAAAATAATTAATAAAATAAAAATCAAAAATTTTCATACATATGGGACAAACAAAAATTCACAATTTAGTATAAAAAATATTTTACAATCAAAAGAATTTTCAAAATTCGATATTAAAATAAAGATTCCAGGAAAAAAAGATTATATTATTAAAAATATAAAGATTCCCCTTTTAGGATTGCACAATATTAGAAATGCAACAGCTGCAGCTGCAGTTGCAACAACTATAGGAATTTCTTCTAAAATAATTAAAAAAGCCCTAAAAGATTTTAAAGGTGTCCAAAGAAGATTTAACAAAATCTTTACATTCAAAAATTCAATATTCTTTGATGATTATGCTCATCATCCAACCGAAATAAAAGAGTTGTTAAATGGCGTCAAAAAAGTCTATAGCAAAGAAGAAATTGTATGTGTATTCCAACCACATAGAATATCTAGACTTAAAGATTTGAAATAT
>CACENJ010000039.1 GCA_902560855.1 uncultured Pelagibacteraceae bacterium
TGTGAAATGTCACCAATATTTAATTCACTTATAATTTGAGGTTGGTAAAGAGAAGGATCGTTAGGTATAAACGTATTTCCTCCTACGAAATAGGTAAACATTATAGCTAAAACACCCAATCCAAAAATATAAACGTTTGTGAGATTTTTTATTCTTGAATGAACAAATGGAGCTGAAATAACAAAAAGCAATAAAATTGTTAATATAACACCATAACCTTGTATGCCAAAAAAGCTTTTACCAGTACTTTCTACTAAATTATTATACGAAATACCTTTTAAGAAAATAATTGTTAATGCAGCAAGGAATAGCATCATAGCAGTTGATTTTATCCGAGTACTAAATTGAGGCAACATTGCTATAACAATTAAAGAGGCAAGCAGCACAACTCCTGCAATGTAAATAATGCTATAAGTTGTTCCTGAAATTAGCGTGGAATCAGCAACATTTGTAAAATTAATTTTTTCAAGACTAAAATATTGTGGTGAAGAAGTTTCAATACTACTAACTTGATTTGACTTCAAAGTTATCCGTTCAGTATCCTTAAGCAAATCTTTTTCTTTATCTTCAGGGTCAAAAATTAAGCCTGCAACTATTATAGCCACAACAACAGCAAATGTTGTCGTTGCTGGACTCCTGTGAGAGGTAAGCAGGTAAAGAAGTAGAGCAAGACCTGCAATTCCAATAATAATATAAAACACAATTGTTCCTGGTGTTTCCGTCAATCTAACTACAGAGTGTCCAGCCAGAGAACCACCTTGTTTTGTTCCTGTTCCAGTAGTTGTTCCCGCCTCACCTTCTTCAACAATAATATTTCCTGTAGCATCTAATTTACGTACTTTCTGACCTCTTTGATAAGCCTTTGAAGCTTCGTCTATGTCTTTTTCTACCTCAGATTCAACTACAATAGGCTGGTCATAAACTTGATGCATCACAACAAATGTACCTGCGAAAGACATTAGAATGAAAAAAACCATAACAGACAATCCTTTAGTTACTCTCTGTACATAGGGAAGAATAAGACTTACAAGCAAAGCTATAACTAAGACAGCTCCATAAGATAAGTCAGAGACAAAACTTTGTAATCTTTCAAATCTAAAAGTAACTAGAATATAGTTGATTAAATACAGGTTGCCCGCACCTAAAATGGCTCCAAATGCTCCACCACGACCACCTACAAGACTAGCCCCACCGAGAACCAACGCTGTTACACCTAAAAGCGTATACTTAGTTCCTTGTATTGGATCTCCAGAACCTACCAGTGCAGTAAAACATATTGCAGATAGTGCAGCAAAAACTCCTGCAAATAAGTGTGCTACTATTCTTACCCAGTTAATTTTAACACCACTTGTAAAAGCGGCACGCTCATCTGCACCCATTAATTTTAAATGACCCCAAAAAGCAGTGTGAGTGATGATATAAAATAAAATTGTTGCTAAAATCATCAAAAGGAATATCTCATTGAATATTGTAAAACCTTCTCCCCAAGGTATTAACCAATCAGGTGCTATACCTCCTGGACGAGATAAAATTACAAGATTAATTCCAGTGAATGCCAGGTAACCCGCCAATGCAACTATAATTGGCGAAACTCTTACAAACACTACGATTATAGCATAAAAAAATTGCCAAATTAAACCTATGACAATGGCGTAAATAAACCAACCAATTGGTGTTTGCAAATATCCATGAGCATATAATTGGATACTACTAACATTTATAAAACCCATGAAAGGACCAATGGATAGGTCCACACCTCCTCGGCCAGCCATAACAATAAATGTTAAAGCGTAAGTAGTTAATATAAGTGGCGCACTAAGAATTATCGCGCTTCCAATGCCCGATTGCGAGATTATAATTGGACTTCTTATCATTGCAAAAATTAATAGTGAAAAGAAAATAAATATTGGCACCATAAGATACTTATTTGAAGAAGTATCTACACTTGATCTATAAGCTTTTGTTATTTTATCTGCTATTTCCATAATTTAATCAAAATAAACAACTTTAATTTTTTCAATACCCAATTTGTTTTTAAAATTTTTTTCCTTTTCATTTAACTTGTTAAAATCAATTATTTTTATTTTTTTATTATTTGTTTTTGTATTATTTGCAATTTTATTTTCTGTTTTGATAATTTTATTAAATTTATTAACGTCATCAGAAGTATAACTTGTTTTAGTTGTTGAATGTTCATTTTTACTTTTTGAGTCTTTATTAATGTCAAAATTTGAAAATTGTTTAAGTTTATTAAAATTTTGAAGATCAGATGATTTATAATAAGTATTCTCTTTTAATTTACGAATTTCTCTAGGTAAAGAAGTATTACTATTTTTAACATTTATAATTTTTTTAAAATTGTTATTGTCAGACACTGAATATTTAAGCGGACGATTAGTTATTTGATTGTTGTCTAG
>CACENJ010000040.1 GCA_902560855.1 uncultured Pelagibacteraceae bacterium
AGAAGTTAAATCAACCAAAAAAAAAAATTTTATCGATTTTTTTGAAGCTCACTTATTACTTGTATTAAATAGCGTAAACAGAAAAAATTACGAAGAAAGTCTTAAACATATTAATAACCTTAAAAAATATCAAGAAGAGGGAACTTTTAAATTTATCGTTTCAAATTTTTTAGAAGAATACGTACATTTATTTATTAAAAAAAAAATCAATTCAAATTTTGATGATCAATTTGGAAAAATGAGCTTAATTAATAAAACCTTACAAAATTGTTATTTAGGACTAATAGAAACTGAAAATTTTTATAAAAATTTGACAAAATATGAAGAAGAAGGCAACTCAAGATATTTATTTTTTTATGCCAATTATTTAATAGATAAAAAAAATTATTTAAAAGCAAAATCTATATTTAAAGATATAGACCCTATAAATAGTACATTATTAATTGCCCAATCTAAAAAATGGATAGATGAGGAAAATTATGAAAATTTCATAAAAATTTTTTCTTGTAAAAATCCAAATGATATTATTGCAGAGTTCCTTTTTATAATTTCAAATCTGTATGCTGCAGAAGATGAACTAGATAAATCTAATTTTTATTTTAATTTATCAAATTTTTTAAATCCAAAATTTAAATTTAATTCAGCTTTGTTAGCAGATAATTATTTTCAAAAAGAAGAATTTAAAAAAGCAAAAAAAATATTGAAAAATTTTGACGAAAAAAATGACATTTATTATTGGTACAGGATAAAAAAAATTACCCAAATAATCGCTAAAGAAAGTGATAATGATAAGTCATTTGAATATATTAAAAAAAAATTTGATGAAATTGACGAACCTTCTTTAAAAATTAATTATGAAATGGGAAATATTCTTAAAGGTTTTAAAAAATATCATCTAGCAATAAAATATTATACTAAAGTTTTATCTCAAATAAATGAGAGATCAATTATATACGCAGATGTTTTATATAGAAGGGGAGGAAGTTACGAAAGGATTGGAGAGATACAAAAATCAGATCAAGATTTGCTTAGATCATTGGAAATAAATCCTGATGAACCACATGTGTTAAATTATTTGGCTTATTCTTGGTTAGAAAGAAATTATAAAATTAATTCAGCAATTAATATGTTAGAAAGGGCTTACGCCCAAAGAAAGAACGATCCGTATATTATAGACTCAATTGGATGGGCTTATTATTTAATAGGTAATTATGTTGAAGCAGAAAAGTTACTTAGAAAAGCGATTCAAATTATGCCTACCGACCCAATAGTAAACGATCACTATGGAGATATACTTTGGAAGCTAGGTAGAAAAACTCAAGCAAGTTATTTTTGGAAAAATGTTTTGACTTTTGAAGATACTGAAGAAGAAATGAAAAAAGATATTTTTTATAAACTTTTAAATGGTCCAAAAAATTCATAAACATGGGTTTTAAAAAATTAAGAGCTTGGGCTAAAATTAATCTATCAATAAATGTAATTAAAAAACTAAAAAATAATTATCATGATATTGAAAGTTTAATTACTTTTGTACAGCTTTCTGATCAAATATATATTAAATCAATTGATGAAACAAAACACAAAATTTCTTTTCTGGGAAAATTTTCAAAAAAAATAGGAAATAAAAATACAATAACTAAGCTTTTACACTTATTAGATAAAAAAAAATTAATTAAAAATAAAAAATTTGAAATTAAAATAAAAAAAAACATTCCTCAAAAGTCAGGAATGGGAGGAGGGTCTATGAATGCTGCCAGTTTACTAAAATATTTAATTAAAAAAAAAGTTGTCAAAATTTCTGAAAAAACTGCACAAGAAATAGCATATAAAGTTGGATCAGACGTTGCTCTTGGAATGGAAAAAAAAAATTCAATATTATTGAAAAATGGCAAAATCATTAGATTAAACAATAAATTAAACTTTTATGTTTTAATAGTTATGCCAAAATTTGGATGTTCTACTAGGGGCATTTTTTCAAGAGTTACAAATTTTTCAAAACCTCTTTATTTGAAGGGAAATAAAAGGTTTTTTAGAATTAACTACCTAGTTCAATCAAAAAATGATCTTGAAAATATTGTACTCAAAAAACATTTAAAAATTAAAAATTTAAAACATTTTCTTTCAAATTTACCAAATGTCCTTTTTGTAAGGATGACGGGAACAGGATCTGCTATAGTGGCTTACTT